>NZ_FOER01000045.1:0-11896 GCF_900110805.1 Butyrivibrio sp. TB | reverse complement strand
ATGAAACCACTGTGAGACCTCCACGCTTAAGGCGCACGCTCTTTCTCTCCATATATCCGCCACATTTACTCTGCTACTACAAATGTGATAGTTATTAGACCTCGTTGTTCTTTGCCAACTTATCTCTCGTAGCCTAGCCTTATATGTGATTTCTGTCCGTCGGACCAGAGATTTGCTCACAGCTTCCTTCAGATTCCACCTCACGATGGACACCCTTGCTGTTCAGCTATACACTTCCCACTATCTGGGCGTGTTCGGGACTTTCACCCGTTAGAGCGCACCCATGGCGCGCAAACAAAGATAAGAGCATTCCGCGAAATGCTCTTACTTCTCTCTTGTTACCTATATTCTCATTGGTCTTATTGAACAAAATGACCATATTGACAATAGATAAAATAAGCAGCAGCAATATAAATGGCCGCAGCTGCACCTCTATAGGAATATCTACCATGATCTTACCAACCTATTGTAATATTCTGGGGTTCACTATTATGAATCTCACCTTTTCGGCACCTGAATATAACACCATTTTTCAGATAGATAAGCTGATGCTCATTCATAGCCTTGGCAAGTTCATCAACCAGCTGTTCATATCTGGTCTCAGTCATAGGCACGATGTAATCGTGGTTCTCATGCTCTGTTGATATCACAGCGGTCTTATAACGATTATCATACCTGATCCCGCGAAATTCACAGATCTCTGTTGTAGTCTTTTCGGAATTGTCCTGACATGACATGCAGATAAACATACGCCCTCCTGCCACTTATGGCTATACATGGATCAACCGGAGATCTGATAACTCCCCAGTTTCACAAAAAGGTAGTAGCTTCAGTTGATAATTTATACAGATAATATCGGTCAATTAGTCATAAAACTAATTATCACCTTTAATTATATCGCTTTTATGTACATTTGAAAACTCAGTACCGGTCAAATAATCTGATATTATCGCATATCATAGTTGTCCAAAAGATGCTAAACTATAGTATATATAGTCAAGAGAAAATTTTTCATATACTTTTTTCTATATAAATGAGGTAGGTGTCAAAAGTTCCTTTTGACACCATATGACTACCGGATTGTTCCGTTTCTTCGAAACTCTCACAATCCTCAAACATTCGCAAATCCGCACTACGTGCTACTTTGCTCATGTTTGGCGGGTCATAAATTCATATTCGATTTCGAGCAAGCTCGAATCGAAATGACTTTTGACCCTTACGTCATATAAATAACTAAAACTTCCAGACACGAGGTTTGATGTGAAAAAAACAGATTCCAAACACGAAAATATGATAAGAAAGCGAAATATAAGAAACAGGGTCTTCAAGATGGTCTCGGTTGGTGTTGTTGATGAGCCGGTCAATCAGATGTATGACATACTAAGTATATCTGCTCTATTACTCAATCTTGGGGCTTCGGTCATGGCTACCTTTGACAATCTGCAGGCTCAATATGGAGACATATTCCATATTATTGAAGTTGTCACTGTGGCTTTTTTTGCAATAGATTTTATATTAAGAGTATATACTGCCAAGTGCCATTTTCCCAAAGAAACTGAAGCGGGTGCTATAAAAAAATATATCTTTTCACTGGACGGAATAATTGATATCCTATCATTCCTTCCTTACTATCTGCCCTTCATGTTTCCAAACGGCGCTGTTGCCTTCAAGATGTTCAGAGTTGCCAGGATCTTGAGGCTCTTCAGGATCAATGCATATTATGATTCTCTGAATGTTATCACAGATGTTATAAAGAGTAAAAGTCAGCAGCTTATGTCTTCTGTATTCATAATCCTGGTATTAATGCTGGGTTCAAGTCTTTGCATGTATTCACTGGAGCATGACGCACAGCCGGAGGTATTCTCCAACGCTTTCTCCGGTGTATGGTGGTCTATGTCCACACTTCTGACTGTAGGATATGGTGATATATATCCTGTGACTACACTCGGTAAGTTCTTTGGTATAATCATTGCGTTTCTGGGGGTAGGAATTGTAGCTATCCCAACAGGTATCATAAGCGCCGGATTCGTAGAACAGTATACTCATCTATCCACAGTCGGAGATTCTACTGATACTGAGCTCAACTTCATTCAGGTCAAGATCACCGAAAACGATGACTGGGCCGGCAAATATATTAAAGACCTGCATCTTCCGGACAATATCATAATCGCAGCTCTTCAAAGAAATAACAAGACTTCCATCCCCAAAGGCAATACTCTGATCCATGAAGGAGACCAGCTCGTTCTGGGATCTGAACCGCTTCAGAAGGACAAGTTCATCAATTTCAAAGAGATGAAACTTGAATACGGGCACTCCTGGATAGGCCTAAGGATTGATGAACTTGATATCTCCAGAACTACTTTTATCGTGATGATAAGACGTGGTAATAAGCCCCTCGTACCAAGAGGCAATCTGGTGCTTATGGAGGGCGATGTCTTATTCCTATATAGCGTAACAAAAGCAGGGATTGATCTGTAGAGGCAATCCCTGCTTTTGCAAAACTAAAACCACCCACTTGGACGGACCGGCATCTCCAAAGTCTTTGCAGGGGCAGGTCCGTCCAAGTTGGGTAGTTTTAGTTAAAAATCAAAATACTGGCGGTAGTCTATATGTTAAAATCAAAGTGCTGTCCTACCATCATTTCTTCCTGTGTTCTGACGCTGTCGCTTCTAAAGAGCATAGCCTGATCAGAAATCTTTTTTAGGAGTTCATCAGCGGTATTTGCTGTAATTGTTACATACTCATCTTCATCAGGAATTCTATCTTTGTCCCTTGTTTTGTTAGTATTATCTGCAACTTTTTCATCCTTATCGCTAATATGTTTATTGCTGATATCCCTGTCTTTATCCTTCTTATGGGCTTTCTTTTCTTCCAGTTTCCTGGCTGCCTTTTCTTCCGCCTTCTTCTTGGCAGCTTTTTTCTCAATGCGGGCTTTCTGAGCCTTTGAAGAGTTCTTTAAAGTTGCAAAAAGTGTAGCTGTGCCGTCATCATTAATCTTCATGCCGTATCCCTGAACATCTGCTCCAGTAGATGCAAGACCGCTACTAAGGGCTTTGATCTGAGCTTCTGCACCTTTGATAGTTGCTTCTATCTTGCTTGCATACTTCTCATCATTAGCCATTCTCTCGATTTTCTCATCATCGATAAGAACTACTGTCTTATTGGCCTTGCCATATGCAGCAGCATTGGACTCGACCTGTTCTTTCATATCCTTGGATACCAGGACGAAGTCCATACCGGGGAATTTGGCTTTAAACTTCTCATAGAACTTTGCAGCCTTTTCACTTAGCTGAACATCACCTACTGTCCTGCCTGTAACCTTTGGTGTATTCTTGTTTTCAGCTGCTTTGGTTTTATCTGACTGCTCTTCTTTTTTGACGGATTTATTGTATGACGATGTGTCATACATAGACTGTGCCGCGCTTATACGCGCGATATCATTTGATAATGCCATAACAGACTCCTTTCCAAAGAGATATACGCTTCTATCACTGATCATATCCGGTGAAGCAATCTCTATATACGCATCCTTGCAACTACTACTTTTACCAGTGTGCCGGATCATTCACATTTATTAAATACAAAAGAATCCGTACACTAAATCGACGACACTATCTCAATTTGTATATCGGAATAATCTAAGACTTTATTTATAGCTTCCTGCTTATTAGATGCAATATCCGGGGCATTTGTACACTGCCTTTTTCTCTTTAACTAAAAATATAAGCAGTGACATATAAACTGCCACTGCCTACTATACATATAATCTATCAAATTCAGATCATAAGCTCCAAAAAAATTATTCTGCATATGTTTTCTTTCTTGAAGCCGGTACGAATGTAACATTCTTAAGAATTACGCTGATCCTCTTATATACAAATACTGTAATAATAGAATCAATGCCGCCCTTGATAAGATTGAGAGGAACTACACAGTACAATACAAGTGTCCAGATACTTGTAACGTTATTATTAGCTTCAGCACCCATTCCTACAAATGCATCTATAGGCATTCCGTACAGTGCGCTATACGCAGGGAGCAGGTAGAATGCGTTCATAAGGCTTCCTACAATAGTGATAACAAGTGTTCCGATGATGCAGGATACAAGCGCCATAGTGCGGGTCTTTTTGAAAGTATAGATAATAGATGCCGGAAGTATGAAGCAGCATCCTATAACAAAATTGGCAAGTTCTCCTACAAATGCTGTAGAAGTTCCTCTAATAACAAGCTCTAAGAGAATCTTCACAAACTCGATCATAACGCCTGCCATCGGCCCAAATGAAAATGCACCGATAAGAGCAGGAAGATCAGAAAGATCCAGCTTATAGAAAGATGGTGCAAAAGGAAGCGCAATCTCGAACATCATAAGAACAACAGATATAGCTGCAAATGTTCCTATAACTACTACCTTTCTGGTGCTGAGCATGGGCTCTTTAATTCCGTTGATCTTCTGTGCCAGCTTCTCACATACGATAGCGATAGCAAAAGCTGCTGCGATGATGATCGCAAAGCCTATCACATACTCTACATTTTCTGCAATACTAGCAAATAATCCATTGGTCATTTCTTTATCCCTCCTATGTCTGTACACATGTGTTATTTTCGGGAATTATTGGTTTTACGCCTGCGTTGTGAATTTAGGAATCAGGATGAATGCGTATCCTTAGAAGCGTGATTTTTGTGGGCATTTTCATCTTTTGCCAGCATAAATCCACAGTTTGGGACATATCGGACTTTTGTGTTACATACAACAAAAAAGCTCCGGCATATATCCGGGGCTAACAATTCATCCATAATCCTACAGATCATAAGATCTGCATATCCTTCTTCCATCCAGACTTTACTGTCGGTACCGGAATCACACCGGTTCATGCTATCAAAGCTCGCGGACTATACCGCCGGTAGGGAATCTCACCCAACCCCGAAGTTTTATTTTGTTTTCAAGTGCTATGTTAATACGCAATGTAATATGAGTCAATAGGTCAAATAAATTTTTTGCAACTTATTTTTGTTCAAACTTAGCACTTGCCAAACATACGCCACCATTTGTGGTAAGGCGAATTTTCAGTTTTTACTTATACAACTGCTCCACAGGTATTTTTATCTTGAAATAGGTCTTAGGGCGATATATTATGATGAATGACATAGGTCTATTTCAAAATCTAAAAATAATATTGATAAGTAAATATATCAATCTAAGAATATGGAGGCCACTTATGAAAATCGTATTTCTTGACCGCAAAACAATAGGTGAAGATATTGATCTAACCCCTTTTAACAGATTTGGAGAAGTTGTGATACATGACTTCTCAAAGCCGGAGGAAGTTCCTGCAAGGGTCGAGGATGCAGATATTATCATCCTTAACAAAGTCCCGATCAATGAAAAGACAATCGGAACTGCCAAGAATCTAAAGCTTGTATGTGTCACAGCAACAGGTGTCAATAATCTCGATCTTGACTATCTTGCATCAAAAGGCATTGAATGGCGCAATGTTGCAGGATATTCTACTCAGACAGTTACACAGCACACCTTTGCTCTTTTGTTCTATCTTTTTGAAAACCTTGCATACTATGACAACTATGTTAAGACAGACGGATATACCAAAGATTTTATGTTCACACATTTTGAAAAAAGATTTGGAGAGCTCTGCGGCAAGACATATGGCATAATCGGTCTTGGTGCTATCGGAAGGCAGGTTGCAAGCGTTGCCAAGGCTTTTGGATGCAATGTAATCTACTATTCAACATCCGGCAAGAACCATGACTCAGAATATAAGGAAGTTTCTTTTGACGAATTATTAGAAACATCCGATATTATATCTATCCATGCACCGCTTAATGACGCAACCGCCAACCTGATCAATAAGGACGCCCTTTCCAAGATGAAGAAATCTGCAATTCTCTTAAACCTTGGACGTGGTCCTATTGTTAACGAGAAGGATCTTGCTGATGCTCTTGAAAACGGAACTATCCGTGCTGCGGGTCTTGATGTACTCTCTGTTGAACCAATCGAAGAGTCCAATCCTCTTCTTAAGATCAAGGACAGCACTAAGCTTCTTATAACACCTCATATTGCATGGGCTAGTGTAGAAGCAAGAACAAGACTCATGAAGATCATTGAGGATCACATCGATAAGTTCCTTGCCGGTAAATAAGTTATTTTTAGGATTTATATAGATGAACATATATTATGCGCCCATGGAGGGCATCACAACATATCTGTACAGACAGCTTCACAATAAGTATTTTGGAGGGGTGGATACATATTTCACCCCTTTTATTAGTGTATTCCCTGATCACTATATCAAAAAACGTGATGAGAGGGAGATAGATCCTGCCAACAACGAAGGGATGCGGGTCGTACCTCAGGTTCTGGCCAACAGTTCTAAAGAGCTCATATGGATCTTCAAAAAGCTCACCTCAATGGGCTATGATGAAGTCAATCTCAATCTTGGATGTCCATCCGGCACAGTTACAGCTAAGGGTAGAGGTTCAGGATTTTTAAAAGAGCCTGATAAGCTAGGTACCTTCTTTGACGAAGTATTCGATTCTCTAGGCGATGATGCAAGAAAACTATCAGTTAAGACCAGAATCGGTTATCTTGACGCATCTGAGATGGAGCATCTGTCCAAGATATATGCCAGATACCCTATTAAGGAGCTGACTATACACCCACGTATCAGGAAACAGTTCTATAAAGGTGTTCCTGATATGGAAGTATTTGAAAAGGCTCTTATGATGAGCTCTTGCCCTGTATGCTACAACGGCAATGTATTTACTCTGGATAACTACAATAAGATCAATGATAGATATGGATATCAGGAAGGCTCAGATCTTCATGATGTAAGTGGTGGACTAAAGGAAGGTTCTGGTCTTCATGATATAGGTGGTATGACCAAAGATACCTTAGATATTCATGATATAAATAGTGATCTATCAAAAGATATCACTCTGCATTATCATATGAATACAGCCGGTTCTGCAGATAATAAAATATCTTCTGTTATGCTTGGAAGAGGCATCGTAGCTGATCCTTCTCTTGCTCGCCAGATCAAAGGCGGCGCCAAGATGGATAAAGCAGAATTCAAAGAGTTCAGACGCGCTCTGGAAGCTATGTACAAAGAGAATCTTAAAGACGGCAATAATGTCTTCAACAAGATGAAAGAGATGTGGTTCTACATGTCACAGTCTTTCGAAGGTTCAGAAGGCTACATAAAGAATATACTAAAATCAAAATCATATGCAGAGTACCTGGCAGCAGCCAACACGCTGGAAGGTAACTGTGATATTAAAAGCGGACCAAATGAAAAATCCCCGGTATCCTTCTAAGGACCGGGGATTTTTCATTTGGGATTTTTTAAATTGACCTAATAATATGAGGTAGGTGTCAAAAGTTCCTATTGACGCCATATGACTACCGGATTGTTCCGTTTCTCAGAAGCTCAGACAATCCTCAAACATGAAAAAAAAGTACCACCCCATGAGCTATACTCATGAAACAGTACTCGGCGTGCGCTGCCAGGGTCTCGAACCCTGGACAACCTGATTAAGAGTCAGGTGCTCTACCAACTGAGCTAGCAGCGCATCTTTATTATCTTTTGTTGCTGTCGTTCCTTGCAACAAAAGATACTTTACTACAACCTTAAGATAAATGCAAGTACTTTTTTAAAAAATCTTTTATTCGATTCATAACAAACGTTTTTGTGTTACATATTGTTCATGATCATTCATTCTCCTACATGCATTCCATTGCCGCCTTTTCCATTACGGGTAGAGCTTTTGCAAAATCAGCTTCACTAGCTGCGCCAAAGCTTACAAGGAAATGGTGATCATATTGGCTGTTATGGCTATAACAATAGTCGTTTATGCAAGACAGCTTTATTCCCTTATCTGACAATGCTTTTATAAACTTCTCATCATCAAGGCTATCAGGAGCCTTTAGGACTATTCTAAGACCTGCAACATCCTTTATCGGTACAAATATACCTGTTTCACTGTTTTCTTTTTGTTTTTGGATATAGGATCTGTCAGCATGAGTATTGTCATGAGTCTCTTTAGTATCATCATATTTTTCTTTACTATCATTCCTATTGGTAGAACCCTTTTCTTTGGATTCAAATAATCTCATGATGCTTTCGCGCCTTTTGCCATAATAATTCCTCATTCTGGAAAGGTGGCGCTCATAGTATCCTCCATTTATAAATTCTGCCAGAACCAGCTGTTCAAAAGAAGAAACCGTCCCTGAGTAAAATGATAACTTCTGCCTGTAACGATCCATGAGTTTATCCGGAAGGACCATGAAGGCTATCCTTATAGACGGAGCCAGGGTTCTTGTAAATGTATTCATGTAAATGACCCTTTCAGGATATGCAGCAGCAATAGGAGGAATAGGCCTTCCTGAAAATCTAAACTCTGAATCGTAGTCATCCTCTGCTATATAGGCATCTTCCCTTTCAGCCCAGTCTACAAGCTGAGCCCTCCTGCCGGCAGACATGACAACACCTGTAGGAAAATGGTGAGATGGTGAGATATTAACAAGTCTTACACTTGTTCCTTCCAGCACAGATACATCCAGTCCGTCCCTATCAACAGGTATATGAAGACACTTGTGCCCGGCTCTCTCACACAG
Organism: Butyrivibrio sp. TB; assembly: GCF_900110805.1. Taxonomy (NCBI): domain Bacteria; kingdom Bacillati; phylum Bacillota; class Clostridia; order Lachnospirales; family Lachnospiraceae; genus Butyrivibrio; species Butyrivibrio sp. TB. The sequence continues at coordinate 3,267 of NZ_FOER01000045.1, read as the reverse complement.
AAGGCCCATCTTCTTGTATCCGGGATCTTCTACAGCTGTAAGTGCACCTCCGCCTGACAATATCAAAAGTATATTTTCTAAATATTCCGTACCCGGACCTACTATGATATTATCAGGATCTGCATCTATACCCCTGCTTCTCATAAGATAACCGGCGATTGCGTATCTAAGAACGGGAAGTCCGCAAGGATCCGGCGGTGCAAGGCATTCCGGATTTCTGTCAGACAAGACTTTGCGCATAAGTTTGGACCATATATCAAACGGGAAGGCATCATCAAAAAGACGCTGCGATACAAAATCTGCTATATCAGGAACTTGGGGAATATCTCTTTCAATAACACCAGATATATTATTGTTACTATTAGTAATATTGGCTTTAATATTAGTATTATTAGCTCTACTATTGGTATTATTGGCTTTTCTATTGGTATTATTGGCTTTACAACTAGTATTATCAGTTTTGATATTGCCAATACTATTATTAGCAGATCTATGATTAAGATATATATTACCATTTGACGATCTGCTGCTATCATCACTATAGTCACTCATTACAAAGCGCCCTGCGTCAAAGCTGACATAATATCCGCTTCTCTCCCTGCTTTCGATATAGCCTTCCACAAGGAGCTGTTCGTATGCATTCTCAACGGTTATAAGTGCAACGCCCTCCTGCCTTGCAAGACGTCTCTTAGAAAGGAGCTTCTCGCCGTTTCTAATCCTGCCGCTTACTATATCATTTCGAATACATTTATACAGATACTCATAAATTGGTACATTGCCTCTTTTTTCTACATCATACATATATTCTTCCCCCTTGTTTCTTATCCACATGAACAGGTTACGATATATCTTACTTGTTTTTCTTACTTGTTTTTCTTACTTGTTTTTCTTACTTGTTTTTCTTTTTATTTTGTGTAAATCTGGTCTTATTCAAAATTCACAAAATGGTTATAATAATGATTCCAGTTTTATAATATACTCTTTAATCAGTGATGGCAATGTCAATTGCCTTTAGACATTACAAGCACACCGGCTCATTCTATTTTTAACCTCATGTCACGAGCAAAGCAAGTGACTAATGGTTCAAATTGGTGGAGCTCGCGACACCAATTTGGGTTTGAAAATGGAACATTTTCAAACTTTATCCTGAATATGTCGGACAATTACTACACTCAGATACAGACAGATTGGAGACCCGCTATGAAGAGAATCGTATCAATTCAAGACATTTCCTGCGTAGGCAAGTGCTCGCTTACTGTAGCACTTCCTATCATCAGCGCCATGGGAGTTGAGACATCGATCGTGCCGACCGCTGTTCTCTCCACACACACTATGTTCAAGGGATTTACATTCAGAGATCTTACAGATGATATGCTCCCAATTCTGGAGCATTGGAAGAAAGAAGGCTTTAAATTCGATGCAATCTATACAGGGTATCTGGGAAGCCTTCGTCAGATAGATATAGTAAAAGAATATTTTAACTCACTTAAAGGTGAAAACACAGCCATTATAGTCGATCCTGCCATGGCCGATAATGGCAAGCTTTATGTTGGTTTTGATGAGGCATTTGCCAAAGAGATGCTGAATCTATGCACCAAGGCAGATATCACACTTCCTAACATATCCGAAGCTGCTCTTATGCTGGGTGAAGAGTACCCGGGTGAAGAGGCAAATGAAGATGTAGTCAGAGGCCTTCTAACAAAGCTTGTTAATGCAGGATGTAAGTTCCCTGTAATAACAGGTGTTACTCTTGATAACGGAAGCTTTGGTTTTATAGGTCTTAACGGTGAAAATGGCGAATTCATAAGCTATGGCACCACCAAGGTTCCTTATAAGTCTCACGGAACAGGTGATGTATACGCCAGCGCATTCACAGGTGCTCTTACTCTTGGCAAGAGTGTATATACTGCCCTTAAGATAGCTACAGACTTCACAGCTGCCAGCATCCGTAATACATATGAGGATCCGGACAGCGTGAACTATGCTGTTAACTTCGAAGCTGAGATTCCGTATCTTCTGAATCTTCTAAAAGAAAACTGACCCTCATAAGCTTTAAGAAAATATCAATCAGCATGACTATCTAATCATTTTTTCCTCATGTCGCGAGCAAAGAAAACAACTAATGGTTCAAATTGACGGAACTTGCGACATTAATTTGGATTTAAAAATAGAAAGCTTTTCAAATTCTTAGCTAAATACAGAATAGAAGTTTTTGTTAATCAAAAAAGAAGCCTAGATGAATTATTAAAATAGAATTCATCCAGACTTCTTTATTAAATCCAATAATTACTATCTATTATAGTTTTAGAGGTTCTCAGGTCCGAAGCTGTTAGGAAGAACTTCATCAAGCCTTTGAACAGTTACTTCGCCGCTTGCTCCCTGAAGCACTACTTCAAAATCAGGTCCGCAGAATTCTCTCATAACCTGTCTGCAGATACCACATGGCTGTGAATCAGTGAGTTTATCTATATTGCCATTCTCATCCTCAGGACCGCCTACTATGGCAATCGCTTTAAAGTTCTTCTCCCCATTGGCAATAGCTGTAAAAAACGCTGTACGTTCTGCGCAGTTAGTAGCGCCGTATGAAGCGTTCTCAACATTACATCCGCCATATATCTTACCCTCTTTTGTAAGAAGCGCAGCGCCTACATGAAAATGTGAATAGGGCACATATGACATCTTGCGCATCTCTTTGGCCTTATCTAAAAGCTTCGTATAATCCATACCTTTTACCATCCTTTATGCTGATATTACCTAACCTGAAGGTTGCTATATATTAGTTCATCTTTCAAGTCAGTAATAGGTGCCAAATGACACCCCTGTCATTTTGACACCCACATATATAATATCAGATATTCCAAAAATAGCCAAACTATTTATCAGTACATTATGTTAGTAGTTTTTCACAAGCGTCGCAGGGCAGGAAGCCCACTACTCTTGAGTGGTGGGAGGAATGCCCGTTTTAGCGACGCATTTTCTTTCTAAATATTATTGTTCTTCGCCAAAATAAATAATATAATGTTTTTGGTGAAGAAAGTAGGTGTTTTATATGGAACAGACAATTACAGCAAAACTTCAGATTTTAGTTAATCCTTCAGATAAGCAGATTCTCTGCGATACAATGAAGGCTTATTCTGATGCCTGTAATTATGTATCTGAATACATATATAGAACTCGTAAACTTAGCCGTTACAGTGTACAGGAAAATACTTATTATCAAGTACGAGAGACTTACAATCTCCGTTCTCAGATGGCAGTATCTTGTGT
>NZ_FOER01000009.1:0-158214 GCF_900110805.1 Butyrivibrio sp. TB | reverse complement strand
AGCTGTCCTTAGTACGAGAGGACCGGGATGGACGGACCGCTGGTGTATCTGCTGCGAAGGCAATCGCATAAGGCAGGGTAGCCAAGTCTGGCAGGGATAAACGCTGAAGGCATCTAAGCGTGAAGCCCCCCTCAAGATGAGATATCCCCACGCAAGTGGTAAGACCCCTTGGAGAGTACGAGGTTGATAGGCACAAGGTGTAAGAGTGGTAACATTCTCAGCTGATGTGTACTAATAGGTCGAGGACTTAACCAAAAAGTCAAGAAAAGTTTGGAGATTCAGTGTTCGGTTTTGAAGGAACAATTAAAACATTCCTCAATAGCTCAGTCGGTAGAGCATTCGGCTGTTAACCGAAGTGTCGTAGGTTCGAGTCCTACTTGGGGAGCTACAGAATAATCTGTTAATTCGCCGATAGGCGAAGAGCGAGGCCCCTTGGTCAAGCGGTTAAGACATCGCCCTTTCACGGCGGTAACAGCAGTTCGAACCTGCTAGGGGTCATATATATATGGTGACATAGCCAAGTGGTAAGGCATAGGTCTGCAACACCTTGAGCGTCGGTTCAAATCCGTCTGTCACCTCTTTAAGAATCCATTTTATGGATTCTTTTTTTATTCTCTAAATTTTCTCGTTTTCTAATGTGTTATACTAATATTACATATTTTCTGTAAGGTGGAGCCGGTTAGCATGCTTAGATTAAGTCTTAGACATATATCAGAAGTATATCTTTATGAATATTATAAAAATCCCGATGAATATGAAATATCTGATACAGATCTTGCACGCCCTCACATTGATAAGGCCAATATGCTTCTATCAGAGCAAAGGAATAATGAAGCTTTACAGGAGTATCTTGCTGCTGTTATGGAAAATCCTGTAAGTTTTGAAGCTGTATCTGGAATCATCATCTGTTGTAAGCGCCTGGGAGATATTGAAGGTGCATATAAATATACGAAAGAGATGTATAATATTTGCTGTACCAGAGCTGAACTAGCGACTTATTACAGGAATATGGGATGGTATTATCTGGAAAAGTATGATCCGGACCTTTCTGCTGCTCTGTATAGATTTAGTACTTTTTTGGTTGAAAGTGAAGCTGCTGAGCAGGAGATCAAATATCTTGAAACGGCTTTGAACAAGCCTATGGGACGTGAAAATTCTGAAGAGATTATAGAAATACTTAAGCAAAACAATATTCCTACAGGTCCTTCTAATATAACGTTGGCGCTATTGATAAAAGCAGGCGAAGAAGCTGAAGATAGCGGCAATTATATACAGGCCAATGACTGTTATATGATGGTTTATGATCTGACACAGGATGATGAGATTGGAGATAGGATTACCAGAATAAAAAACATAATAATGTAAGTGTATTGGAAATACGATCTTTTTAAATAAATTTGAATACAGATGAGTAATCGGAAAATAGAATGTTAGCAACAAAGCCTACAATAAAATAATATATACTGAGGAAGGTAAAGGGTTATGGAAGAAAGAAACGTTAATGTAAATGAAGATCAGAAGGTAGAATCCATGGAGGATTATGCTGATGTACTTGAGAGGTCATTTAGAAAGTTAAATGTTGGAGATGTTGTAGAGGGCATAGTATCCGGCGTTGAAGATACCAAAGTGACTGTTGATCTTGATTATTATGCTCCGGGTATCATTTTACTGGAAGATCTGTCTGATGATCCGCATTTTTCAATAAGAAATGATATCCATGCAGGAGATAAGATATCTGCAACAATTAAGCGCATGGATGATGGAAGGGGCAATATACTTCTTTCTAGGAAGGAAGCTAATAAAGTCCTTGCATGGGATAAACTGAAGGAACTTCTAGAGTCTAAAGAAGTAGTGAGCGTAAAGGTATCTGAAGCAGTAAAAGCAGGCGTTGTAGCTTATCTTGAAGGTATAAGAGCATTTATTCCTGCATCCAAGCTTGCACTTTCATTTGTAGAAGAGGCTGATCTTCAGAGCTATGTAGGAAAGACATTAGATGTACAGGTTATCACAGCTGATGAGGAGGATGATAAGTTAGTACTGTCTGCTAAGGAGATATTAAGAGAAAAGGCCAATGAAGAGAGAAAGAATAAGATCTCGAATGTAGAAGTCGGTCTTGTAACAGAAGGTACTGTGGAAAGTCTTCAGAGTTACGGAGCTTTTATAGATCTTGGAAATGGAATTTCAGGACTATGTCACATATCTCAGATTGCAAATCAGAGAATCGCTCATCCAAGCTCAGTTCTCAAAGTGGGTCAGAAGGTAAAGGTTAAAGTCATAGCTATTAAGGATGGTAAATTATCTCTATCTATGAAAGCACTTGATGATGTTATGGCAAAGGAGATAACAGAAGAAGAGATTGAATATAAGAGTGAAGGTGAAGCTACTACTACACTTGCAGACCTTTTGAAAAAAGCAGGATTCTGATCTTGGTAACACAAAAAATGTTTAAGATAAGTACCAAGAGAGGTTATTCCGGAATGTAGCTTATTATTATTTTAAAGAGGTATATATACAACTGATATAGAAAGGAGCTTACTGATGAGTGATGCTGTTGAAAGATTAAAAGAGCTTGTTGAATCAACTGATAATATAGTATTTTTTGGCGGCGCAGGAGTATCAACTGAAAGCGGAATTCCTGATTTTAGAAGTCAGGATGGTCTTTATAATCAGAAATATAAGTATCCTCCGGAACAGATCGTAAGTCATACTTTTCTTACGAAAAAACCTCAGGAGTTTTTTGAATTCTATAAAGACAGAATGATCTATCAGGATGCAAAGCCCAATAAAGCCCATCTTAAGCTTGCGCAGTGGGAAAAGGAAGGCAAATTAAAAGCTGTAATAACCCAGAACATTGACGGACTACATCAGGCGGCAGGTTCTAAGAATGTACTTGAACTTCACGGAAGTACGCTTAGGAATTATTGCCTTAAATGTGGCAGAAGATATGATATCGATTATGTCATAAATTCAAAAGAGACAATTCCTTACTGTGAATGCGGCGGGATGGTCAGACCTGATGTTGTATTGTATGAAGAAGGCCTTGATATGGATGTGATAGAATCTGCTGTCTCTTATATCAAAAATGCAGATGTTCTTATAATAGGCGGGACCTCACTGGCTGTATATCCTGCTGCAGGCCTTATCGATTACTATACAGGCGATAAGCTTGTTGTAGTCAATAAGTCGGCAACTCCCAGAGATTCACAGGCAGATCTGGTGGTTCAGGGAAGTATTGGCGAAATATTTGATCAGCTTCCATGAGATAGAAGTATCCAGAGTTATGTTCGCAGTACAAGATCAAAGAGGCAATATATCAGGCTACTGACTAAGCCTTAATATTCATATTAGGATCTTTAGACATATTCTTTCGCAACATGAGGTAATATATGCAAATAGAAGTAGGAGACATAGTCACACTTAAGAAGAAGCATCCATGCGGATCTTTTGAGTGGGAAGTATTAAGATCCGGTGCTGACTTCAGACTCAAATGTGTAGGATGTGCTCATCAGATAATGATAGCAAGAACAGCACTTGAGAAGAATATAAAAAGAATAAAGCATAAAGAATAAAGCATAAAGAATAAAGCATAAAGAATAAAGCATAAAGAATAAAGAATAAAGCATAAAGAATAAAGCATAAAGAATAAAGTATAAAGCATAAAGGATAAACTACTAATACTTCCTGATCTGATGCGCTACCAGCCTATGTAAAGATCTTGGGGATGTCGGTATGTTCAAGTGGGAAGTCTGTATAGATTAGGATTTTGATTTATCTGACAATTCGATTTATTGAATGAAAAAAGCAATTTTACGTTAAAAAACTTGCAAATAAAGGCTGTTCATGCTATGATGAAACTCCGTGATATAAATTCCTTGCTTCTGCTGCAGCACTTTTACGTATCACACGCTGCACATGCAGGCGGAAGCCAGAGACCAAAAGGAGGTAACAACAGCATGAACAAGTACGAATTAGCCGTTGTTGTCAGCGCAAATGTTGATGATGAAGCAAAAACAAAGGCCGTTGACAAGTGCAAGGCACTGATCGAGCGTTTCGGAGGCACAGTTACGAACGTAGACGATTGGGGTAAGAAGAAGCTTGCTTATGAGATTCAGAAGCAGACTGAAGGTTTCTACTACTTCATCCAGTTCGACGCTGAGGCATCAGTTCCAGCTGAGCTCGAGTCACGTGTTCGCATCGTGGACAACGTCATCAGATACTTATGCGTTAGAAACGACGAGGCATAAGAAAGAGGACAAGACAGATGAATAAAGTTATACTTATGGGACGTTTAACAAGAGATCCGGATGTAAGATATAGTCAGGGTGAGAACCCACTTGCAATTGCAAGATATACACTGGCTGTTGACCGCAGATTTTCTAGAAAAGATAGTGGTGACGGACAGCAGACTGCAGATTTTATTTCCTGCAAAGCTTTTGGAAGATCCGGTGAATTTGCAGAAAAGTATTTCCGCAAGGGAACCAAGATCTGCGTAACAGGCAGAATCGAAACTGGTTCATACACCAATAAGGATGGCGTCAAAGTATACACTACAGAAGTCGTTGTAGAAGATCAGGAGTTCGCAGAGAGCAAGAACAGCGGAAGCGGAGATTTCTCTCAGCCCGCAGCATCTGGATCTGCAGCACCTGTAGCGGCAGCTGATGGTTTCATGAACATTCCTGATGGAATTGATGAAGAACTGCCGTTCAACTAATGGTCAGCAGTTTAGGCTGACTAGAATTTGATAGGAGGCAAACCAAATGGCTTTCAATAAAGAAAGATCCGAAGCACCTCGTAGAAAAGGTGGCATGCACAGAAGAAAGAAAGTTTGCGTATTCTGTGGTAAGGATCATGCAATTGATTATAAAGATGCAGCAACTCTTAAGAAGTATGTTTCTGAGAGCGGAAAGATTCTTCCTAGAAGAATCACAGGAAACTGCGCAAAGCACCAGAGAGAGATCACTGTTGCTATCAAGCGTGCTAGACATCTTGCTATTATGCCATACGTAGCAGACTAATAGTCAGCAATAAGGTATATAATTCAAGGCACTTTTTAGAAGAGATTCTAAGAAGTGCCTTTTTTCTTCTTGGTATTATATTAAAATTACTGTATCGTCAGGTGGCAGGCTCTTACAATAAATGTTATAATCCATTTTATAGGAGCCGTGGAGGGTTATTCAAATGAAGAAAAATAGAATCAGATTAAAGGGACGTCTGCGTACTTTTCTAACGACATTTCTTTACCTGGATATTATATTAATTCTTGTCACATTTCTTGTGTTTTTGTTTGGTGGCATTCAGGCAGGGATTATCCTTACGATTTTCACTATTTTATATACCGTAATTGTTTTTCTTATGTATTTTATGACCCGGCCTATTGTTATCAATGAGCTTATTAGTTTTGCTACGCAGTATGGACAGATTCAGAAGACTTTACTTAGGGAGATGGATCTGCCAAGCTGTCTTTTGGATGATACAGGCAAAGTTATTTGGTCTAATATTGCATTTGAGAAGACTGTTCATGAGAAAAAGAATTTTCATAAGCAGATAACTGCTGTTTTCCCATCAGTTACAGCCGATAAGTTTCCGGCTATGGATGATGAGGAAGTCCAGTATGATCTTGAATATGAAAATAACTACTATTCTCTTAGAATGCGCAAAATATCTCTTGAAGAGATGGCAAGTAACAGTGATATCATTGAAGCCGGAAGCTATGACGGATATCTTATCATAGTATACCTTTTCGATCAGACAGCACTTCGTCTTGCTGTTCAGGAAGTCGATGACCAGTCTATGGCCGCAGGTCTTATCTACCTTGATAACTATGAAGAGGCACTTGAAAGTGTAGAAGAGGTTCGAAGGTCACTTCTTATCGCACTTATAGATCGTAAGATCAATAAATATGTTGCAAGTTGTAACGGAATAGTGCGTAAGACTGAGAAGGATAAATATTTTGTTGTAATGCCCAAGAGGTATTGCAAGGTGATGCAGGAAGCCAGATTTGACATACTTGAAGAGGTCAAGACAGTCAATATAGGTAATGAGATGGCTGTTACCCTCAGTATAGGTATGGGTATAGATGGTCTATCATATTCGCAGAACTATGAATTTGCCCGTAATGCTATAGATCTGGCTCTTGGCAGAGGCGGCGATCAGGCTGTAGTCAAGACTCCTGATAATACCATCTATTATGGCGGTAAGAGTCAGCAAATTGAGAAGAATACAAGAGTTAAAGCCAGAGTTAAGGCTCATGCTCTAAAGGAGATCATCACAGCTAATGATACAGTGCTTGTCATGGGTCACAGACTTGGCGATGTAGATAGCTTTGGAGCTTCTGTTGGTATTAACAGGATCAGTAAGTATCTTGACAGAAAATGTCATATAGTTCTTAATGATGTGACCAAATCCATGCAGCCTCTGGTAGATCTTTTTAAGAACAATCCGGAATATGAAGATGATATGATCATAGGCTCTCAGACTGCGATTGATATGGCTAGCGGCAATGTAGTTCTGGTTGTTGTAGATGTCAATAAGCCGTCTATTACAGAATGTCCTGAGCTTCTTAGATTTTGTAAGAATATAGTAGTGCTGGATCATCACAGACAGGGAACAGAGACTATAGAGAATGCAACTCTTTCATATGTTGAGCCTTATGCTTCATCGACATGTGAGATGGTATCTGAGATACTTCAGTATATCGGTGAGAACGTAAAAGTCAACACCGAAGAAGCAGACAGCATGTATTCCGGTATCATGGTTGATACCAATAACTTTATGCAAAAAACCGGTGTCAGAACCTTTGAGGCTGCAGCATTCCTTCGTCGTAACGGTGCTGATGTTACCAGAGTCAGAAAACTCTTTAGAGAAGACGCCAATGAATACAAGACCAAAGCAGATGCAGTCAGCCAGGCTGAGATCTATAAAGGAGCCTATGCAATATCCATATGTAACAGTGAAGATATCGTAAGTCCTACTATCATTGGAGCTCAGGCAGCCAATGAACTTCTTAATATAAAGGGAATCAAAGCTAGCTTCGTATGTACCGAATATCAGAATATGGTATATGTAAGTGCAAGATCGATTGATGAAGTCAACGTTCAGCTTGTCATGGAGAGACTTGGCGGTGGTGGTCATATGACTATGGCCGGATGCCAGATGGAAGGCATGACAGTTACAGAAGCTATAGGAATTATCAAGAAAACAATAGATACAATGATTGAGGAAGGTGAACTTAAATGAAAGTAATTCTTTTGGAAGATGTTAAATCTCTTGGAAAAAAGGGAGATATTGTAAAAGTAAGTGATGGATATGCTAACAATATGCTCTTTAAGCAAAAGCTTGGAGTAGAAGCAACCAATGCAAATCTTGCAAGACTTAAGGCTGAGCAGAAACATGATGCCAAGGTAGCAGAGGAGAAGCTTGAAGATGCTAAGGCATTTGGAGAAAAAATCGAGAAGGAACTGATCAAGGTTACTATCAAAACAGGAGAAGGTGGTAAAGTATTCGGCTCAGTTTCTACTAAGGAAATCGCTCAGGCAGCAAAAACTCAGTTTGGTTTTGATATAGACAAAAAGAAACTTGTTCTCTCAGAGCCTATCAAGGCATGTGGAACTTATGAGATCCCTGTAAAGCTTCATCCACAGGTAACAGCTAAGATCAGAGTATCTGTAACAGAAGCTTAAGTTTACGACAAAACTAATTCTCGGATCAAAGGATAATTATGGCAGACGAACAGTTTATGGTTAAAAGGGTTCCTCCGCAAAGCCGTGAGGCAGAGCAGTCTGTTGTAGGCGCTATGCTTATGGACAGGGAGGCGATAGAAGTTGCAACCGAGTACATAACGGGTGAAGATTTCTATGATCGCCAGCTTGGAACCTTTTTTGATGCATGTGTAGAACTTAATAAAGAGGGAAGACCTGTTGACCAGGTAACACTTCAGGAAAGGCTCAAGGACAAGAATGTTCCGCCGGAGTACGCTTCGACTGAGTATATTGTCAATCTTGTAGCAGCGGTTCCGACTTCGGCCAACGTCAAGTATTATGCACAGATAGTTGCAGAGAAGTCTACACTTCGAAAACTTATCAAAGTATGCGAAGAGACATCAAGTAACTGCTACGCAGGAACTGATAATCTGGAAACTATTCTGAATAATGTCGAGAAAGACGTTTTTAATGTAACGCAAAGAAGGGACAGCGGAGAGTTCGTTCCGATCAGGCAGATTGTTGTCAATGCCCTTAATAAGATAGCAACTGCAAGCCGTAATACTGGAACAGTTACAGGTATCGCAACAGGATTTACAGATCTTGACTATGATACTTCGGGATTTCAACCATCGGATCTTATTCTTATAGCGGCAAGACCTTCAATGGGTAAGACAGCTTTTGCACTTAATATTGCAGAATATATGGCTTTTAGAAATAATGTTACTGCGGCCATATTCTCGCTGGAAATGAGTAAAGAACAGCTTGTAAACAGACTTTTTGCCATGGAATCCCATGTCGAAGCTCAGAATCTAAGAACAGGTAAGATGTCTGACGGTGACTGGGAAGCTCTGATTGACAGTGCTGATCTTATAGGCGGTTCTAACCTCATAATAGATGATACTCCTGGTATATCTGTACAGGAGATGAGATCCAAGTGTCGTAAGTACAAGATGGAGCATAATCTTGGAATTATATTCATTGACTACTTACAGCTTATGTCAGGAGGTGGAACAAGAGGATCGGAATCAAGACAGCAGGAGATTTCAGATATATCAAGATCACTTAAAGCTCTTGCCAGAGAGATCAATGTTCCTGTTGTTGCACTGTCACAGCTGTCACGAGCTGTAGAGCAGAGACCTGATCACAGACCCATGCTATCTGACCTTCGAGAATCCGGAGCTATCGAGCAGGATGCGGATATGGTTATGTTCATCTATCGTGATGATTACTATAACCATGATACTGAGAAAAAAGGTATCGCAGAGATCATCATAGCAAAACAGAGAAATGGCCCTATCGGAACGGTTGAACTTCTTTGGATGCCTCAGTTTACAAAGTTTGCAAATCTGGAGAGGCATTAGAAGGCAGATAAGATTTATAAGTTGTAATAAAAGAGAACGATTATTACCCGTAAAGATTCAGACAAAGATATAAAAGAATAAAGAATTGATGGATTAAAACAATATGTTAATATGCATCAAGTTTTTTGGCGGATTGTAGTGAGTTTACAATCCGCTTTTTTTTATCTGAAAATATTGTTTCGATTTTGTAAAAAAGACCGATAAAAAAACAGGTAAGCAAAATGCCTACCTGCTTAGTTCAAATTATTATCGATCAGTTTTGATTATAATCCAATCCGGATTTTATCAAAGATAAAATTAAATTGAATTATCCCTGAGAAATAGCTGAAACAGGGCACTGAGCTGCGCAAGAACCGCAGTCGATACATGTGTTAGGATCGATCTCGTACTGAGAAGCTCCCTGAGAAATAGCTGAAACAGGGCACTGAGCAGCACATGAACCGCAGCTGATGCAAGAATCACCAATAACGTATGCCATAGTAAAATCTCCTTCCTTACGAATGAATAAGTAATAATTACTAATGAGTTTGCCTTCTCATTATTTACTTTGTTGCAATCATAATAGTATATCAAAATTATGAATTTAGCAAGTTTGTTAGCACAGGCTAATGATGCTGCAAATAATCCTTATAGATATTGCACATATAGATACATTGTAAAAGTTTAAGAATTGTTAATAATCACCCACGTTGACATTGGCTGGGTCAAATGTTACTATGATATTTGCAGTAATATATGATATTAACGTCTATTTTTGTGCTCATTTCAGGCAAAATGATTTTTGCACGAATCGTTGTATCAGTTAATTTGCATAGAAATGTGGAATTTTTTACTATAAATTTTTCTCATTTCCGGAAACTGTAGATACAGATCAACATACCGGATCTGTATTGTAAAAATAAGGTAGGAGGAATAATAATGGCAAGAAACATGAAAACCATGGATGGCAATGAAGCTGCTGCATATGCATCATATGCTTATACCGAAGTTGCTGCCATGTACCCGATCACACCATCATCTGTTATGCCTGAGCATGTAGATGAATGGGCAACTGCAGGAAAGAAGAACATCTTCGGACGTACAGTACAGATTACAGAAATGCAGGCAGAGAGCGGCGCAGCCGGCGCTGTTCACGGATCACTTGTAGCCGGTGCCCTCACATCGACTTATACAGCATCTCAGGGCCTTTTGTTGATGATCCCTGATCTTTATAAGGTTGCTGGTGAGCGTCTCCCCGGTGTTTTCAACGTATCAGCTCGTTGCGTAGCTTCACACGCACTGAACATTTTTGGTGATCACTCCGACGTATATGCATGCCGTCAGACCGGTGCTGCAATGCTTTGTGAATCATCAGTTCAGGAAGTTATGGATCTTACTCCTGTTGCTTATTGTGCAGCACTTGAAGGAAAACTTCCTTTCATTAACTTCTTTGATGGTTTCCGTACATCCCATGAAATCCAGAAGATCGAGGTTTGGAGTGATGAGGATCTTAAAGATCTTGCTCCTTTCGATGCAATCGACGATTTCAAGAAGAATGCACTCAATCCTAATCACCCTCGTCAGATGGGCTCAGCTCAGAACCCTGATATCTTCTTCCAGACAAGAGAATCATGCAATAACGCTTATTTAGCTATTCCTGAGATCGTTCAGAAGTACATGGATAAGGTTAATGCTAAGATCGGTACTGACTACAAGCTCTTCAACTATTACGGTGCAGCAGATGCTGAAACTGTAATCGTAGCGATGGGTTCAGTTAACGATACAATCGAAGAGACAATCGATTATCTTGAAGCTAAGGGAGAAAAGGTCGGCGTAGTTAAAGTAAGACTGTATCGTCCTTTTGCTGCTAAGGCACTTGTTGATGCGCTTCCTGCATCTGTTAAGAAGATCGAAGTTCTCGATAGAACTAAAGAGCCTGGATCACTTCATGAGCCTCTTGCTCTTGATGTAATCGCAGCTCTTAAAGGAACTAAGTTTGAAACAGTTCCTGTATTCTGTGGCCGTTATGGTCTTGGATCAAAGGATACAACACCTAACCAGATCGTTGCTGTATTCCACAATGATTCTAAGCCTGAATTCACAATCGGTATCACAGATGATGTTACTAACCTCTCACTTGATGCCGGTGCTCCTCTGGTTACAACACCTGAAGGAACAACCAACTGTAAGTTCTGGGGTCTTGGAGCTGATGGTACTGTAGGTGCCAACAAGAACTCCATCAAGATCATCGGTGATAACACAGACATGTATGCTCAGGCATATTTTGACTATGACTCCAAGAAGTCCGGTGGTGTTACCATGTCTCACCTTAGATTTGGTAAGAAGCCTATCAAGTCAACATACCTGATCAAGACAGCAAACTTCGTAGCTTGCCACAATCCTTCCTATATCCGTAAGTTCAACATGGTACAGGAGATCGTTGATGGCGGTTCATTCCTTCTTAACTGCCCATGGTCTGTAGAAGATCTGGAAAAAGAAATTCCTGGACAGGTTAAGAAATATATTTATGATCACAAGATCAACTTCTACATCATGAATGGTTCAAAGATCGGTGTTGAAGTTGGAATGGGACCTACAAGGATCAACACAATCCTTCAGTCTGCATTCTTCACAATTACAGAGATCATTCCTAAGGAAGATGCTCTTAAATTCATGAAGGACGCTGCTCAGAAGACATACGGACGTAAAGGTCAGGATGTCGTTGAGAAGAACTGGAAGGCTATTGATGCCGGTGCAGATCCTAAGAACCTTATCAAGGTTGAGATTCCTGAGTCATGGAAGGATGCACAGGATGAAGGTCTTGATTTCACAGTAGCTAAGGGTGATCGTAAGGATGTTATCGACTTTGTTAATAATATCCAGGCTAAGGTTAATGCTCAGGAAGGTAACAGCCTTAAGGTTTCAGATGTAGCTCCTTATACTGATGGTTCTACACCTTCCGGATCATCTGCATATGAGAAGCGTGGTATTGCTGTCAATGTTCCTGAATGGAATCCTGAGAAGTGTATACAGTGTACATTCTGTTCACTCGTATGTCCTCATGCAGCAATCCGTCCTGTAGCTATGACAGCTGATGAAGCTGCTAATGCTCCTAAGGATATGAAGCTTGTAGATCTCAAGGGTATGGACGGATACAAGTTTGGTATCACTGTATCAGCTCTTGACTGTACAGGTTGCGGTTCTTGTGCAAATGTATGTCCTGGCAATATGCAGGAGAAAGTCACTCTTGTTATGGGTGCGCTTGCTAAGAACGAGTGGCAGCAGGAAGGCTTCAACTATGCTGTAACACTTCCTACTAAGACAGAAGTTGTTGAGAAGTTCAACTCAGCTACTGTTAAGGGATCACAGTTCCTGAAACCTCTCCTTGAGTTCTCAGGCGCTTGCGCAGGCTGCGGTGAGACACCTTATATCAAGCTCGTAACACAGCTGTTTGGTGACAGAATGTATGTAGCTAATGCTACAGGATGTACCTCTATCTGGGGTAACTCTTCACCTTCTACACCTTATACAGTAAACGAGAAGGGTCATGGTCCTGCATGGGATAACTCATTGTTCGAAGACAATGCTGAGTTCGGTTTCGGTATGCTCCTTGCTCAGAATGCACTTCGTGATGAAGTTAAGGAACAGGCAGAGAAACTTGCAGATAATGCAGCAGTCAAGAAGTATCTCGATACATTCAACGATGGTGCTACCAACACAGCTGCTACAGAAGAGATGATCGCAGCACTTGCCGGTGATAATTCCGAAGCTGCTACATTCATCAAGAAGAATGCAGACTTTGCTGCTAAGAAGTCACAGTGGATCTTCGGTGGTGATGGATGGGCATTCGATATCGGATTTGGTGGTCTTGACCACGTACTTGCTTCCGGTAAGGATGTAAACGTTCTTGTTGTCAACACTGAGGTTTACTCCAATACAGGTGGACAGGCTTCTAAGGCTACTCCTGTCGGCGCTGTCGCACAGTTCGCTGCAGGTGGTAAGGCTATCAAGCAGAAAGACCTTGCATCTATCGCTATGAGCTATGGCTACGTATATGTAGCACAGATTGCTATGGGTGCTAACATGAAGCAGACTATCGATGCTATAAGAGAGGCTGAGGCTTATCCGGGTCCTTCACTTATCATCGCATATGCTCCTTGTATCAACCATGGTATCAAGGTTAACGGCGGTATGACAGGATGTATGACAGAGGAAAAGAGAGCCGTAGAGTGCGGTTACTGGAACCTCTTCAGATATAATCCTGCAGCACAGGGCAAGAAGTTCACACTCGACTTCAAGAATACAAAGCCTGAAAACTATCAGGAATTCCTTGATGGTGAGGTTCGTTACATGTCACTGAAGAAGAGTAATCCTGCTAATGCTGACAGAATGTACGCTGAGAACGCTCAGAATGCTAAGGATCACCTTGCATATCTTGAAAGACTCGTTTCAATGTACGATTCTACTAACGAATAAAAATAAGACAACGGCCCCTGCGTTATGCGCAGGGGCTGTTTTTATGGAACAAGATACTGCACTGATATAGTTGGAAGGTTATAAAAAGCTCATCGATAGAAATTCTACCGATGAGCTTATGCTTTTTAAGATCATTTAGTTGGCTGCTGCGAGCTTCTGGAGGGCTCTGTCAGCTATAACGACCGGATAATGTTCTTCGAGGAAGTCTGCACTGTACGTTCCTGTATCTTCCATCTTGGCGTATTCGCCAAAGAGGTTGCAGAGGTTGTTGAATCTCTTATCATTCTGATTGCCATATATGCAAAGAAGGTATCCGCCTTCGTCTTCGTTACGGAATAAGGTGTTGCGGCTTTGGAATCCCGGAGGAAGAAGAGCTGGCAATTTCAAAACATCATGCATGGATCCGAGTTTAAAACAGCAGAAAGAATTCTCGCTGCTTCTAGAAGCTCTTCTAATAGCGGCATTATGTCCTGTTTTAAGTCTCTTGGACTCGTGATTGGTTACTCCGTCAAGGAAACCTGAGAAGTCACCGTCCTGGAGACGATGGAACAGATCCATAACCTCTTCGTCTTCGCTTTCTTCTGTATTCTCAGAGAAGTCAATATTACCTTTTTCATAGGACGCATTATCATCCTGCACAGAAGGACCAAATTCTGAAAAACGTGTATCTAGTTCTTCGGGATCTTCTGACTTAGTGATAACCAAAATAATACACTCTGAGTTAACAGGAATAGCTTCTATCATAAGCGGAACATCTTCTGCATTAAAACCAAAACGAGTGTTGGCCTGATGCATCATTTCCTGAAAAAGTTCACGTGCTTTATCTGTACCATAAGCAAGCTCGCTGACTTTGAGCTGTCTTTTTGTTAGATCCTCTCTGGTAAGTGTGCAACGGATCTGGTGATCATTCACCTTCTCAATTTTCATAAACTTACCTCCTGCTTTTGTTATTTCATCCTTGAATACTTAGCTGTAAAAATTGATTACACTGATACTAAAGTATACTTTGCGCAATGTCAATATATGTATCGGTCTAAAGCCCTAAATTTAAGAGAGTATTTCCCAAAAAATAAAAAAGATTTTATTAAAAGGGGACTTGCGAAAAGCATCCCTATGAATTATAATGTTTATTCGTGAGATGTCTTTCCCAAATATTTATCCGGGAAGGGGACATGTTTTCTAGAATATCGTAATCAGTTCTGCATCAGTCAGAACGCCTTACAGACATATTAGTCTGAGGGATTACCCATTTTTGAAAAGTAATAACAAAAAACATTTTTTTATTAAACAACGTACTAAGTCTGAAATGATCATACTTGTCGTATCTGTTGTTAAGAGCTGCATTTCTTTAAATTATGGCATAAAGATTTCATCCCATTTTGCAATATAGAAGACAGCTGCTTGATCGTATATGCAGATACCGGCAATCAGTAGTAGCATCTCGCTACAGGATTTCAAGCTATTTTGACTAAAGGATACGGGATGGCATCTCATAAGTGAATATGGCAGCTTTTAGAACAAGGGGAAGGCAACCGTCTTTTTGAAAGATATATCAAGGAGACGCCCATTGCCACTTATCTGCGATTTATATCACGGATGCCTTTTGGCGCAGATATAACCTTGTAATAAAAAAACGCGACAAATAAACATAATTAACAAGAGGATCCCGCCACTTGCATATATGAATAGCTGTCGCCAAGCCAAAATGCCTGGTTCCTTGATCGCAGATCAAGGAGCCAGTTTTTATATTGCATAGCCGCTGATATGGCAATGATAAAGCGGAGTGCTGCTATAGATGGCACTACACCAAGTATTGTGGTAAAATAGTACCCGGTCAAAAATATATGAATCTGAGGGAATTGAAAAGTTTGAAAATCTTCCATTTTCAAACCCGGATTGGTGCCGCGAGCTCCGCCAATTTGGACCATTAGTCACTAGATTTGCTCGCGACATGAGGTTATTTATGAAACATAAGGTAATACCTGTAGTTGTAATCGTAGTCCTGATACTTGTCCTCGGGGGAGGATATGCAGGTAAGTATTTGTATGACAAGTATTCTTACAGCAATGAGCAGGCAGATACTAAGAGCTATTTCGGAATAGAAGATGAAAATGATGTTCCGATAATTCTCCAAAATGAAAAGTCAGATCTTCATGCAAGACTTATCGACGGCGTTTATTATATGACTTTTTCTGATGTACAGAATATTCTAAACGACCGCTTCTATTACGGCCAGGAGGAAGGAATCCTTGTATATACAACTCCAAGTGCCATAATAACAGTCGGTGTAGACTCTACCACAACATCATCTACAGACGGGTCCTGTGAAGATCTTGGATATAAGGCAGCAGTTTATGACAATGATACCCTTTATGTTGCTATAGATTATGTAAAAAAATATACCAATTTTAACTACACAGCTTATACGGATCCAAACCATATCACAATGTATACGCAGTTCGATCAGGAGATCCGCGCTGTCATCAAAAAAAATACCAAGCTCAGACTTAGAGGTGGTGTAAAAAGTGAGATCCTTGTCGGACTTGAAAAGGGTGATACAGTCGTACTTCTTGAAAAACTTGAGGATTGGTCCAAGGTTGTCAGTCCTGATGGCTATATAGGTTATGTTGAGAACAAGTTCCTTGAAAATATCCAGACAGTTGATCTTCTGGCTCCATCTGATTATGCAGAACCTGAATATACATCTGTTCATCTTGATGGCAAGGTCAATCTGGTATGGCATTCGATAGGCGGTAAGGCAGGTAATGACACACTTTCATCTGCTATTTCAAATACATCCGGACTTAATGTAATATCACCAACATGGTTTTCTCTTAGTGACAATGAGGGAAGCATAGAGTCTTTTGCCACACAGGGTTATGTAGATACAGCGCATGCAAATGGTATGCAGGTGTGGGCAGCTCTTGATAACTTCAACAATTCAAACTTCCATAATGGCGAAGGAAGTACAGCCAAAGTTCTTGCAAGCAGCACTTCCAGAAAGAGACTTATCGACAGCCTTATGAGCGAAGTCAGAACCTATGGAATAGATGGTATCAATGTGGATCTGGAGTTCACAGGATCAAGTCTTGAAGATATAACAGCTGACGGCGGCGAAGATTATATAGAATTCATAAGAGAGCTTTCTATAGCCTGCAGGGCAGAAGGAACTATCCTTTCAGTTGATATCCCAGTTCCTATGGGCAATAGCTTCTTCCATAGAAAAGAGCTTGGAGTGGTATGTGACTATGTGATCATCATGGCCTACGATGAGCACTATGAAGGAAGTGCAGAAGCGGGATCTGTAGCATCTATATCTTATGTTGAAAACGGTATAAAGAATACTCTTGAGGATGTTCCTGCAGATAAGCTTGTAAATGGAATCCCGTTCTATACAAGAATCTGGTTCACGTCTACAGATGGTACTGTAAAAAGTCAGGCAGGCGGTATGTCCTGGGCTAACAGCTATATTAGTTCCAATGGCATCGACATGAACTGGGATCAGGAGACCTGTCAGTATTATGGAACATATACTCAATCTGACGGAACAGTAGTTGAGATATGGCTAGAGGATGCAGAATCCATCCAGACCAAGCTTAATGTAATGGATGTCAATGGCTGCGCCGGAGTAGCCGCATGGCAGCTTGGATATGAGACAAGTGATATATGGCCTGTAATAGAGGCTTATGTTAACAAATAAGAGGAAATAAAAGTGG
Organism: Butyrivibrio sp. TB; assembly: GCF_900110805.1. Lineage (NCBI taxonomy): Bacteria > Bacillati > Bacillota > Clostridia > Lachnospirales > Lachnospiraceae > Butyrivibrio > Butyrivibrio sp. TB. Next base: position 140,982 of record NZ_FOER01000009.1, on the reverse strand, counting down.
ATACACAAGTAGTAGTAATTGATGAAAACAATATTGATGAAAAGGCAAAGGAAGCTTTGAAAAAAGCAGGGCAGATCCTTCTTGACGGCGGTCTTGTTGCTTTTCCTACAGAGACTGTATACGGACTTGGAGGAGATGGAAGAAATCCTGACTCTTCAAAGAAAATATACGCTGCTAAAGGAAGACCTTCTGATAATCCGCTGATCGTGCATATCTGGCAGGTTGAGGATCTGTACAAGGTTGCATCCGATGTGCCTGAAGCTGCTATTAAGCTTGCAAAGGCTTTCTGGCCGGGACCACTTACTATGATCCTTAACAAGTCAGATCTTATTCCGCTAGAGACAACAGGCGGACTTGAAACGGTAGCTGTCCGTATGCCAAGCAATAAGATTGCTGCAGCTATGATCAAAGAAGGTGGCGGATTTATAGCAGCGCCAAGTGCCAACACATCAGGAAGACCATCACCTACTATGGCCAAATACTGCATTGAAGACCTTGATGGTAAGGTTGAGATGATAATAGACGGAGGTCAGGTCGGAATAGGACTTGAATCTACAATAGTAGATCTTACAGTTGATGTTCCTATGATACTGCGCCCCGGATATATAACCTATGAGATGTTAAAAGAGGTACTTCCTGAGGTTAGTATCGATAAGACAATTATTGATTCAAACTCAAAGTTAAAGCCTAAGGCACCGGGAATGAAATATCGCCATTATGCGCCTAAGGGCGAATTAACAATAGTGGAAGGTTCACAGGAACATGTGCTAAAATATATAAATGAGCATGCAGCCAAAATGCAGGAGCAAGGTCACAAAGTCGGAGTGATCGCAACAGATGCAACGGCTACATTCTATAAAGCTGATGTTGTAAAAAGCGTAGGGCCAAGGGAAGACGAGAGGAGCGTTGCACATGGGCTTTTCCGCATTCTTCGTGAATTTGATGACGAAGATGTTGATGTCATGTATTCAGAATCCTTTGATACAAATGGTATAGGCCAGGCTATTATGAACAGGCTCTTAAAGGCTGCAGGACAGCATGTAGAGCATGTATAACGGTTGAATGACAGTTTTAAAAGAGGACGCGTAATTCCTTCAGGATAGCATTTAGCGCATGTATAAAAAAGCTAAGTTAGCTGCAGTAGGATGGCGCGCAGAATATGTTTAAAGTCTGCATGACTTAAAAAACGGTAACTGTAAATATATGGTCATAACTTAAGATGATGATCATTATTTAAATTTATAAATTGGAAGGAAGTATTGTAAATGATAGCACTTGGTAGCGATCATGGCGGCTATGATCTTAAAGTCGCAGTAATGGAGCATCTCAAAGAAAGAGGAATCGAGTACAAGGATTTTGGTACTTATGACAAGAATTCCTGCGATTATCCTGATTTCGGACTGGCAGCAGCTAAGGCTGTAGCAAGCGGAGAGTGCGAGAAAGGTATCGTGATCTGCACAACAGGAATCGGAATCTCTATGGTAGCTAATAAGGTAAAGGGTGTTCGCTGCGCACTTTGCTCAGAAGTATCCTCAGCAAGACTTACAAGAGAGCACAATGATGCCAATGTACTTGCTATGGGAGGCGGATTCGTAGGCCCTGTTCTTGGATGCGAGATTGTAGATACTTTCCTTGATACAGAGTTTTCCGGTCTTGAGAAGCACAGCCGCAGGATCAAGAAGATGATGGATATGGAAGCCTGATAAAAGATAAAAATCAAAGTTTGCAATATAGGCCTGGAGTGGTGACTTGTTCATATTTGATCAAATAGGAATGAGTCAGTACACTGGTAGCAATCAGTTAACAATAAAATGTCAAAATTGATGATGTACCAAGCCTGGTTATATCATATTTTGACAGATTTTAATGATTTATATTTAAGGAGATTTAAAATGTCTAAAGTAGTAGTAATGGATCACCCACTTATTAAACACAAGATTGGTCTTATCAGAAGAAAAACAACAGGTACTAATGAGTTCAGAAGAATCATCAGTGAGATAGCAGAGCTTATCTGCTATGAAGCAACAAGAGATCTTGAGCTTCAGGATGTTGAGATCGAGACACCTATTACTAAGACAGTAGTTCAGGAACTTAAGGGAAGAAAGCTCTGCGTAGTACCGATCCTTCGTGCTGGTCTTGGTATGGTTGATGGTATGCTTGAGCTTATCCCGGCTGCTAAGGTTGGTCACATAGGTCTTTATCGTGACCCGGAAACTCTTAAGCCTGTAGAGTATTATTGCAAACTTCCAGCAGATGTTACAGAAAGAGAGATTTTCGTAGTAGATCCTATGCTCGCAACAGGCGGATCTTCTGCTGCAGCTATCCAGATGCTCAAGGATAAGGGCTGCAAGCACATCCATTTCATGTGCATTATCGCTGCTCCTGAAGGAATCAAGGCTGTTCAGGAAGCTCATCCTGATATTGATATCTTTATCGGAACTGTTGATGAGAAGCTCAACGAGAACGGTTACATCGTACCGGGACTTGGTGATGCTGGCGACAGAATCTTCGGAACCAAATAATAGAACCCTTTCAAAAATTCATTGTGGCATTAAGGAGTAATATGAAAAGAGAAGATTATATAACCTGGGACGAGTATTTTATGGGAGTTGCAAAACTTGCAGGAATGAGATCCAAGGATCCTAATACTCAGGTTGGATCATGCATAGTAAGTGAAGATAATAAGATATTATCCATGGGTTATAATGGTTTTCCTACAGGGTGTTCTGATGAAGAGTTCCCATGGGAGAGGGATGGCGAAGATGAACTTGCGACCAAATATCCCTTTGTTACTCACTCTGAACTTAATGCCATCTTGAATTATCGAGGTGGTTCATTAGAAGGTGCCAAGATCTATGTATCACTATTTCCTTGTAATGAATGTGCCAAGGCTATAATTCAGGCAGGTATCAGAACTGTTATCTACGATAGTGATAAATATGAAAATACAGCTTCTACCAGAGCATCCAAGAAGATGTTCAATGCTGCAGGAGTAAGATATTATCAGTATCAGAGAACAGGCCGTAACATTCATATTTCTATTTAAAAAGTATTATTTAAGATAAATAAAATATATGGATTCTTAATTTTTGTGATCAGGAATATATATTTATTTATCTTCTAATTTAAAGATAAGCTATATGATTGAGCTTGAAGATGGTAAGTCATGACACTATGTGTCATGACTTCGATTTATATAGTTCAACTATCCGATCGTACAAGCATCAGCCACGGGTAGTGTCACGGACTTTTTGCTATAGAGTATTAATTGTATTATTGTGATAAGTACTTATAGTGACAAAGGTTTTGAAGTAGCATTTGATGCGCTTTGGGATCTGGATATCTGAAGTTCGAGAGGCATGATAAGGTCAGATAGTTTACCTTCATAGATGATTTTTAAAAGACGATCGAGGTTTTCAAGACATTCCTGCATCTGACCTGATGTTATAAGATTTTTATTAAGAGCATCAGCAAGCTCATCAAGATCCACGACCTTGAAACTGTGATCAGGATAGACGATTACATCCGCAAGAAGATCAACTACCATGATAGAACCTTTTTCGGGTCCTTCCTGAAAAGAGACTATATCAAAATACCATCTTGAGAAGGTATCGTCAGATCTGTAGAACTTACTCATTTTAAAGCCATGATCAAGGAAATAACAGGAATATCCGTAAGAAAGATAATCTTTTGGGCGAAAAGCGCGCCATGATGTCATGATCATGTTCGAATCATGATAGAGAATGACATCATCCTTTAATTTAATACATTCATCTGGTATTATCCGCTTACGGTACAGAATTGGGTTGTCCATATTCCACCTCACGGTCTGATTCGTTCCTGAATATTAAATTCAAGAACGTCAAGAATATATTTTCGCTATAAGTAGTTTACTTAAGCTTACATTGTGACAGGTGATAAGTCAAATGATAAATACAATCGGTGATCCGTCATGAAAAAAACGATAATAAAGATCATATATATAATTGCAGTTTTCATATTGAGCATAATTATTATAAGCAGGTTCAACAATCATCAAAGTAGTGATATGACTGCCAAGATGTCAGAGGCAACACTTCCAACGCTGTCACTTCTTGAAGATGGTAAGGCCCTTGCTACTCTTTATGGTTATACACAGGAGATGGATGTAACTCATATTCATGGAACGGTATTCCCTACAGGAGCAGAAAGAGAGATATCTGCTATTATGAATCTGTATGGTCAGGAGGCGGACAATTTTAAGTTTGAAGTCAGAACACTTGATGGAAGCAGCCTTGTTGAAAGCACTCAGATCACAGATGTATCTGCCAAAAGTGCAGATGATACAGTTACACTTAATTTCCAGATCAAGGATCTTATAGATGCAAATAAAGAATATGCACTTATCATAATCGCAGATGTTGATGGCAGGAGTGTCAGATATATATCAAGAATAGTGTGGACTGCAGATGAAGAGCGTTACTATTTTGATGAAAAGCTTGACTTTGTAAGAGGCTTTTCTCAGACAACTTTTGATAAAGAAAAAGCTGCCCAGCAGATCAAAACCTATCTAGAGTCCAATTCATCCGGAGATAACTCATCTTATGCCAAAGTTAATATAAATTCCAGTTTTAATCAGGTTACCTGGGGAGATCTAGAGATCAAATCTCACACAGAACCTGAAGTACTGACGGTGGATCTTCATGAGCAGACAGGAAGCTTTTTGCTTAAGTATCAGGTGACTGTTGGTGGTGACAAGGATTTTACCTGCAACGTCGAGGAGTATTTCAGAATCCGCTATACCAAAGACAGAATCTATCTTCTTAACTACGAACGTACCATGAATAATATATTTATGGGAGATAAGTCAGAGTTTGATAGCGGTGCTATAGATCTTAAGATTGCTGATACGGACAATATAGAATTCACAGAAAATGAGGGCGGTTCAGCCTTTGCATTTGTAAGTCAGGGAAGGCTTTTTTCATATAATGTAACCAATAATAAGCTTGCATATATATTTGGTTTCTATGATGAAGCAAGTGATGATCCAAGATGCACTCATACGGACAATTCCATAAAAATCCTGAACATAGACGAAGCCGGCAATGTGGACTTCAGCGTAGCAGGATATATGAACAGAGGAATTCATGAAGGAAAAGTCGGAATCGCGGTATATTATTATAACGCTTCCACCAATACTGTAGAGGAACAGGTCTTTATACCAAGTAGCCAGTCTGAAGAGATAATAATGGCATATGCTTCTAAGATTGCAACTCTTGGTAACAGCAGTCAGTTTTATATGATCCTTGGAAGTGACCTTCTTGCAGTGGATCTTGAAGGAAGAACCTACGAACCTATAATTGATAACATGCTGGGCTGCAAATATGAAATGCCGGAATCAGGCGAGATGATAGCATGGCAGGATGTTACAAGCAGGGATGGCCTTAAGTCGATAAGTGTCATGAATTTTGCAACTCAGGCAGTTACAAGTGTTGAGCCGGAAAGCGGCGAATATATTATACTTCTTGGATATATGGATGAGGATCTTGTATACGGCCTTGTCAGAGAAGAAGATATACATAATGATCAGATGGGTAATCCTGTATATGCAATGTACTCTATAAGAATACAGGATAAAGAAGGAAGAATTCTTGAGAATTATAAGTCTGATGGTAATTATACAGTAGGGACTTTGATCAAAGATAATCAGATAATACTGTCCAGGGTTAAATGGAATGAAAGCACCGGCTTTTATGAAGATACTACTCAGGATCAGATCATGAGCACCCTTGAAGTAGAAGAAGGATCTAATACGCTTTCGTATGTAAATACTGATGCTTACAAATATACAGCGCAGATAAGCCTTAAGAATTCTATCACAGCATCTTCACTTAAAGTACTGACTCCTTCGCTTACTTTGTATGAAGGCAGCAGAGAAGTAGCAGTAGATAATAGCGAAGAAACAGACAATAATATATTCTTCGTATATTACAAAGATAAAGTTATCAATATCACTGTAAACAGTGCAGATGCTCTAACAGATGCATATACCTGTAAGGGCGTTGTCATGGACGATTCTAATGACTATGTATGGTACTCAGGCAACCTTCTTACAAGTAACCAGATAATGAGCATTACCAATAATGTAGAAAAAACCGATTATAGCAGCGAAAACTCTACAGAAGTGTGTCTTAGAGCAATGCTTGAATTTGAAGGAATAAATGTTGACGTTGGAAAGATGCTTGAAGAAGGCTATACAGCAGAAGAGATATTAAAACAAAGCCTTCCGGGAGCTACAATCCTTGAATACGATGGATGCGACATGAATGCCATGCTCTATTATCTAAACCAGGATATACCTGTTATGGTAAGACTCTCCGATGGAAGTTCCATGCTCCTTATAGGCTTTAATACCCAGAACATAGTACTCTTTAATCCTAAAAAAGGGACCACCAACGTATACAAGAACGGGATGAACGATAGTTATTCCCTGTTCGAAGAAAACGGTAACCACTTCCTGACTTATCTTTATAAATGACTTTGTCGGTCCATCCAAGTTGGATATAACATGTAATAAAAAACAGGCCCTCACTCCCCGGTGAAGACCTGTTTTTTGGTGTATTTGGTGTTTTTGGATAATTGAAGAACCCCCAAGTATCTTGCAATCATCCTACAATTTCGTAACTTTAATTTTTGAGTGTTGCAAACTCTTCTAACTCTCCGTTATTGTAACGAGTGATAATTGAATTGATACGTTCTACAGGATTAAGAAGATCACTGATAGAAGCATCATGGTTAAGAGTATCGATGATATAAGCAATGTACTTACTCATATCAGTACTGATGTACCATTCACGTGAGAGAAGTTCCGGTGTCTGATAGATCAGATTGGTCGTCAGGATTCTGTCGATGATGCCCTTCTCATAAGCTTCATCAAACTTCTCGAGTCCTGAAGTGAAGAGTCCAAAGGTCGAGAATACGTAGATCCTGGCGGCCTTGCGCTCTTTCAGCTCTGCGGCAACATCAAGCATGCTTTCCCCGGAAGAGATCATATCGTCTATGATGATAACTGTCTTACCTTCTACTGAAGAACCAAGGAATTCGTGGGACAGTATCGGGTTACGTCCGTCAACTACCTGAGTGTAGTCACGACGCTTGTAGAACATGCCGACATCAAGGCCAAGTACGCTGGCCAGATATATAGCACGGCCCATGCCTCCCTCATCTGGGCTTATTACCATCATATGATCCGAATCAATCTTGAGGCCGCTCACATTGCGCAGGAGTGCTTTTATAAACTGATAAGTTGTACGAACAGTTTCGAATCCATTGAGCGGAATAGCGTTCTGAACACGAGGATCATGTGCATCAAAGGTGATGATGTTATCTACACCCATTGATGTCAGTTCCTGAAGCGCGATAGCACAGTCGAGGGATTCACGTCCCGATCTCTTGTGCTGACGAGACTCATAGAGGAATGGCATGATCACAGTGATTCTGCGTGCTTTACCGCCAACAGCTGCAATGATTCTCTTTAAATCCTGATAATGATCATCAGGAGACATATGATTTTCTCTGCCAAAAAGTTTATAAGTCAGACTATGGTTAACAACATCTACCAGAATATAAAGGTCATCACCTCGTACAGAGGTCTTGATTACACCTTTAGCTTCACCGGTTCCGAATCTTGGAAGGTCACAATCCAGAAGGTATGAAGGGCGTTCATAACCGGAGAATGCGAGACTCCCCTTGTGCTCGTTCTCACGTTCAGCTCTCCACTTAACAAGGTAATAATCTACCTGTTCAGCCAGTTTCCTGACACCTTTAAGCGGGATAACTCCCAGGGAACCTACCGGAATGGTTTCCAGATCACGTTTTTCTTCTCTTCTTGGCATCGAAAAAAATCCTCACTTTCAAATTTAAAACAGTATTCCCAAAATTTACCTTTTTGCTTTCTGCAGACGTATGTCTGAACCCGTTAATTTAAGAAGCTGGAAATGACTCATGATACGTGAAAATACTCTGTCCTGATATCTGCTATGTATCTCCTGAGGATTGAGATTGGTTGAAATGATAGTAGATCTGTGTCGTAAATCTCTTTCATTAAGGATGGTAAACAGCTGTGCGATAACAAAGGAGTTTGTAAGTTCTGTACCTAAATCATCTATTATCAGCAATTCACAATTGTAAAGGTAATCGCTAAGGTTTTCAAGTTCGGATTTGGAATTGTAATCAAAAGAATAATCCGAAAGTTGCCTGAAAAGATCACTTGAACTGAAATAGATTACAGAAGTGCCCCTGTCAAGCAGTTCCTTGGCGATACAAATCGACAAAAAGGTCTTGCCGGTACCTACTGTACCATAGAAAATAATATTTTGGTAGTCTGTTCTAAAGTTTTTGACGAAGGTTTTTGAGATTTTCTCCGCTGCCTGAAAATGTGTGAGATCATCACCTCCATAATAGCTTTCCGACAATCTGCCGAAGTTGTTGGTACTTGTCAACAGTTCCAGATTGGAGCTAGCATAGAGAAGCTTTATCGTGCGCTGCATGAAGCAATGACATTTCTCATTCCCTATATAACCGGTATCCTTGCAATCAGGACACTCAAAAATGGGTTCGAGGTAGTCTTCCGGAAGACCGGCCTCCTTAAGAAGAGATTTCTTGCGCATGGTGACAGCAGCCAGCTTTTGCCTCAGAACATCCATGCTCTGATTGTCACCTGAAAGCCTCCCTATCTCAAAATCAACCGAGATACTTGGAATCATCTGATCAAGTTCCTTGAATCCCGGGACATGAGCGTAAACATAGTCGCGTCTTTTATCTGCCTCTGCGCGGCTTTTGAGCTGTTTTGTTTCGTACTCGTGCATTATTTCATTATATTGCGCGTTATTAAGTGCCAATGGTCTGCTCCCTGAGATGTATTATTTTTAATTTTTTAAAAGTTCTTTTTCCAAAGCATCGAAGTCATAGGTGTTCTGCTGGAACTGAAGATATAAGTTGTTCTTGCCGGAAGACTTCTTGGATGACTTGGAATTGTCAATGGACTCTACTGCATGATCCTTATCAAGCTTTACAATATCTTCTTTAGTAGATACGTTTCTGTCATGCCAGCTTTTTAATATACCTTCTGCATACTGAAGTCTGTTCTTCTGGGTAGAAAGAACTGTTCTGGAGCAGGCTTCTACGACTATATCAAGAGAAAATCCGTATTCTGAAAACCAGCGTTCTATATATGCAGCTTCTGCAGGAGCGGGAGAATTATCATATCCAAGCTCCTTCATAACAGTATATACGTTCTTATTATATTTTCTTGATCTTGCTTTGGCCTGACGGGCGGTCTTGATACCTGCTTCATTCCAGCTCTGGGCAACTTTTTCCATATAACGGAAGTCTTTTTTGCCAAGCTCTGCACAGTACTGCATCAGATAATCCATAAGATCCATAGAAAACTCAAGATCATTATGTATATAGAAGATCTTCTGAATATCAGCAGGATTAAGAGTCCTTCCAAAGTACTGTTCAGCAAGAAATACAAGCTGCTGATTTTCTTTCTCATCTGTTTTTTTAGGGCGATGAGAAGCTATAGGAGCAGGCACTGCAGTGCTTTTGTAAGCCCTTGATCCGGGCATCACTGTAACCTTGGATGAATCAGGGACTTCAGGTATATCTTCTAATGATATACTTTGAAGGTGACCTGCCTCGTCATATTCAAGTCCTATGAGTCCTTTCTTTTCCCAATAGGTAAGGGCTCTCATTATATCTTTTTCTGTATCATTGAATTTGTCAGCGATATCACATACGCTGGTTGATAGTCCTGCCTGCATCATGCGAAGCAGATAAAGGTAAACTTTGATCTGTGCATCATTGGCATCTGACATATAATAGTCGATAAAATTGTTGGTAATATAAGTCTTGCTTGATGCCGCACTTTGACTCATCGTCACTTTCCCCATCATAAGCTAGTGTCCCCTTTGGTGTCACATTGTATTTCGAAATGTCTTCCTCCCTATAAAGCCAGACATTTCGATCTGTGTGTCAAAACAAGAGCCTCATACTGCGAAAAAAACATTAAGATAGATCATTTTGTAAAAGAATTGTTTGGGTTTTTCTTTTGAACAATTCCGAGTATAGCACAGGGATTTTTTGATGCAAATAGGCAAAAAGACGATTTGCCATATATCTGTAGCATGCTAACTGATTTTATAAAATCTATGTGGAGATAGTGGATAATGTGGAAGGGGACAAAATAAACCACAGAATATACAAGGTTTTGGGGATAGGTGTGTAACGGTTGTTATCTTAAAGGTTTTCGAAAGCGAAAATCCGGTTTAAAATGTGGACTTTGTGGAAAAAATATCATTAGTGCAAAAGATTGTCGATTTTATAACAGTCTAAGACACCTTTTGTTATCAACAAAAAAACCTTAGTGCAATTTTTCAGAAGATTTTTCTTTCGTCTTTCTTTTTTCTTTTGTGTGAATAATTGCGATTTTTCGTTTCATAACTCGGGATTGTGTGATATACTTGTAATCGGAGATATTTCGCTTCTCCGTTTCTTTACGTTTTACCAATGTTCTACAAAGGCAGCTGCTATCTGCAATATCAGGCTGCAAACAAAGTTCCGTATTTTTTTACACGTGCTACGGCACAATATCTACAATGAACAGAAATGTTCAAAAAACGACATCATTCGCGAGGTGGCAAGATGATTAAAAAGGAAATGATAGCCATGCTGCTCGCTGGAGGGCAGGGTAGCAGACTTGGCGTCCTGACGGATAGGATGGCCAAACCGGCAGTTTCATTTGGGGGAAAGTATAGGATTATAGATTTCCCACTCAGTAATTGTATTAATTCTGGAATTGATACAGTAGGCGTACTGACACAGTACAGACCTTTAAAGCTCAATTCACATATCGGAATCGGAATATCCTGGGACCTCGACCGTAATATTGGTGGCGTTACTGTTCTTCCTCCTTATGAGAAGGTTGGAAACAGTGAGTGGTACACAGGTACAGCTAATGCAATCTATCAGAATATGGAATATATGGAAGCGTATCATCCGGATTATGTCCTGATACTGTCCGGTGACCATATATATAAGATGGATTATGAGACAATGCTCGATTTCCATAAGGCCAATAACGCAGATGTAACAATCGCAGTTATGCCTGTTCCGATGGAAGAAGCCAGCAGATTCGGAATCATGATAACTGATGAACAGAATCAGATCGTAGATTTTGAGGAAAAGCCTGAACATCCTCGTTCCAACCTGGCTTCAATGGGTATTTATATCTTTTCCTGGGAAGCACTCAAAGAGGCTCTCACAGTTAATCGTGATCAGCCGGGACTTGATTTTGGTAAGCATGTAATTCCGTATTGCCATGGCAAAGGAGAAAGACTCTTTGCTTACGAGTTTGACAGTTACTGGAAGGACGTAGGAACACTTACTTCATATTGGGAAGCTAATATGGAACTTATAGATATAGTTCCTGAGTTCAACCTCTATGAAGAATACTGGAAAATCTATACCAAGAATGATGTTCAGCCTCCGCAGTACCTCGGACCTGATAGTACTATAGAAAGAAGTATCATAGGTGAAGGATCTGAGATCGAAGGTGAAGTCTACAACTCCGTAATAGGCAGCGGTGTTAAGATCGGTAAAGGAACCGTTGTCAGCCATTCAATCATAATGAATGGTACTCAGATTGGAGAGAACAGTAATATAGAAAAGGCTATCATCGCTGAGCAGTGCCGTGTTGGTTCTAACGTTAAGCTTGGTGATGGAGAGGAGGTTCCTAACGAGACAAGACCTGATATCTACAGAGAAGGACTTGTAACTCTCGGTGAAGGATCTGTTATTCCGGACAAGATAACCATCGGCAAGAATGTAATGATCAACGGCGTTACTGATGCGCACGACTATAAGAATGGTAAGCTTGCAAGTGGCAAGACTCTGGATAAGGCAGGTGACGAAACATGAGAGCGATAGGAATTATACTGGCAGGTGGTAACAGCAACAAGATGGGCGAGCTCTCTGAGAAAAGAGCTGTATGCGCAATGCCTATCGCAGGACATTACCGCAGCATTGACTTCGCACTTTCAAATATGTCCAACTCTCATATTCAGACAGTTGGAGTTATAACACAATATAATGCAGGTTCTCTTAATGAGCATCTATCATCAAGTAAATGGTGGGATTTTGGTCGTAAGCAGGGAGGAATGTTCATATTCACTCCTACTCAGACAGCCAACAATTCAAGATGGTACCGAGGAACAGCAGATGCCATCGGACAGAACCTTGATTTTCTCAGGAAATGTCATGAGCCTTATGTAATAATCACATCAGGTGACTGTGTCTACAAGATGGATTACAACAAGCTCCTTGAATATCACATCAGCAAGCAGGCAGATATCACAGTAGTATGCAAGGATATGCCAGCAGATGTTAATACAGACAGATACGGAACCATCAGAATGAACGAAGAGAGCCGTATCGATGAATTCGAGGAAAAGCCTGTTGTTGCAAAATCAAATACAGTATCCTGCGGTATCTATGTAATAAGAAGAAGACAGCTTATAGAGCTTATCGAGAAGGCTGAAGCAGAAGAAAGGTTCGATTTTGTACGTGATATCCTTGTAAGATACAAGGATATGAAGAGAATCTACGGATATAAGATCAAAGAATACTGGTCCAATATCGCAACAGTAGAAGATTATTACAAGACCAACATGGATTTCCTTAAACCGGAAGTCAGAAACTATTTCTTTAATGAATATCCAAATATTTATACTAAGGTCATTGACCTTCCTCCGGCCAAGTACAATGTTGGAGTAAGAGTCAAGAACAGTCTTATATCAAGTGGATGTATCATTAATGGAACGGTTGAAGATTCTCTTATCTTCAAAGAATCTTTCATCGGTAATAACTGTTATATTAAGAACTCTATCATCTTGAACGATGTTTATATTGGCGACAATACTCATATTGAAAACTGCATCGTGGAAAGTCACGGCACGATACAGGCCAACTCCTATTGTAAGGGAGAGGACAAAGTCAAGGTGGTAGTAGAGAATAACGAGAGATATGTCATCTGAGTGTAAATTCATCCGGCACATGACAATTTGATTGCATGCCTGCCAAAAGTGCCTACGAGGGGGCAAACAAATGAAGATTACAGATGTACGTGTTCGTAAGGTTCTGAAACAGGGCAAAATGAAAGCAGTGGTTTCAATTACTTTTGATAATGAATTTGTAGTTCATGATATCAAGGTAATCGAAGGCGAAAAAGGATTGTTCATTGCTATGCCATCCAAGAAGTCGGCGGATGGTGAATACCGTGACATAGCTCATCCGATTAATTCCGACACACGCCAGCAGATTCAAACGATGATCCTTGATGCATACGAGAAAGCAGCTGTAGAAGATGATACAGCACAGCCGGCAGATGAAATGCCGGAAACTCCTTTTGTTTAACTAAAACTCAGGAACGATACATAACTCTCACGCAGGGGCGGGGCTAAAGTTTGCCACTTAGGCAACATTTAGCCCTGCCTCTGTGCGTTATGGGGCGCGATTTGAATATGTGTGATATAATATGATAGGCTGGAAGGGGGCTTTTTTAAAAGGGTTATGTCTTCATGATCTTTTTGATGTCAGTAGTCCTGACCAAGTAGCCATCATAACAGCTATATTAAAATGATAAATATAACAAAGTACTATTGTATAAAGCAGTAGACACATGAGGTTAAGATGAAAATACTTAGTGTGATTGTCCCATGCTATAACGAAGAAGAGAATGTTTCAGACTTCTATGATGAACTTATGAAGACTGAAGAATTCTTTAAAAGTAAAGAAGTTGATTTTGAGATCATATATATTGATGACGGATCTAAAGATAATACAGCATTAGAAGTTCACAAGCTTATAGATAAGGATAAAAGAGTACATTTTGTAAGCTTTTCAAGAAATTTTGGTAAGGAAGCTGCGATCTATGCAGGTCTTCAGCATGCCAAGGGAGATTATGTGGTAATGCTTGATGCAGATCTTCAGGATCCGCCGGCTCTTCTGCCACAGATGTACTCTTATATAGTTAATGAAGGATATGATTCTGTAGCAACAAGGCGAGTTGACAGAAAAGGTGAACCTCCGATAAGGTCATTTTTTGCAAGAAGGTTCTATCATCTTATCAACAAGATGTCCAAGACTGAGATAGTAGACGGAGCAAGAGATTATCGTCTTATGACAAGGAGATTTGTTGATGCTATCTTGTCCATGGAAGAGTACAACCGCTTCTCCAAGGGCATATTCGGATGGGTAGGCTTTAACACCAAGTGGATCGAGTTTGAGAACATAGAAAGGAAGAAGGGAGAGACTAAGTGGTCCTTCTGGAAACTTTTTGTATATGCTATCGACGGCATCATCGCCTTTTCAACAGTACCGCTTGCAATCGCATCTATAATAGGAACACTGTTTTGTGTGATCGCATTTATAGGCATACTGTTTATCCTTATAAGAAGCCTGTTTTGGCAGGATCCTACAAGCGGATGGCCTTCAATGGTATGTATCATAATGCTTGTAAGCGGAGTGCAGCTCTTCTGCCTTGGCGTTGTAGGACAGTACTTGTCCAAGACATACCTTGAAGTTAAGAAGAGACCTCTGTATCTTGTGAAAGAGGATATATAAGAGAGTTAATTATCTAAGGTAATTATCTCCAAGAGATTTTTTAATAAATTACTCCAGATTTAATAGGGGCATTATATGGCACGCAGACGTTATTCTGAATCATCAAAAAGAATCATCACACTTATAATAGGCTTGTGCGAGCTGATCCTGGAAACTTTTGTATACGGATGGTTCTGGTTTAAAAGATATTATCCTGAGCTGTCTTCTGTTCGTATAAGCCAGGATGGCTACGTACTTGGTAATGGTATCAAATACACGATGAACGGACATATTGTAGTCCTGCTCATCTATTTTATGCTGCTCTTTTTCTTTTCCCGTACATACGGAGGTCTGAGAGTAGGCTATGACAAGCCTTTGGACGTATTCTTGTCACAGATATTCACACTTCTAATTGTTAATCTTATATCTTATTTCCAGCTCTCACTTATGAGGAACTGGCTTGTATCAGTGGGACCTATTGTAAGAGTCCTTTTCTATGAGCTTGTTCTGTCATTCATATGGACATATGTGGTGGATTATCTGTACAAGAGATTTATACAGATGCCAAGAGAGCTCCTTCTCATATCAGGAGATCATCCTACAGATGATATAGAACGTAAATTCGGTTCAAGACCTGACAGATTCCATATCACCAAGAGGCTCAATATCACTTCTGATATGGATATTCTGAAAAAAGAGTGCCTTAGCAAAGATTACGGCGGAGTTATCATCTGGGATATACCGACTCAGAAGAGAAATGAACTTGTCAAATTCTGTTATGCACATTCGATCAGAATGTATATCATGCCTAAGATAACTGACGTACTAGTCAGAGGATCTGATCAGCTTCACCTGTTTGATACACCGATCCTGCTTCTTAGAGAGTATTCTATTAAGATCGAGCAGAGGATCATAAAGAGATTTATCGATATTGTATGTTCACTTATTTTGATAGTGCTTTCAAGCCCTATCATGCTGATAACGGCTATATGTGTCCATCTCTATGACAGAGGTCCTGTATTTTATAAGCAGGTCAGATGTACAGTAGGCCAGAAGCCTTTTAAGATCATCAAGTTCAGGAGTATGAGGCAGGATGCAGAAAAAGACGGAGTTGCCCGCCTTGCATCCAAGAATGATTCAAGGATAACTCCTATTGGTAACTTCATCCGTGCAGTAAGAATAGATGAGCTTCCGCAGCTTTTTAACATACTTAAGGGCGAAATGTCTTTTATCGGACCTCGTCCTGAAAGACCTGAGATCATAGAGCAGTATATGGAAGAGATGCCTGAATTTGCATACAGAATGAAGGTTAAGGCAGGCCTTGCCGGATATGCACAGGTTTATGGCAAGTATAATACAACACCTTATGATAAGTTAAAGCTGGATCTTTTCTATATACAGAACTACTCTGTATGGCTTGATATAAAGCTTATGCTCCTTACAGCCAAGATCCTCTTCACACCTGATGCTACAGAAGGTATAGATGAGAACCAGATCACAGCCATGAAAAAACAATCACAGGAGAATGAGAACTGATGGCACTTGAAGATACCGGTCACAGAAGTGAAAACCTGAATATCAAGAGCTTTTATGGAAGGCTTTTAAGAAAGATATGGCTACTGCCTCTTGCCGGAGTAATAGGAGCTTTGGCAGGCTTTGCAATATATTTTGCAGCGCATGTAGTATATGGACCTGCCAGGAACTATGAGACATCTTCGATGCTGTATCTGATATTTGCACCGGATGATACCGGAGAAGTATACGATTACTATAACGGATATACCTGGAATACACTTATGTCGTCTGATGAGATCATCAATACTACTATGGATTATCTCAAAGAAATGGGGATCACCGAGCTTGCATCAGGAAGTGAAACCCCGGGATCTGTAGAAGGCGGCGTTACAAGAGATGAAGTACTTGGAAGTGTCACAGCATCTGTACCATCAGATCTTAGATATCTGGTGATCACGGTAGGCAATACAGATAAGGACCTCGCACAGGCGATACTCATAGCTACAGACAAGTCACTTATATCTTATGGGGATAAAAGAGATGAATTCATCTCCATAAAGCTTGAAAGAGAAGATGATGTAGCAAAGCTTGAGACCATAACAGACAGAACAGGAGTAGCGACGGCGCTTGGAGCAGGGATTTTTATAATACTTGTGATTATCGCTATGATGCTCCTTGATGCTATGGATGATGCTATCTATGTTCCTGAAGACGGCGAGAGACGATATCATCTTCCTGTACTTGGCGTGATGCCAAAAAAGGACCAGGAACTTCCGGTCAGGTTCAAGAATGAGCTGATAGCCTGCAGTAAGAAGATCCTTGGAGCGCATACAAGCATAGCAGTGATATCTGTGGCTGATACTGATGAAAATGATACTGCTGCTGAAGTTGTAGATAGTTTTAAGAACATAGTCAAGAGTACCTTTAATTTTGACAGAACACAGATCAAGGCTCTGCCACTTCCCGGAACGACACTTGAATCTTACAGAGATATAAGTGAGTGTGAAGGCGTGGTCATAGCTATCCCGCAGGGAGCCAGAAAAGGGACATCTGTAGAACATATTATAAGTCAGCTTCATAAGCACGATTGCCCTGTTCTTGGAATCATCATGACAGATACAGATATGAAGTTTTTGAACTGGTATTATTTGAGGTAGGCTAATATATGGATGATAATAAAGTACCTGAACTTGAAGTTATGGTGTCGGCGGTAGATCAGAATACTACTACTCTTGCAGCTGCCATGAATCTTCAATGCGATGCTATCATAGTCAATCAGTGCAATGAATTTGCTTATTCGGAGTATACCTACAGGACTCATCTTATAAGATGTTTCCACTGTGATGAAAGAGGTGTAGGTAAGTCCCGTAATATCACGATAACTCATGCCAAGGCTGACATAATTCTTTTTTCTGATGAAGATATCTTATATCGTGAAGGATATAAAGATGATGTTCTTAAGGAATTTGCAGCGCATCCTGAGGCTGATATGATTCTTTTTAATATCAAGCAGTCAGAGGGACGTGAGACCTATTACAACAAGAACTATGGCCGCGTTCGCTGGTACAACTATGGAAGATATCCTGCATACAGTATAGCTGTAAGAAGAGACAAGCTCCTTAGAAGTGGTGTGACCTTTTCACAGCTTTTTGGCGGAGGAGCAAGATATTCTAACGGAGAAGATTCTCTTTTCCTAAAACAGTGTCTTGATAAAAAGATCCGCATCTATCGTACCAATGTAACTCTAGGCAAAGAAATACAGCGTAAATCCACCTGGTTTGAGGGATATACGGACAAGTTCTTCTATGACAGAGGAGTATTGTACCATTATCTGTACGGGTTTATGGCTCTTGCTTTTGGATTCAGATTCATCTATAAGAACAGGGGACAGATGGTCAAGGACAAGACCTTTGCCCAGTGCTTTAAGATCTTTGCAAAAGGGGTCAGGAACGCAGAAAAATAAGATCTGCTGTCGCTGGCTCCGCCAATTTGAACCATTAGTCACTTTCATTGCTCGCGACATGAAGTTAAATATGTAAGGAGGAGATAATAAATGCTGATATATCTCCTTGTAACGGTTGTTACTATAGGACTTGCCTTTAATGTAAGGAGTATTGGCTTAGATAAGGCACTTTCTGATAATAGCGGTAGCTATGTTTTTAAATATGGTGGTTATAGCAGGCAGCATGTGCTGAATATCATTAGCATGATGAGTATTTTCATCATGCTTTTTGCGGTATCTGCACTTAGGCTCAATGTGGGCAATGACTATGCTAAATACACCAATTTTATGCATTTGATATATTCACATGCATATGTGCCAACTGAGGTTGGATTCAACATACTGGTGTGGGTTTTGTACTTTCTGAGCGGATACGAGAATTATATACTTGTATTTGCAGTATTTTCTTTTGTTACAGTACTTCTGTTTCTGTATGCGATGAAGGACTTAAGTAAGTCCTTCAGATGGACATTTCTTATGTTCATGCTTCTGACATATTATTTCCAGTCGCTGTCAACAGTCAGATACTATTTGGCACTTGGAGCAGCGCTTTTGTCTCTGTCTTTTATAAAAAGAGGTGACTGGCCAAGGTTTGTATTTATAATCCTTCTTGCAGCCTGTTTCCATAAGTCGGTGCTGGTGATACTGATCCTGTATCCTCTTTGCTGTATCAAGTGGAAGAGGTGGATGGGGCTTACAGCCGGTATAGTATGTCTTAGCTTTCTGTTCCTTCAGGACTATTATTTAAAGCTTCTTCTGGTGGTATATCCTTCTTATCAGGATACAGACCTATTGGAAGGCGGCACCAGCATTATCTCTATAGCAAGGTGTATAGCAGTGCTTGCACTTGCCTTTATGTATAAAGATAAGATAGTAAATGACAAGATGAATGTCATCTATGTTAAATGCAATACGCTGGCTCTACTATTATATGTTTTCTGCAGTTTCATTCCTGTTATATCAAGGATCGGCTATTATCTTACTGTGACGCAGATCCTTTTAGTACCTGCGATACTTGAGAGTATTGAAGATGTGACCAGAAAAAAGCTATACAAGCTGGTGGTACTTATAGCATGTCTTCTGTATTTTCTGATATTCATGTGGAAGCAGGCACCTGCAGACGGGGTAAGAATTCTTCCTTACGAAACGTTCCTTCTCCATGACATGGTACCGCTGGAATATCAGATTCTTGATTAGGAGATTGCAATATGGAAACTTTTTTTAAGATTATTGTAGTTAGCTTTAATGCTGGTGAGAATCTAATAAAGACTATAAATAGTATAAAAGAGCAGACTTTTGATTCTTGGGAAGTGATCGTTAAGGATGGATTATCGACAGATGGATCTATTGATAAGCTTAGAGATGAACTTATGATAGATGCTGATACAGGGATGTCCAAGGATGGGAAGTTTAGGTTCGTATCTGAAAAAGATACAGGTATCTATGATGCGATGAATACGGCGCTTAATATCCTGTCTTTTGAGATGGATGATAGGAAAAAAGCTCCTGATATTATGACTGGTGTTAGTACAGGTACTGGTGAAAATAAGACAGAAGTTACCAATAATGGTGCTGCTCAAGCCGAAGGTTCATATGTATACTTCCTTAACTGCGGCGATTATCTTAAGGACAAGGATACGCTTAAAAGGGTTCATGATGCGATAGTAGATAGCACTCCTGAAGCATCTAAAAAGCATATATTCTATGGTGATATCTACGAAAGGATCACCGGCCAGGTAGTTGCTTCTAATCCTAAGATGGACGATTTTGCATGCTATCGTAACGTACCGTGCCATCAGGCATGCTTCTATGATATCAGGCTTATGATGGCTGAGCACTTCGATACAACCTGGCATATAAGGGCTGACTACGAGCACTTCCTTCGCTGCGTATACATAGATAAGGCAGTTACTACCTACGTCCCCGTGACAGTAGCAGACTATGAAGGCGGCGGCTACTCAGAAAGCGGCAATGCCAAGGTCGTCTCAGAACGTGAACGAAAGCAGATCGTATCCCGCTACCTTCCCAAAGGTAAAGTCTTAAAATACGACCTCATAATGCTGATAACCCTGGCTCCCCTCCGCACCAAAATCGCCAGAAGTCCTAAGACAGCAGGCATCTATAATGCTCTAAAGAGCTTGATATATAATCGTAAGTAAGTCAGTAAATAAAAAGAAACGGTGATCGTATGAAAGTTTTATGGCTTTGTAATATTATGCTTCCGGCATTTGCCAGGCATGAAGGAATTGAATATACAAATCGTGAGGGCTGGCTCTCAGGCTCTTTTGACAAGATACGCGCAAGGAGAAAAGACGGAAAGTGTGACATAGACCTTGCTGTCTGCTTCCCTGTGCCAGAACATGATAAATGGGACAAAAAAGAAATTGACGGAATTGTCTTCTATAGCTTTCATGAAAACCTGAATACACCTGAAATCTATAAACCTGAACTTGAGACAAGATTCAAGGAGATAATAGAAGATTATAACCCTGATGTTGTCCACATCTTCGGAACAGAGTTCCCACATTCTCTTGCCATGATCAAGGCTTATGACAAGCCTTCCCAGACCCTTCTTGGAATTCAGGGATTATGCTGCGCAATAGCAGATGAGTATATGGCAGAACTCCCCGAACATGTAAGGAAAGATGCTACGATAAGAGATAAGTTAAAGCATGACTCTTTATTAGAACAGCAGGCCAAGTTCAGACTTCGTGCAGAAAACGAAAGAGAGATGATAAAAAGGGTTGGTCATATTACAGGCCGTACCTCTTTTGACAGAAGTGCAGTTCTTACTATCAATCCGGATGCCAAGTATCATGCGATGAACGAGACTATGAGGGAGGATTTCTACGAAGGAGAGTGGAGAGAGCAAGAAGCAGTGCCTCATTCCATCTTCCTGTCACAAGGAGATTATCCTCTTAAGGGCTTCCACTTCGTATTAGAGGCGCTTCCAAAGCTTATGGAGAAGTATCCGGATACTCACGTATATGTAGCAGGGAACAGTATCATAGGCGCAATTGACAGAAAGACTGTAACAATTCCTAATGAAAACGGAGCACAGATAAGGGGTAGCAGGTATCCTCTTTTTATGAGAATATCAGCCTATGGCAAGTATCTAAGATTCTTGATAGCAAAAGGACGTCTTAAGAATAACGTGACTATACTTGGAAAGCTATCTGCAGCCCAGATGAAAGAGCAGTATCTTAAGGCGAGCGTATTTGTATGCCCGTCTATAGTAGAGAATTCGCCAAATAGCGTAGGAGAAGCCATGCTCCTAGGAGTTCCGATCGTTGCAGCAAGGACAGGCGGAATCCCCAGTATGCTTGATGATGGCAGAGACGGAGTACTGTTTGAACCGGGAGATGTGGCAGGGCTTACAGAAGCTATACTTCAGATATGGGAAGAGAGAGTCATAACAGGCGTATATAGTGAGAATGCAAGAAAACATGCCCTTATGACCCACGACGCAGATATTAACTACGCAAGACTTCTTGAAATATATCATGCGCTTGAGAGATGATTTGAATTTTGGGTAAAAAACAAAAAGCCGGCACGGAGGATCAGATGAGGACGATTGACAGATTTTTACATGAAAAAATAAATATTCTTGGTATCACTTTGGAGTTCATCGATATCTTCTTTGCGGTAGCTATCATAATGCTGGGACTTGTGGCAAGATTTGCTGTCTTTGGAATGATGTCCGGAGATTATGAACTGGCATTTGCTGACTGGATGAAAGAGATAAGAAACTGTCATGCAGCGGGGGTTCCTTATATAGGCGTTGAACCAGGCGGAGCAGACCACCTTTCAACCTTTGATTATAACTGCCTGTATCAGTACCTGATCGTCTTTTTGAACCTTTTTAATAACGGCGGTGGCAATGATATGTTCCTTGTGAAAATGTCTGACTGTATATTTGACGTAGTTCTGGCTGTTACGACTTTCAGGATCATATATGAGATGACCAGGGATTCTCATAAGTCCATGATGGCAATGGGGGTTATGATGGTGGTTCCAACAGTGCTCCTTAATTCTGCTGCGTGGGCCCAGAATGATGCTATCTATACATCATTTCTAATGCTGAGCTTTTTATCTTTTCTTAGGAAAAAAGATCTTAGGACCTGGCTGTATTTTGCCATAGCTTTTTGCTGGAAGCAGCAGGCAATCTTTTTGGCTCCTGTTCTTATAATCGCCTGGCTGCGGAATAAGACGAAGATCCGCTATATACTCTGCGTACCTGTAATGTATGTGCTTGTCATAATACCTGCAGCTATAGCTGGAGCGCTGGTTCCTTCTAAAGTTACAGTAGATATAGCATCTCTTGCTGATACAGGCAATGTATCCTGGATAAGCGACTTTGCGGTTAATGGTGAAAGCCTCGTGTTAGAGCCTGTAGGAAGAAGCTTTGGATCACTTCTTGGTATATACGGACATCAGGTATCGATGTTTTCGCGACTTACAATGAACTATCCAAACATATATACCATCATCTATTCTGATATTGACAAAACGCTTAGGCAGATGATCATAACCTGCGGCGAAGTATTTACAGTAATGCTCCTTGGAATACTTGCCTATTACCTGTACAACAAGAAGTTCAAGGATGACAAGCTCTTCTACCTGACACTGGTTGTATTTGTAAGCCAGCTTGTAGTATACTGCCTTCCATGCATGCATGAAAGATACGGATATGTTGCAGAAGTTTTTGCTTTCATCTATGGAATGTTCGGATTCAGGCGCCTTATCCTTGCGATAGTGCTGCAGTTTATAACCCTTGTGACTTATACAAGATTCTTGTGGGGAGCATCATCGTCGCTTACTACTGCCAATCTTGTAGTGTTTGCGTTTATGCTTCTTGGCATTATCCTTCTTTTAGCAAAAGACCTTTATTCACAGGTACATAAGAAGGAACTAAAAATAGAAAAGGCGGAAGAAAAACTTCTGTCTTAATAAATGATTGAAAATAAGGGAAAAGCTAATAATGGAAAGACCTAAGATAACGGTCATTATACCGGCTTACAATATTGAAAATCTAATAACAAGATGTGTTGAGTCAGTTGTAAAGCAGACTTATCCCGAGGAACTTATACAGATCCTTGTAGTTGATGATGGGTCTACAGATAATACAGGCAGGATCATTGACGAACTTGCAGAAAAATATTCAAACGTTACTGCTCTTCATGAACCAAATGGAGGTTCTTCAAGAGCCAGAAACTATGCCCTTTCAAAGGCAGAAGGCGACTATATAGGCTTTGTTGACAGTGATGACTATATCTCTCCCTTCATGTATGAAAAACTTGTAGATGCTCTTATCAGGAATAATGCTCTTATGGCTCAGACAGGAAGAGACGAGATCGCAGAAGACGGATCAAGGCTTCCTGATGTAGTGCAGGTTCCTGAGTGGGAGACAATCTACACGGATAAGGGATTCTTAAAAGAACTCCTTATGCATAGAGGCGATGCGTCCTTTTGTACCAAGCTTACATCGAGGAAACTTTTCGATATAGATGAAGCGGTGAGAAGATTTTGTGGAAGTTCTGAAGATAGTAGCTTCTCTCATGTTATTGAAAATACAGTAGATAACAAAAATGTGAATGAAGGTACTGTGAATGAAGGTACTTTGAATAGAGATACTGTGAATGAAGGTACTTTGAATAAAGATACTATGAACAGGGAAGTACGACTTTTCCCGGAAGGAGTTCTTAACGAGGACTTTTGGCTTTTATATCATATGCTCCCTGACGCAGGAGAAGTGGTAGTTACAACAGACACAGGCTATCATGTCTATTACAGAAGCGGTTCTAATTCAAGGAAGAAAGCTGCTGACAAAGACTATTTCCCTCCTGTATTTACAGACATAGTTGTAAATGCTGATGACGTAACCTCTTTTGCCAAAGACAGATATCCTGATCTTGCGGAATATACCATGAGATTCTCGCTGGTACAAAGACTCGATTACCTGCTTCACATCCCGATATCAAAGATGACGGATGACAACGGGTTCTATCAAGGCGTGTGCAGATTTGTAAAAGAGCATAAGGCTGAAATTAAGGAAAATCCCTACCTGTCCAGAAGGCAGCGCCTGTACTTGTGTCTCTTTACACATAACCCAAGAACCATAAGGAAAGTGCACGCTTTTGTAAGACGCATATAATAGTTGGCAACGAGCGGCAATCCCGTACAAAAATTGTCTTCATAAATAGAATGAAGGCTAAGAGAATATCGGTAAGAAAGGCAATTAACTCATGGGTCAGGATAGTTCAAAGACACTATTTAAGACAATTGGATATATACTTCTAATCCTGCAGCTTATTATCTGCATTGTCGTAGGAATCAGAAAACAAGGCTTCCACGAAGATGAATACTATTCTTACTATTCATCCAACAGGACAGCGGGACTTTTCGTAACAGACAGGCAGTGGCAGGATACTGATACCATAAAGGATGAATTCGTAGTTATCCCGGGACAGGGTTTTAACTACGGCCTTGTATCTACTGTTCAGTCCTGGGATGTACATCCGCCCCTTTACTACGACATCCTGCATACAGCATGTTCCATCGTTCCAAGACTTTTTTCAAAATGGATAGGAATTGTGGTCAATATGATCGCATTTGTAATAGCATGGCTTTTGTTATCAAAACTTATGGATATCTTAAGAGTCAGCGATATTACAAAGCTCTTGGTCCTGGCAATCTGGGGCTTTAATCCTATGACAGTATCATTCGTCATGTTCACAAGGATGTACATGTGGATGAATGTCTTTGTAATAGGCTGCGCCCTACTTCACATAATGCTCCTTAGAGCAGCAAGGGCAGTCGAGAATACCATTCTCTTATCAGACAGTAAGTCCATGCTGGTGTTCTGGCTTAGGTATATGCTGCCTGTGATGGTATGTTCTTATCTTGGATTTCTGACACACTACTATTATCTGATATTCTTCGTATTTATGGGCATATGCTTTACCATATGGCTCCTGTTTAGAAGATCAGGACGCGGCAACAGATTTTCAAAAAGGCTTATTGAAGCGGTGATCTATGTATGCAGCTGTGCTGTCTCACTAGGGCTTGCAGTAGTCACATATCCATCGGCAGCAGCACATATTTTTGCCGGGTATAGAGGGACGGAAGCTATAAGCGAGTTTCAGGATATAGCTAACTTTCCGTCAAGGCTTTTATTTTATACAGGACTTATGAATAATGGAGTATTTGCGGGATCATTTGTCATTATTGCAGTACTCCTTCTTGTAGGATTTATAGTTCTTAAGATAAGAGTAAGCTCTGAATATATGATGCTGGTAATAACAGGCGTAGTTTACTTCATGGTAGTTGCCAAGACAGGCCTTTTACTGGGAGATACCTCCAACAGGTATGAAATGCCTGTTTACTGGCTCTTCGTCCTGGTTATAATTACAGCACTTGAGCTTCTTTTGGGCGAACTGGCAGCAAGAATTGAGACCGGCAAGCTCTTTTCCCTAAATATTAAGGAAAAGATGGATATGATAAGTAGAGGCATCCTTTATGTCTTCTGCGCATTTCTTATCCTGTGGGGACTTGGATGCGACATATCAGGCTCTAATATCCTCTTTTTGTATCAGGAAGAAGGAGCCAAAGTGCAGTATGCAAGGGATAACAAGGATGCTTGTGTAATTGTAATGTACAACAGTGCCACCCCTGATAAAGTCTGGTGGATCACCAATGAACTTATGGAATACCCAAGAGTCTATTTTGTAAGTCAGGAAAATGACGAAGCTATCACAGATGAAGCCATTTGCTCAAGTAATAAGCTGATCGTATATGCTGCAGATGATGATAATCAGCAGAACATGCTAAATATGCTGATGGATGCTAATGAAAACCTGAGTAAAATCCAAGAAGTGGCTCATGAAGAAAACTGGACCACTTATGAGCTCACCGGATTTGGAGAATAAATATGAGTAATAGAATATATATATGTCATACTTTTTATCACGCATATATTTCTTTTTTGAAAGAACTTGCATTACCTAAAGAAGAAAGAGGGCATGCTGATTTGATGCTATCAGTAATGTCTAACAATTTTGGAGATTTTTCAAAAAGGGTAGAACTTACAGGATTATTTGATAAAGTCATTATCTTTGACGAAAAAGAAGATACGTTTTTTCCGGAACTTGCAAACTTCAAGCAGGATAAAGGAAATATTATTGCTAATTTAATCCAAAGAATAAGATATACAAAAAAGTTTGCAAAACTCGAAGCACAATACATACCTGTAAATCTTAAAGCGTATAGGGAAGTATATGTTTTTTGTGATTCTGATCCCATAGGATATTATCTGAATCAGAAACATATCAGATATCATGCGCTTGAAGATGGCTTGAACTGCCTTGTACATTTTGATGCTGCAAGATTTGATAATAGAGGTCATTTTGGACTTAAAGCTTTTATGTCCAAAAAAATGAATCTGATATTTGTCCAGAATGGGTATGGCAAATATTGTGCGGATATGGAAGTTAATGATATAGCTGCTATAGAAAAGCCGTGTCCATACTATGTTGAGCTTCCAAGAAAAAAACTTGTTGAACGTCTCACAAAAGAGGATAAGAGCCTTATATTGTCAGCTTTTGTAAAAGATATAAAGGATGTTACAGATAAGTTGTCTGATATGAAAGCTGGCGAAAGGACATTGATACTTACAGATCCGCTTTGCGATCTTGAAACTAGAACAAGAATATTCTTGGATATTGCAAAAGTATTTAAGGCCAAAGGTCAGATATTTATTAAGCCTCATCCAAGAGATCTTCTGGATTATAGGTTAGTATTTCCTGATGATGTAGTATTTGACGGGACTATGCCGATGGAGATGTTGGATTATTTTGATAATATACATTTTGAAAACGTTGTAACGGTATATACTGATCTTAATGGTATATCTTTTGCGGATAAAAAAATCCGTCTCGGACATACATTTATGGATAAGTATGAAGATCCTGAGATTCATAATAAGAACCGTCAGGCTGGAATCAAGCAGGAAGAAGACGATAAACTGGAATAGGAGATGATCAGATATGTCTACATTAGCAATAATTACAGCAAGAGGGGGCAGCAAACGAATTCCTCGTAAAAATATAAAAGAATTTTGTGGAAAACCTATAATAGCATATTCGATTGAAGCTGCGATAGGTAGTGGTATATTTGATGAAGTAATGGTTTCAACAGATGATGAAGAGATATCTAAGATTGCACTTAGCTATGGAGCGAAAGTTCCATTCCTTAGAAGCCAGGAACAGTCTGGAGATTATGCTACTACTAGTGATGTTTTGCTTGAAGTTCTGGATGAATATGAAAAAATAGGACAGAGTTTTGATATAGGATGTTGTATTTACCCAACAGCACCGTTCATAACTTCCGATAAGCTAAAAGAAGCCGGAATCAAATTTAAGGAGTCGGATGCTGATTCACTTATACCAGTAGTTCCCTTTTCGTATCCGCCTCAAAGATGTTTTGTTATAAGAGAAAATATGCTTTCTTTTAAATATCCTGAATATCTTAATACAAGATCACAGGATCTGGAAAAAGAATATCATGATGCCGGACAGTTCTATTTCTTTAGAACAAAGAACTTTAAAGAAAGTGGTAATCTCCTGCTTGGAAAAGTGTTTCCCATGGTTATAGACGAGATGGAAGTACAGGATATTGATAATCTTACGGATTGGCAGATTGCTGAATTAAAATATAAACTTATGATAGATAAAACTAGGATTTAATCTATGAAATATGTACGTGCAGATGGAAATGAAATAATAGGTATGGGTCACATCATGAGGTGTGAAGCCATTTCACGGCAGATGTGGGGGGATGAAGATATCTGCTTTATTCTTGCAGATCCCAGACCTGCTAAGGAGCTCTTGACAAAAGGTTTTAAGACCATAATCCTTGATACAGACTATCGGGATATGGAAACAGAAATTCCTGATCTTATCAGTATCTTGAATGAAAAGCATGGCGCTTTCAGTGAAAATGTTAAGATTGGTCATAAAAAAGATAAGAATCTGGCTAAGACTGAACTATTAGTTGATAGTTATTTCATTACTCCAAAGTATATGGAGGAACTTTGCAAACATTTTAAAGTTACTCTTGTTGATGATTTGAAAAAATGTATATATCCTTGTGATAAACTTATTAACTATGCTATCTATGCGTCGGATATGGGGTATGAGAAGGATTATCCAAAGACAAAACTCCTTTTAGGTCCCGAGTATGCTCCCGTAAGAGATGAATTTAAAAATATAAAACCGATTAAGATAGGACATAAGATAAATAATATTATGATCACAACTGGTGGCGGTGATGGACTTCATTTTGAAAAAGCTTTTGTTCATAAACTTTTAGAAGACAATAAACATGCAATTGTTCATAATAAAAGCATATGTTGGCATCTTATAGTTGGTCCTATGAGTAAGGACGGAGAAGAGTTAAAAAAACTGGTAGCAGATATTGATGCCAAAGACATCAGAATTCATGAGAATGTCACGAATATGGCGAGTATTATGAAAGATATGGACGTTGCAATTGCTGCATCAGGTTCGACTCTTTTTGAATTATGCAGGCTGGGTGTCCCAACAATAGGTTTTATTACAGCTGATAACCAGAAGTTAAATCTTGAAGCTTTTAGCCAAAAAGCCGGAATAAAATATGCCGGCAACTTTCAGACAGATACAAATAAAACCCTTGATAGTATTATGGATGAACTTGATAAGCTTGAAAATCAGACTACAAGAAAAAAGTTATCATCTAAAATGCATTCTATTATCAGTAAAGATGGCTTTCAAAAAAGCATAAAACAAGGAATCGGTCCTATGAAAGCCTTTTTTGCAACAGTAATTGTACTGTTGCTGATAATAGGAATATTGGTTTTGATAATAGATCCTTTTTTTCATTACCATAAGCCCATAAATGGCTTCCCATATATAGTGGATAATCAACTATCACAAAATCCCGGTATGGCAACAAACATGATTTATAACAGTGCTATAGTAGGATCATCTATGACAGTTAATTTTAATACTAATGATTTTGCTGATATTATGGGGCTTAACACAATAAAACTTAGCTATAGTGGCGCTCTGCCAAGGGATGATAATAACATATTATCTTTTATATATGATGAGAATTCATATTCAAGGAAGCAAAATGGTGTTGATGCCATTTTTATGGTAATAGATCCAAATGTAATGACTGCTGATATTAATGCAACAAAGTATGAACTACCTACGTATCTTTACGATAATAATGTTTTTAATGATATCCAGTATCTTTACAATAAAGATGTATTGTTTCAATATATATTAAAACCAACAATCCAGAGACAAGGGTCAGATCTTTCAACTATTTACTATAGTTGGTGGACACCAGAGTATTATAACGAGCAGTGGGTAATGCACAATTATTATCCGGCAGAATACAATGAAGAAGAGCTTGATGCCGATGCTTTTTTGCCGCAGACGGCCCAAAATCTTGAGGTCAATTTTCTTCCATACATCAAAGAACACCAAGAGACAACCTTTTATATTTTCTTTGCTCCATATAGCGTGCTCTATTGGTATGATGTAATGCAGGATAATAACCTGGAAGCAACAATTGCACAGGTACAGCTAATAGCAGATACGCTTTTAGAATATGACAATGTCAGACTTTTTGATTTTATGGACAATGAAGAGATCATAACAGATCTGTCCAATTATGCGGATACGATTCACTATAAACCGGAGTATAACGCGTGGATGGTCAGATGTTTTAATAGCGGAGAAGAAGAGATATTTAAAGATGATATTGAAGCTGATATGAATAAACTTCGTGAAATAGTTAAA
The DNA here is from genome assembly GCF_900110805.1 of Butyrivibrio sp. TB. NCBI lineage: Bacteria > Bacillati > Bacillota > Clostridia > Lachnospirales > Lachnospiraceae > Butyrivibrio > Butyrivibrio sp. TB. Next base: position 110,979 of record NZ_FOER01000009.1, on the reverse strand, counting down.
AACTATGATTACGAGTCGTTATTTGCCAGATACCCTAAATAAATGTGCAAAAGTTGCGAAAAATTTTGAATTAAACTATACTCAACGAGGACAATCGATAGATAATTGTTTTTAGGAGGACGATAAATGCGTAAGAATAGAGTACTTGTTACTGGTGGTGCTGGATTTCTTGGGTCACATCTTTGCGACAGACTTATAGAATCAGGTAATGATGTTATATGTGTTGATAATCTTTTTACAGGAAGTAAGGATAATATCCGTCATCTTCTCGATAATCCTTATTTTGAATTTATAAGACATGATGTTACACAACCTATTTTTGTAGAGTGTGATCAAATTTATAATCTGGCTTGCCCTGCAAGTCCTATTCAATATCAAAGAGATCCTATCTACACTACAAAAACATCAATATATGGAGCTTTTAATGCACTTGGACTTGCCAAAAGAACCGGAGCTAGGATTCTTCAATCTTCTACATCTGAAGTGTATGGTGACCCGGAATGCAATCCTCAGCCGGAGAGCTATAGAGGCAGAGTTAATACTATAGGACCGCGCTCTTGCTATGATGAAGGAAAGCGTGTTGCAGAGACTCTTTTCTTTGATTATCATAGACAGCACGGTGTTGATATCAAGGTCATGCGTATATTCAATACCTATGGACCTCGTATGGACATAGGTGATGGACGAGTTGTATCCAACTTTATTGTTCAGGCGCTTCGAGGACAGGATATCACAATATATGGTGATGGAAGCCAAACCAGGAGTTTCTGCTATGTTGACGATCTTATTGAAGGTATGATAAGACTCATGAACAGCAGAGAAGGATTCACAGGCCCTGTTAATATCGGTAACCCTGGTGAATTCACTATCAAGCAGCTTGCTGAGATGGTTGTTGAATTAACAGGAACAAGTTCTAAGATAATTTATGAAGATCTTCCTGTTGATGATCCAACGCAGCGTAAGCCGGATATAACACTTGCAAAGAAAGAACTTAATTGGGAGCCTACAATTGCTCTTCGTGACGGACTTCAAAAGACTATAGATTACTTTAAGGGTGTTATCTGATGCTATTTAATTCATATGCATTTGTATTTGCATTCTTACCGCTGTTTGTTGGCGGTGTTTACACTGTTTCATATTTGACCCAAAGCTATTGTTCGCAGAATAAGGCTGATGGTCTGACATGCGAAAAGCCCGCCTGCGTACAAAGCGCAGTCGAGCTTTACTGTGTTATAATGTCATTCATATTTTTTGCATTTTTTGGAATCAAAGTATTTGGAGTTTTGATACTCAGCCTTGTGTGGAATTATTTATTTATAAGGCTTCTGATTACAAATAAAAAAAAGAGTCAAGATAGCTATAATGAATCTGGTATAAATACTGCTTATAACAATAATAAAATACTGGAATCTCAGAAAAAAACATCTGGTACTTTAGTTAAAGCGTTATTAATAATAGCTATCTGCGGTAATATAGTATTACTTTTATTTTTTAAATATGCAGCTTTTTTTGCGGAATTCATAAATTATATTTCAGGAAGTAACTTAACCGCGTCAATACTATTACCCATAGCTATAAGTTTTTATACATTTTCCCAGATATCACTCCTTGTAGATGTATTCACAGGCGAAGTTATGGAGTTATCTGCACTTGAATATCTATCTTATATAACTTTTTTTCCTAAAATCTTGCAAGGGCCAATTGTCAGATACACTGACATGAAAAAAGAGTTTACAAAAATCCATGACCTAAAATGGAATACTGATATATTTATGCAGGCTGTGATGCTTTTTGTATTGGGAATGACCAAGAAAGTTATTATTGCAGACACCCTGGCAATCGCAGTAGATTACGGATATGGTAATATCCACACTCTTACCCCTATGGATGCTTTGCTTACAGCCATATGTTATTCATTTCAGATATATTTTGACTTTAGTGGATACTGTGATATGGGGCGAGGTATCTGCCAAATGGTTGGGATGGACCTGCCCGTAAACTTTGAAAGTCCATATAAAGCAAGAAATATTGATGACTTCTGGAAAAGATGGCATATGTCTCTTACCACCTTTTTTACCAAATATGTATATATTCCGCTTGGTGGTAATAGAAAAGGAAATATAAGAACCTATATAAACTTTATGATAGTATTCATATTGTCAGGGTTCTGGCATGGTGCAGGTTTTACCTTTATAGTATGGGGAATTATGCATGGACTATTGTATGTAATTACAAGAGCTACTACAGGTAAAAAAGCGGCTATAGAAAACACGCGCACCCAAAAGTTTATTCCATATCCTATAGCAATGATATTTACATTCATTTTTGTAACGATTGCATGGGTGTTTTTTAGAGCAGAAACGCTGCAGGATGCTATAAGTCTAGTATATGCAATGACCAGATTTAAAGAGTACGGTGCAGCAGCACTAATGATAAGCAATGGTTTTATAAAGTGCTTTCAGATAGACGAACTCTGGTATATATTTAAGATTACGCCTATCGCTCACATGACTTGGGGACCCAAGGTATGCATGTGGTTTATAATACTTATAAGCGCTGGTTTGGCATTTATATCACCCAATGCCGCCAAGCTTGCTGATAAACATAAAGTGAATGTCCCAGGTGCTATTATACTGGCAGTGCTCATGGTGTGGTCTATAATTAAGTTTGCCAATGTTAGTACATATATATATCTTGGTTTCTAAGATGATGTAAATATTCTAAATATGTATTCTCGTTTTTATTGATACTTTTAGGTAAGCATATACTTTTATAAATAGTAGTATTATGGAGATTTATAGGTATCTAAACAGGAGGAATCTTTGAAGTTAAGTGTAATTGTGCCTGTTTATAATCAGGCTGCAGATGATAAACTTAAGTGGTGCCTTGACAGTCTGGTATCTCAGACTCTTCCCAAGGATCAGTATGAGATAATTGCAATTGATGATTGTTCTACAGACAATTCTTTTAAGATAATGCAGGAATATGAGCGCAGCAATAGCTCTTTTTTTCATGCTATACACTCAGAAACCAATCATCATCAGGGAGGCGCTAAGAACATCGGTCTGGCTATAGCAAAAGGAGAGTGGATCGGATTCATAGATGCAGACGATTGGATCACACCCGATTTTTATGAAAGACTTTTAAGAAAAGCAGAGGAAACCGGGGCTGACATGGTGGGATGTGATTATCATCTTACGCCGGAGCATAGCGACAAGATTGGAAAAGTAGTTCATAATAATAATGATGCTCAGACAGGAATACTTGATAGGGAGAAATACAAAAAACTTATTCTTGATCCGGGAAGTCTTGTTGTCAAAATCTATAAAAGGGATATAATCCTGAAAGGTACATCTGGAAAGATATTTCCGGAAGATATATTCTATGAAGATAATGCTGTGGCCAATACTTGGATGCTTAGGGCTGAGCATTTTGAATATATCCCGGAGCCGATGTATTATTATTACCAACATGATGCATCTACAGTCCATACGATTTCAAGGAAGAATCTTGAGGATCGTAAAGTTGCCGGACGTTTGTTACTCATGGAAGCTATGAAACAAGGATATCTTGAAGATTTCAGACCGGAAATAGAATTTAAATATACGGTTTTATTTTATATAAATACACTTTTTTCTGCCATGCCAAGGTCTCAGCATATAAGAGGATGTTATAGTTTTTCCAGAGATCTTGCCAAAGAGATGAAGCGGACGTTTCCGAATTTTCAGAACAATATATATTATAAGCAGAGAATAGGTGAAGAGGAAAAGAAGCTTATTTCGATGCAGATGAAAAGTCATTTGCTATTTTATATTTATTACAGGATGCTCTGGGCATACAGAGATTTAAGAAAAAAGATAAATCGTTAAAGAGGATCATATGCGTAAAATTTGGAAAGAACTAATGGTTTTGCTTTCAAAAAAGCAGAAACACCAAATGGTTGGGATAATAATACTGATGCTTATTGGTGGCATATTGGAATCATTGGGTATAGCACTTATCTCGCCCATCATGACAGTGGTCATGGATCCGGAAGCAATAGAAAAGAAATGGTTTCTTAGAATTGTATATCATGGACTCCATATTTCTGATGTCACTAGATTTGCAGCGCTTATATTAGGAGCTTTAATAGCTGTATTCGTAATAAAAAATGTATTCCTTTTCTTTATGAACAAGATACAGCTTAAGTTCGTTTTTACCAATCAGTTTGAAACCTCTCAGCGCATGATGGTCAACTTCATCAATAGGCCTTATGAGTATTATCTTAATGCTGATACATCTGTTGTTCAGAGGATGATCACTTCTGATGTTATAAATATGTATGGCCTTATTCTGGCAGTACTTCAGCTTATAAGTGAATTAATAGTATTTGCTTGTATTATTGTTATTCTGCTGATACAGGATACTATAATGACTGTTTTTATAGGAGCGGTTCTTGTATTGACACTTCTTGCCATAAGGAAGTTTATCAAACCAGTCATGAAGAGATCCGGAGAGGAGAACCAGAATTTTTACAGTGGTCTTTTTAAATGGATAAGTGAAGCAGTTATAGGCATTAAAGAAATAAAGATAGCATCAAAAGAAGGCTATTTTGTTGATGAATATTCAAAGTGTGGTAATGGTTACGTTCAGGCTGTGCAGCGTTATAATCTTTTTACAGCAACTCCGCGTCTTTTAATAGAAACTGTTAGCATTGTAGCGATGGTGGGATATATTATAGTGATGGTTCTTAATGGGACTAGTATGAGTGATATTGTTCCTCAACTTGGCGTTCTTGTAGGTGCGGCATCAAGATTACTGCCAAGTGCAAATCGTATCAATAACTACCAGACATCAATCGCATATTTTGAACCCTTCCTTGATAACGTTATGAACAATCTCAGTAATGAGATTCATGATACAAGCATAAAATATGATCCAACAGCGTATAAGCGAGCTATGGAAGCTTCAAAACTTCCTGTAGAAAAAGAAATAAAGCTTGAGGGAATCAAATACCATTATCCTAATTCAACAAACTATGTTTTAGATAATGCTGATATGGCAATACCGGTTGGAAAGTCTGTCGGAATAGTAGGTACGACCGGAGCCGGAAAGACTACTATCGTAGATGTCATGCTCGGTCTATTGCAGATAGAAGGCGGCAAAGTTACAGCAGATGGAGTGGATGTACAGAGTAATTATCAGGGATGGCTTAAGAATGTCGGATATATTCCACAGACTATTTTTATGATAGACAGCACTATTCGTAAGAATGTAGCTTTTGGAATTAAGGATGAAGACATTGATGATGATAAAGTATGGCAGGCTCTTAAAGAGGCTCAGCTTGATACCTATGTAAGAAGTCTTCCGGAAGGTCTGGATACTACTATAGGAGAAAGAGGAATACGCCTTTCAGGCGGCCAGCGTCAGAGAATAGGAATAGCACGTGCTCTTTTTGAAAATCCTGAAGTGCTTGTTCTTGATGAGGCGACTTCTGCTCTTGATGGCGAAACGGAGAAGGCAGTAATGGATTCTATTAATAGCCTTCATGGTCGAAAGACACTTATTATCATCGCACACAGACTTCAGACTATTGAAAAGTGTGATATGGTTTATAGAATTGAAAATGGCAAAGCTATTAAGGAGCGCTGATAAAAAAGCTTTGTCGTTTAAAAAGACACCTTGCAAATGGGGGAGGACTTTATGACAACTAGGAAGAGAGATGCCAATTTTGAGATATTGAGGGTTATTGCCATACTTATGGTATTAACGTTGCATTATCTTTCTCATACAGACCTTCTGCTTAAAACCGGTGAAAAGGCTACAAATCTTCAGCTTGTAGGGCAATTTATAGAATCATTTTGTATTGTAGCGGTTAATGTATGGGTTCTGATAAGTGGTTATTTCCTTTCAAAATCTGATTTTAAGCTTACCAGGATACTTCAGCTTATTGCAGAGGTTTATTTCTACACGCTTTTAGTAACCTTTGCGATGCAGGTTGTTAATACTGCTAATGTTGCTAGGACTGACAGAATTTTTAAAACAACTCAGTTCCTATTTCCGATATCTTCGGAGCATTATTCTTTTGCAACGGCATATATACTTCTATATGTTATAGCTCCGATTCTTAATAAAGGTGTTTTGTATTTAACAAGAAAACAGCTCAAAGCGTCTATAATAGGCCTTCTTATTATGTTTTGTCTTATTAAGAGTATAATACCTGTTAATTTTCCAACTGATATGATGGGATATAATCTTGACTGGTATATATGTCTGTACCTTATTGCAGCATATATTAGAAAATATAATGTAAGAATTGTTAATAGTCCAAAAACAAGCGTTTTACTTTATGTAGGTGCATCCGTTTTAAGCTTCGCAGTAGCTGTTTTTTTCCATGAATTGAATTATAAAACCGGAAGATTTATCTATTATTCAGGCGTTACTTTTCACTATAATTTCATTCTCTGCCTTATTGGTGCATTGGGCCTTTTTTCAACATTTAGATATATTAAAGTTAAAGAGGGATATGTTGCTAAGTTTGCAAGGCTCCTGGCTCCATTTAGTTTTGGAATATATCTTCTTCATGAACATCTTGAAATAAGAGATAGATGGGTAGAGTGGATGAAGGGGATATATGGCAATGTACCTGCAACAATTCCGGGAATGGCAGGCCATTTGATATCATGCATACTGACACTGTTTGTAAGCTGTGTATTTGTAGATTGGATCAGAAGTGTGATATTTGAATTTGTAGAAAGAGTATGCGTTAATACAAAGTTCTGGAAGAAGCTAATGGATATAGACAAGGAGCTTAAGGCTGATGAAAAATGACAGGCTACGAGATAAGGTATATTCAAAACTAAAAAAGTTTCAACCTATATCAGAACAATTTCTTTTTCCAATATTGCTTCTGATATTTCCTTTTGTATCCATAGATCAGGGACTTGATATCAGTGATACCCTTTATAGCCTTGGTAATTATGAATTTTATGAACTGATGGATACAAATTGGAAGCTCTCTATAATCATTCCGAGTGCTTTTGGACATCTTTTGACTTTTCTTCCTGGAGCGGGAACTGTTCTTGGAATGAAGATTTATACAACCTTAGTAATAAGCGCTATGGCGCTTTTGGTTTATTATGGTCTTAAGACTGTAATTCCAGGATGGATGTTATTTACTGGTGAATGGATTGCTGAAAGTGTATGCTGGTGTCCTAGTGCAATTCTTTACAATTACATGACGTATTTTTTTATGACATTTGGCATACTTTTTTTACTTTCGGCTATTATGACTGCAGAAGGAGCCAAGCAGAAAAGAAGATTATTTCTTGCAGGGGTATTATTGGGAATAAATGTGGCAGTAAGACTTCCCAATGTACTCGAAGCAGGATTTATATTAGTTTTATGGTTTGCTGATTTTTTAGAAAAAAAGAAATTAAGAGATTCTGTAAGGAGTACCATTGTTTGCATAGGTGGTTATGTGACTGGGGCAGGAGTATGCATCTGTGGAACAGTGCTGGCTTATGGCCTTGCTTCTTACGGAGCTATGATAAACTGGTTGTTTGGAATTGCTAATGATTCACAGAGTACTCATGGGACATCATATACACTAAGGACTACTATAGAAGCATACGGTCATACATTTAATGTCATGATTATTATGATTCCGTGCATAGTTGCAGGTGTGATACTATTTAAACTTAGATTCAAAAAAGTATGGATGTTAAGGCTTGCTAAAATTTTATATATTATAGGTATATTCGTACTTGTAAGATATTATTTTGCAGAAGGCGTATTTACGACTAATTACTATTATTATGATTCTATGTTTCAGGCAGCTATGATGTTCATAATACTGAGCGGAGTAATGGACGTTTTAGATATAATTTCAGGTATTATGGATAGACTAGGTTATGTATCTTTTATGCCGGGAACAAATGGTGAAAGAATATTTGCGATGGTATCAATTCTAATAATATTGATAACACCGCTTGGAAGTGATAATTACACATTTCCACTTGTTAATAATCTGATTTTGGTGGCGCCAATAACTCTTACTCAGTTAAGGCGTGTGATACGAAGATCAAGGGGCGGTGCTGTACATTTTCCATGGCATGCAATGGCCTTGATGGTAGTAGTAGTATTGCTTATTCAAGGTACTTTGTTTAAGTATGGATTTTCTTTTATAGACGGAATGGATGGAACAAGACGAGATATCAGAATGTCATCAGAAATTCCCAAGGCAGCAGGACTTGAAACAACAGCAGATAATGCCGTTGAACTTATTAAGTTGTATAATGTGCTGAAAGATAATGGGCTTTTAGAGTATAAGCTTTTGCAGTTTGGTAATGCTCCGGGGATGTCTTACCTATTTGATATGGAACCAGCTATTTATACAACATGGCCCATGCTGGCAAGTAACAGGATAGAGGACTTTGATCATGCGCTTATGAATATGACAGATTATCCTGTAATAGTAACTGATGCTGATATAGATGGTGTAGGATACGGTGTTAGCGATAAATTGGACATATTGATGGACTATATTGCTTCGAATGATTATAATATTATCTTTGAAGATGAAAAATATGTGGTATATGCGATATCGTAAAAACAGTAAAATTAGGAGTATTTTTAATTATCATGGAAACAACAAAGAAAAAAGATATTTTTGACAGGATCATGGCACTTCCTGTTCTTAATATATTTGAACCCTTTTATAAAAAGTATAAGGAAGCACTATTATATTTGTTTTTTGGAGGATTAGCTTTCTTTTTAAGCATCTTTCTTTACTGGTTTATGTCTGCTGTTATGCATCTTAACGCACTAGTTAATAACACTATAGACTGGATCATATGTGTAGCTTTTCAGTTTTTTACTAACAGAACCTGGGTATTCGATGGCAAAGTTGAAAGCACAGAAGAGTTCTTAAAACAGGCAAAAGATTTTACTTTAGGAAGAGTATTTACACTTGTTGTTGAAAATGCAATAATTTTCATTTTCTTTACAAATCTGGGTTTCAAGGAAATGCCTGTAAAGCTTGTAGCTACCTTCGTAGTTATTGTACTTAATTATGTTATAAGCAAGTTGTTTGTTTTCAAAAAAGGAGAATAAGCTTATGAATGACAATTTTATACCTTTTAACATCCCTCCTTATACAGGTAAAGAAATGGACTACATCCGCGAATGTGTGGATAACCAGAAGATCTGCGGTGATGGTGAATTTACTGCAAGAGACAATGAATGGATTGAGAAGAAGACGGGTGTAACTAAGGCACTTCTTACAACCTCGTGTACACACGCTACAGAGATGGCAGCAATTCTTTGTGATATCAAAGAAGGCGACGAAGTAATCATGCCTTCATATACATTCGTTTCAACAGCTAATGCATTTGTTCTTAGAGGCGCTACAGTTGTATTTGTTGATATCAGACCTGATACAATGAATATTGATGAAAATAAGATAGAAGCAGCGATCACTCCTAAGACAAGAGCAATTGTCCCTGTTCACTATGCCGGTGTAGCCTGTGAGATGGACACTATCATGGATATAGCAAAGCGTCACAATCTTGTTGTTATCGAAGATGCAGCGCAGGGTGTTATGGCTTCATATAAAGGCAAAGCTCTTGGGGCTATCGGGGATTTTGGTAACTATTCATTCCATGAGACCAAGAATTACAGCATGGGTGAAGGCGGAGCGCTTCTACTTCGCGATGAGACGTATGTTAATGATGCTATTATCATACGTGAGAAAGGTACTAACCGTACTCTTTATAAACTTGGTAAGGTTGATAAATATTCCTGGATTGAGCCAGGTTCATCATTCCTTCCAAGTGATATGAACGCAGCATATCTTTATGCACAGCTTCAGATGGCAGATGAGATCAATAATGCACGTATGGATCATTGGAACAGATATTTTGAAGCATTAAGACCGCTTGAAGAAAAGGGATTTATCGAACTTCCTGTAGTTCCTGAAGGCTGTGTACATAATGCCCATATGTTCTATATTAAGTGTAAGGATTTTGAAGAAAGACAGGGACTTATTGAATATTTGAAGAGTAACTGTATACTCCCAGCTTCTCACTATGTGCCTCTTCATTCCTCAAAAGCAGGTCTTAAATATACAAGATTTCATGGTGAAGACGTGTATACAACCAAGGAAAGCAACAGGCTCCTTCGCCTTCCTATGTATTACAAGCTTCGAAACGATGAGATTGACGAAGTTGTTAACAGAGTGAAGCTGTACTATAAGTTCAGCTGAATAGTCATTGTTTGAAAATGATATAATATCAAATTTAGATATTAAAAAACGATCAATATATATAGTTGTTGTGGAGGATAAAGGTTGCAAAGCAATAAAAAGAGAGTTCTTTTAAATATATGCATAGCAGCTGGAATCACTGCAGTAATAATGCTGATGATTGCGGCATTATTTGATTACTATTTTGATCTTAATGATGATGTGCTAATGAAGGACCTGCTTAGCGGAAGCTATATAGGGAAACCTGCAGCACATAATATACAGATGCTGTATCCTATCAGTGCTCTGATAAGTCTAATATACAGACTTTTTAGAAAAACTAATGTATACGGCATCTTTTTATGCCTATGTCAATGTTCATGTATGTTTATGATCCTTCATAGGACTATAAACCTGGAAAAAGATACGATTGTAAAGTTTATTGCTGTTATTGCTGAGGTACTTATGTATATTGGATGTCTGACCGGACATCTGATATATGTTCAGTACACCTTTACAGTTGCTATGATGGCAGGAACGGCAGCATTTCTGGTAATTACTGGAAATGGTAAGAAAAACAGGGCTTTAGTATGTATCATTCTTTGGATTTCTTTTTTGGTACGCTCAGAGATGCTTCTTTTAATGCTTCCTATTGCCGGAATGGCTTGGGGCTACAGATTTATCAGTGATTTCGGAGAAGAAAAAAAGAAAGAGATAAGAACTATTTATATACGTTGGGCTCTGGTTCTTTTTACCGGATTGATAATATGTAAAGGTGTTGATGTACTTGCTTACAGTTCTGACAGATGGACTGAGTTTAGAAAACTGTTTGATTCTCGAACTGAATTGTATGATTATCAGACCATCCCGGATTATGAAACTAACAGGGATTTTTATGAGTCGATTGGTCTTGATGAGGCAGAGGTTGAACTTTTGTTCAATTACAACTTCGGCCTTGATGAAGAGATTGATTCAAAGACCATGTTGAAGGTAGCAGAGTATGCAAAGTCGATAAAAGAAGAGACACCAATGCCGCAGAGAATCAAAGCAGCATTTTCGAAGTATTTGTACAGGTTACATCATTTTAGCTTACAGGAAAGCTTTGAATATCCTCAGACAGATGCTCCGTGGAATATTATCATTCTTATCATGTACCTTAGCATCTGTATTTCTGCATTATCAAGAAAAAAAGATAGTTTTATTAAAATTGCTTTTCTTATTGCTTTATTTGTTGTTAGATCACTTCTGTGGATGTACATTTTGGTGGGCGAAAGAGATCCTATAAGAATCACACATGGTCTAATGTTTGCAGAGATGGCTCTTTTACTTGGAATTATGATGAATAATATTTCGAGTAATTCCTGGAAAGTACATATAAGAACAGGACTTATATTCGTGTCCGTAATTTCTGCAATATATGTTCCGAACAATATGACTATATCACAGATGGAAGCTGTAGACAGAAAACGGGTCAATGAGCCATATCTAGAGCTGTATAAGTATATTGATGATAAACCGGAAAACTTTTACTGGATAGATGTGTATTCATCAGTATCATATTCTGAGAAGATGTTTGCAAACACAGATAACAGCCTGGATAATTTTGATATACTAGGTGGGTGGGCGTGTAAGAGCCCTTTGCAGACTACAAAGCTCGAAGCCTTTGGATTTGAAGATATTCAGTCATCACTTTTATCATCTAATGTATATTTTGTGGTAAAAAGTGAGTATTCGACTGATTGGCTTGTGTCATATTATAATAATAAGGGTATTGATATAGAGCTAAGCGAAATTGATATGGTTGCTGATACCTTCAAGATTATAAAAGTAAATGAAAAGAGATGAACTCTAATGAAAAAACTTATCAGCTATGTAATTCCATGTTACAGATCTGAAAATACACTTTCAGGTGTAATAGATGAACTTAATGAAGCTATGAAAAAAATGACAGATGAATATGACTATGAAATCATCTGTGTAAATGATGGGTCTCCTGATGAAACTTGGAAAGTTATCAGAAGATTGTGTAGCCTTAACAAAAATATGACAGGTATTAATTTTGCTAAAAACTTCGGCCAGCATGCTGCGCTGATGGCTGGACTTAATAAGACTAAAGGCGATATTGTAGTATGCCTTGATGATGATGGCCAGACACCTGCATGTGAAGTAGATAAGCTTATCAAGGCAATAGAACAGGGAGCAGATGCTGCTTATGCAAGATATGAACATAAGAAACATTCAGCTTTTAGAAATTTTGGCTCTGCGATGAATGAATGGATGCTTCATATCATGCTTAATAAGCCTAATGAACTGTTTGTGTCTAGTTATTTTGCTGTTAGGCGATTTGTTGTTAATGAGATGTGTAAATATAAGGGATCATATCCTTATGTAATAGGTCTCGTACTGCGTACTACAAATAATATAGTTAATGTTGATATAAACCACAGGGCAAGAACAGAAGGAACAAGTGGTTATAATCTGATAAAGCTCCTTAGACTTTGGATGAATGGATTTACAGCCTTTTCTATTCAGCCTCTTAGAATTGCAACTTTTTCCGGCAGTGCCTTTGCTGTGCTGGGTTTTGTTTATGGCATATATACCATAATTAAGAAATTAGTTCTTGGTGATCAATTGGATGTGCTCCCACTTGGCTTTAGTGCTCTTATGTCAGTAATGGTATTTATGGGTGGAATCCTGATGCTCATGGTGGGAATGGCAGGTGAATATATAGGAAGATCTTATATATCACTTAATAATGATCCTCAGTTTGTCATACGAGACATAGAAGGAGCTGGAAGTACTGAGAATGTTACGGACAAGAAATCAGAGTTATATGAATCTGATGCAGGTACCGATATCTAAGGATTGATAATATGTCAAAAAAGACTTTTGAAAGAAGAAAAATATGGGCTTATGCATATGGCATATTGCTTTCTTTGGCACTTGTATTTGGATATCAGCTTGAATCACAAGATCATCTGACTCTTGGTAAGGTATCGGATCTGTTGATTTTTGCAGGTTTATCGGTGGTAATTGGAACTATAGTTAATTCTTTTTATAAGATGATGGACCGGAAGAAATCAGACTCAGACAAGCCTATCATGCCTTTAGACGCAGATGTTTTAGATAGTACTGGTAAACGGAGCGATGAACTTACATATTTCTTTAAAATATGGCTTATCTTGTTTGCTATACAATTGCCAGTGCTTATTGCGGATTTTCCAGGCTTTTTTTGCTATGATGCAGCAGATGAGCTCAACCAGGTTCTTACAAGGGAATTTTCCAATCATCATCCTTTGATTCATGTTCTTTTACTAGGAGGAACAATTGCCTTTGGACATAAGGTCACAGGATCCTGGAATGCCGGAATATGCATGTATATGATATTTCAGGCACTTATTATGACTGCGATATTTGCCTATCTTATAACTTTTATTAAAAGATGTAGAGTTTCAAAAACTTGCAGGATCATATCAATACTATTTATGGGGCTTTTTCCGACAATAGTAATGTATACCTGGTGTTCCACAAAAGATGGATTGTTCTCTGCCTTTTTATTATTATTTGTTTTAAAACTGTTACAATTATCAGAAAAACCTGAGATTTTCTTTAAAAACAAAATAGGGATAAGTGTGATGATGTTTTCGGCTGTTATGGTATGCCTGTTTAGACATAACGGTTTTTATGCATATATCGTATTTATTCCTATCGCGCTAATTGTTTTTAAGAAGTATTGGAAAAAGATGCTGATACTGCTATTGCTTCCGGCAATTGTAAGCGTGATATTAGATAGTGGAATGACACTTGTCTTTGATGCGGATAGTGGTGAACATCAGGAGATGCTTACAGTTTCAATAACACAGCTGGCAAGAACGTGGAATAGTAGTCCTGAAGCTTTTTCGGCAGAAGATGAAGAAACGCTGTTCTCTTATATTCCTGAAAGAGCACTTTTGGCGTATGAACCAAGAGTGTCAGATTATATGAAATCATTTTTCAATAATGATACATATGATAGAGATTCAGCATCCTACTGGAAACTATGGTTTAAGATGCTTAAGGGGCATCCTGTTACTTATGTGAATGCTTGGTTTATGACAAGCTATGGATATTGGTATCCTTTTGCGGTGTTTAACTCATACAAAGGACATCAACTCTATAATATTACTTATGAGGACAGCAGTTATTTTGAATACGAAGTTGAACCTCCGGGAGAGAGAGTTGTCTTGATTAAATGGATTGACAGATTATATTATAAGATGTCTCTTACCCCGTTCCAACAAGTAACACCAATTGTTTCACTACTTTTTGCACCAGCCTTTTATTTTTGGGTATGGGCATTTATACTAGTATATGCGTTACGTAATCGAAAACTCAGAGCCGTAATACCACTTACTCCTGTTGTGCTGGTATGGCTAACAGTTCTTCTGGGACCTGTTTACGTTGTGAGATACGTGATAATCTTGTGGTATATTATTCCGCTTATGCCGGTTATCTATAACAGGATAAAAAATAATAGTTTATAGACTTATGCAGAGGTTACCTATAAATGGGAGATAAAAAGATAAAGACAGGCTTTAATAAAGCTAAATTTTATAGACGTCTTGTACTTATAATCTACGATATTATAAGCATTATTGCTACCAGTTATCTGGCAGTTTTAGTAAGGTATGATTTTCATATTACAAGTGTACCTGAACATTTCATAACTCCTATTAATGAGTTTCTTGCTATAAATATTGTTATCACTATCTTGATATTTGCAGCATTTAGGTTATATGACAGCTTATGGGCATTTGCAGGTGAGATGGAACTTCAGAACCTTGTGGTATCATGTACTATCTCCGGAGTGGTCAATGCGATAGGACTCCAGTTCTTCAAGATTGAGAAACAGCCTGTTCCTCAGAGCTATTACTTTTTGTATACATTTCTGCTTGTAATATTTATATTTGTTAGCAGATTTTCATATAGGTTTTTAAGAACACAAAAGCATAAGCGTGAAAAGAGTCAGGATGTGTCCTCTGTTATGGTAATAGGCGCAGGAGAAGCTGCTAATGTCATCATCAAAGAGATCGTAAACAGCCTCTATCTTACAATGCAGGTTAAGTGCATCATAGACGATGATCCCAATAAATGGGGCAGATACATTCAGGGAGTCCGCGTTGTTGGCGGAAGAGATAAGATCAAGGAATGTGCAGACCTTTTTGAGATAGATCAGATCATACTTGCAATTCCTTCTGCTCCAAGGAAAGAGATCAGTAAGATCCTCGATATATGTAAAGAGACTAACTGCGAACTCAAAACCCTTCCCGGTGTATACCAGCTTGTTAATGGTGATGTTAATGTATCAAGACTTCACAATGTTGAGATTGAAGACCTACTAGGAAGAGATCCTGTTACAGTTGACATAGACTCTATCCTTGGATACGTGAAGGGCAAGGTTGTATGCGTAACCGGCGGTGGTGGATCTATAGGAAGTGAGCTTTGCAGGCAGATTGCAGGGCATGACCCCAAACAGCTCATCATAATTGATATATATGAGAACAACGCTTATGACATCCAGCAGGAGCTTAAGAAAAAGTATCCCGAGCTTGATCTTCAGGTACTCATAGCATCAGTTCGTAATACCAACAGAGTCAACTGGATATTCGAGCATTACAGACCTCAGATCGTATACCATGCGGCAGCTCACAAGCATGTGCCGCTTATGGAGGATAGCCCTAACGAAGCTATCAAGAACAATGTATTTGGTACTTTCAAGACTGCCATGGCAGCAGCTCAGAATGGCTGTGAGAAGTTTGTAATGATATCCACAGATAAGGCTGTTAACCCTACTAATATAATGGGTGCAAGTAAGCGTATCTGCGAGATGATCATACAGACCTTCAACAGGCATTATGATACAGAATTTGTTGCAGTAAGATTTGGTAATGTACTTGGATCTAATGGTAGTGTTATACCTCTTTTTAAGAAGCAGATAGCAGCAGGAGGCCCAGTAACAGTTACTGATCCTAACATCATCAGATACTTTATGACAATACCTGAAGCTGTATCCCTTGTCCTTCAGGCAGGGGCTTATGCTAAAGGCGGTGAGATATTCGTCCTTGATATGGGAGAACCTGTAAGGATACTGGATCTTGCGGAGAACCTTATAAAGCTCTCCGGCTTTAAGGTAGGAGAAGATATCAAGATCGAGTTCACTGGCCTTCGCCCGGGCGAGAAGCTCTACGAAGAGATGCTTATGGATGAAGAGGGACTTCAGGATACAGCCAACAAGATGATCCACATCGGTAAGCCTATTGACGTAGATGAGAGCAGGTTCTTTGAAGACCTTGAGAAGCTCAATCATGCATCCAAGGCAGAATCTGCCAATATAAGGAATATCGTACAGGAGATAGTCACAACCTATCATCCTAATATTAATGACGCCGAGCAGCACTCCGCGGAGCATGTAAGAGAGCTACAGCGCGTAGCTGCCAAGATCAATGCGACTGATTAAGAATCTGTATTTAGTTTTTTGATATTTTATGGATTTGTAACGAATCTGATTTAAAAAACTATAACTCTTGGGCTATAACTAATAAATTATGAAAAGAGGATACATATATGTCTAAGAATTTTGAAGGCATAAAACCTTTTGAAAAGAAAATCTGGCTTTCATCTCCTACAATGCATGGAGAAGAGCTTGAATATGTCAAAGAAGCTTTTGATACCAACTGGCTGTCTACAGTTGGTAAGAATATAAATGAGTGTGAGCGTATGGTGGCAGAGTATGTAGGCTGCAAATACGCAGTAGCACTAAGCGCAGGAACTGCAGCCTTACACCTGTGTGTGAAGCTTGCCGGAGAGAAGCTCTACGGCATGGCCAAGCCTAATGAAGGTACATTAAAAGGTCACAAGGTCTTTTGTTCAGACATGACCTTCGACGCTACAGTTAATCCTGTTGCCTATGAAGACGGCGAAGCAGTATTTATAGATACTGAGCGCGATACCTGGAATATGGATCCTGTTGCCCTTAAGAAGGCATTTGAGATATATCCTGATGTTAAGCTAGTTGTTATCGCTCATTTGTATGGAACACCTGGTAAGATTGATGAGATAAGAGCTATCTGCGATGAGCACGGAGCTCTTATTGTAGAGGATGCTGCAGAATCCCTTGGAGCTACCTATAAGGGAGTACAGACAGGAAATTTTGGAGATTACAATGCGATCTCTTTTAACGGCAATAAGATAATCACAGGTTCATCAGGTGGTATGTTCCTTACAGATAGTAAGGACGACTGTGACAAAGTCCGCAAATGGTCAACCCAGAGCCGTGAGGATGCTCCCTGGTATCAGCATGAAGAAGTTGGATACAACTACCGTATGAGTAATATCATAGCAGGTATTGTAAGAGGTCAGATCAACCATCTTGATGAGCACATAGCTCAGAAGAAGGCTATATATGAACGCTATAAAGAAGGCTTTAAGGATCTTCCTGTATCGATGAATCCTTATGATGAGACATGCTCTACCCCTAACTTCTGGCTTAGCTGCATGCTTATAGACAAGGATGCAATGTGTAAACAGGTAAGAGGCGAGAAAGAAGCTCTTTATATAAGCGAAGAAGGTAAGTCCTGTCCTACGCAGATTCTTGAAGCAATCCAGAAGTTCAATGCAGAAGGACGCCCTATCTGGAAGCCTATGCATATGCAGCCTATTTATAGAAACAATCCTTTTATTACAGCAAATGGTAATGGAAGAGCCGTAACCAATGCTTATATCGATGAGGGAGAAGCTCTTGATGTTGGCAATGATATCTTTGAGCGTGGCCTGTGCCTTCCTTCAGATAACAAGATGACACCTGATGAGCAGGATGTGATCATTGAGATAGTTAGAAGGTGTTTTGATAAGTAAATGAGTATGAAAAATAATTCATTTTATTCTACATATGTGAAAAGATTTCTGGATATAGTGATATCACTTATGGTTATCGTACTTCTTTGCTGGTTGTATGCTATTCTTGCGCTACTGGTAAGGACAAAACTTGGCTCACCGGTTCTTTTTAAACAAGATCGTCCGGGATATAAAGGGAAGGTATTTAAACTATACAAGTTTAGAACTATGACAGATGAAAGAGACGCTGAGGGCAATCTTCTTCCTGATGAGATAAGACTTACTAAATTTGGAAAATGGCTTAGATCAACAAGTCTTGATGAAATTCCTGAATTTTTAAATATCCTTAAAGGCGACATGAGTTTCATTGGACCAAGACCTCTTCTGGTCCAGTACTTACCATTGTATTCTCCTGAACAGGCAAGACGTCATGACGTAAGGCCTGGACTTACGGGATATGCGCAGGCTCATGGACGCAATGCAATCAGCTGGGCTAGAAAATTTGAGCTGGATGTCTGGTATGTTGATCATATTAGTTTTGTAACGGATGTGAAGATAATAATTGATACGATCAAAACTGTTATAAAAAAAGAAGGTATAAGCAGTGCTACATCTGCGACAATGGAGCCTTTTAACGGACATAACTGATTCTGTTATGAGAAGCTGATATGTCATTTGGGATAATTAAAAAATATGGGAGATTATCTTATGAAAATATTGTTTACTTCTGTTGGACGTCGTGTAGAACTAATACAGGCGTTTCGAAGTGCAGCCAAGAGACTGGCAGTAGACATTACGATAATTGGAGCAGATCTTGTTACTGATGCACCTGCTCTTTATTTTTGTGATGAACATCTTCAGGTTGTTAGAATAAGCGATCCGTTGTATATTCCGAATCTTGTTGAGTACTGTGCTGAGAATAAGATTGATTGTTTGATTCCAACAATAGATACAGATTTAAATTTATTGGCCATAAACAAGCATAAATTTGAAGCTGTTGGAACTAAGGTTTTGATTAGTGCAGTTGATAAAGTTAAACTTTGCAGAGATAAAAATTATACTGCAGACTATTTTATCTCACTTGGACTTAAGTCGCCAAAGCCCGTAAACAGTGTAGAAAAGTTTGAGGAAGCGATGATGCAGGGGCAAGTGTCTTTTCCGGCATTTATTAAACCCAAAGATGGAAGTTCCTCAATTGATGCATATAAGGTTAATAATTTAGAGGATCTCAATGTTTATGCCCAAAAGATAGGTGATTATATAATACAGCCATTTATAAGCGGCAGAGAATATACAATAGATATATTCGGAGATTATGAAGGGAATCCTGTATTTATAACTCCCAGAGAGAGACTTGCAGTAAGATCAGGTGAAGTCTTAAAGACAAGGATCACGCAGGATCACAAGATGATCGAAGAGATGAAAGTCCTTTGCGCTGATTTCAAGCCTTGCGGACAAATTACTGTTCAGCTGATCCGTGAAGAATCAACCGGGGATGACTATTACATAGAGATAAATCCAAGATTTGGAGGTGGAGCTCCACTTTCTATAAAGGCAGGAGCTGATAGTGCAGAAGCAGTAATCAGAATGCTTTTGGGGCAGAGCCTTAGCTATAGTGAAGGCGCTGCAAGAGATGGAGCTATATACAGCAGATTTGATCAGAGCATCTGTATTAATCCATAAACTATTTAGATATGATACAGGTACGAATAAAAAATGATAACAATAAATAGTATTTTAGAAGTTCAAGATTATATAGATGATTATGAAGGGATTATTTTTGACCTTGATGATACACTTTATGGCGAAAAACAATATGTAAGAAGCGGATATAAAGAGGTAGCGTCAGTAATCCCACAGGTTGATAGAGCATATGACAAGCTGTATGAAGCTTTTTTGAGACATGAAAATGCAATTGATGTTGTTTTAGCATCAGCTGGAATTGACTCTGAAGAAGTTAAGGCGTTATGTCTAAAAAAATATCGTTACCAGAAACCTGATATCAACTTGTATGAAGGCGTCGATGACTTACTTGCTGCTATCAGAAAGTCTCGTAAGAAGATAGGTATTATAACAGATGGCAGACCGGAAGGGCAGCGAGCCAAAATAAAAGCACTTGGCCTTGAAAAAATGGTCGATCATATTATTATCACAGATGAACTTGGTGGAATAGATTTTAGAAAGCCTTGCCCTGTTGCATTTAAAAAAATGCATGAGATCATGGGAGTGCCATATGAGAAACTAGTTTACATAGGTGATAACATGCATAAAGATTTTATCGCTCCACTTGAACTTGGAATGGGAGCTATTCATTTCAAAAATGTTGATGGATTATATTATTCTAAATGAAGGGCAACGTGATGTCTAAAGTTTTATTTTTGGCTAACAATTCTACCGGTCTTTATGCTTTTAGAAATGAGCTCTTATTATCTTTAAAAGATGATGGATATGATGTAGTTGTTAGTATCCCTGATGACGAACACAGATCAGATATTGAAGAAGAGGGGATAAGAGTTATACATACAGACCTTGACAGGAGAGGGATGAATCCTCTTAAAGATTTCAAGCTTATAAAAAAATATAAGAAGCTTTTGAAATCTGAAAAACCTGATATTGTCCTGACATATACAATAAAGCCTAATATTTATGGTGGCTATGTATGTGGACGATTAGGGATTCCTTTTATTAGTACTATTACAGGTCTTGGAAGTGCCTTTGAAAAAGGTGGAATTGTTCAAAAACTTGTTACTGTCATGTACAGAACGTCTATGAAGAAATGTTCATGTCTCTTTTTTCAAAATGCTGAGAATAAAGCATTATTTGAAAAACTTGGAATCACAGGGAAAAGAACCGCCTTGGTTGGAGGATCTGGAGTAAACCTTGATTATCATAAAAAGGCCGATGTTAATGATCATGGAGATGTGATCAGATTTTTGTATGTTGGCAGACTTATGAAGGAAAAGGGAATAGAAGAATACCTATATGCCGCTCAGAAAATGCGAAAAGAATATGGTGATAGAGTCTTATTTTCAACGCTTGGATATGATGATGATTCTTATACACAGCGAATGAAAACGGCGCAGGAAGATGGAATTGTAACGGTGATTCCTTTCCACAAGGATGTACGTCCATTTTATGCAGAGTGTGATGTATTGGTTCAACCTTCTTATCATGAAGGGATGTCCAATGTTATCATGGAAGCGGCAGCAGCAGGAAGGCCGGTTCTTTGCTCGAATATAAGTGGATGTAAAGAGCTTGTTGATGATGGTGTGACAGGTTTTGTATTTAAACCGGGGGATGGTCAGGCGTTGTACGAAGCCATGAATAGATTTATCATTCTTTCGAAGGAAGAAAGGCTAAGACTTGGAGACGCCGGTCGTATTAAGATGGAGAAGGAATATGACAGACATATCATAGTTAGGGCATATGCTGGTGAGATAAAGAACATTTTGAAAAATAGAACATAAGCTAAAAAGATAGAATATGTTTTAACAAGATAGAGCATAAGTTAATGAGATAGCATAAAAACTGCAAATGTACAACTGATTAAAGGAGAAGTAATGTTTAGTAATAAAAGTAGCACAGGAACAGTTAAATTTAAGTTTATATCTCTGGCTTTACTTGTTTGGTTTTATTTGGGAATCGCAATGGTTGATGGACCGGTATGGTGTGTAGATACGTATAGCTATGTAACCATGGACTTTTCAAGAGAGCCGGTTTACCCATTGTTTTTATTGGGGCTACGTTGTCTGTTTGAAATACTTCATATTACAGCAAAACCCTACGGCTTACCGGCTTATTTGACCGCTGCTGTGATAATTCAAAGTCTCTTATGGAGTTTTACTGCATATTATCTAGGTGCATTTATCCTTGATGCTACAAGGTCTCTTGGAAATAAAAAATCTTTATGTTTATCAGCAATGGCGATGCTATTTCAGATTGGTGTTGCAGGAATAAATCGCTTTGTTGCAAACCGTGGTTCTATGTACTCAGAGAGTCTTATGACTGAGGCACTGGCAATGCCATTGTATGTGATATTTACGATAGTACTTATAAAGAGTATAGACAATTATGCTGGCAGATCAATATGCAAACTCTTTG
The DNA here is from genome assembly GCF_900110805.1 of Butyrivibrio sp. TB. Taxonomy (NCBI): domain Bacteria; kingdom Bacillati; phylum Bacillota; class Clostridia; order Lachnospirales; family Lachnospiraceae; genus Butyrivibrio; species Butyrivibrio sp. TB. The sequence continues at coordinate 88,784 of NZ_FOER01000009.1, read as the reverse complement.
CCCTTGGTGTTATTATCTGTAGTATCAGAAAGCAGATGCTTATAGTACTTATCACATGGGGATTTGTATCTTTTGTATATCATCTTTTGGTGAAGAAGAGCCGTAACTTAAAGAAATTTATTCTGACTTGTATATTATTGATACTTGCTTATGCATCTATTATTTTTGTGGATGAAGTATATGAGAATCTGGATCGAGGCGTTTTTACTACGCATATTGGAAATAGTAAGGGCGGCCTTGATACTATGATGTATACTGCAAGTTTAGAAGATGCAGATGTATTTGCTGATATAGATTCTGAAAAGTATCCCGAGATAGAAGATTTGTATATCAAGATATATGATGCATGTCGGGAGCAGGAACTTATGATAGATTTTGCTCCGGGATATGAACTTAAAGAAAATTCAAATGTATTTAATTCTGACTGGCCGGCTATGGTAGATCATTATGCTGAGTGCTATGACGTAATAGGATTTGATATTGTAGGACCGATCCTGCAAACATATGTATTGTGTTATTATCCCGAATTTGATGATGTTCATTCTATGATGATGCAGGATGAAGTTGAAGGATTACTTTTCAAAAAACTGCTAAAAAATAAGATTGGAAAAGTGTTAAACGGAACGGATAAAGGCGCAGTATATGTATTTACTGCTAATGTACTGAAAGCCTTTGTTATCTCAAATGCAAACATGTTACCGAAAGTTTTGATAAAGATATCAGCGGTTATATATGCAGTCTTTCTTATAGTGTTTATTGCTGTTTTACTTAAAAAAAATACTCCAATACGCAGCTTTACTTTGCGGTTAATGTTTATTGTAATGGCAGGAATTGCTATAAACTGTTTTATTACAGGCGCTTTGATATTCCCACAGCCAAGGTATATGTGTTATGGAATGGGGCTTTTTTATTTGGCTTTGCTGCTTGGTATAGTTGTTTTGATACCAGATAAACGCACTGACTGCAAATAAATACTCTAGCTGTTGGGGCTGATTAACTACAGGGAGATTATGAATAGTTGGAGATTTTTGCTATTTGAGTTATAATGGTCACGTTCATATGTAAAAAATAATTCATAATAATATATTTATAATGAATCTTGGAGGTTTAAATCATGGATTTATATGAAAAACTCCTTTCAGGAGAAGAGAAACTTTCTCTTGTAGGACTTGGATATGTTGGTATGCCTATAGCAGTAGCATATGCTAAGAAGATCAAGGTTGTTGGATATGACTTCAACGCTGCTAAGGTTGATCTTTATAAAAAAGGAATCGATCCAACCAGAGAAGTTGGTAATGATGCGATCAAGGATACAACTGTAGAATTCACAGCTGATCCTGAGAAATTAAAAGAGTGTAAGTTTCATATCGTAGCAGTTCCAACACCAGTTAACGATGATCATACTCCTGATCTTACACCTGTAGAGAGCGCCAGTCATACACTTGGTAAACACCTTACCAAGGGCTCTATCGTAGTATACGAGTCAACAGTATATCCCGGAGTTACAGAAGATGTATGCGTACCGATTCTTGAGCAGGAATCCGGACTTAAGTGCGGCGTAGACTTTAAGGTTGGTTATTCACCGGAGCGTATCAATCCCGGTGATAAGGTTCACAGACTTGAGACCATCACTAAGATTGTATCAGGTATGGATGAAGAGACTCTTGAAGTAGTTGCTAAGGTTTACAGCCTTGTTGCTCTTGCCGGCGTATATAAAGCAGAGAACATCAAGACAGCAGAAGCTGCTAAGGTTATCGAGAACAGCCAGCGTGATATAAACATTGCATTCATGAACGAGCTGTCAATGATCTTCAATCGTATGGGAATTGATACACAGGCAGTACTTAAGGCAGCAGGAACCAAGTGGAACTTCCTTAACTTTAAACCGGGTCTTGTAGGTGGTCACTGCATAGGTGTAGATCCATACTACCTTACATACAAGGCTGAGGAACTTGGATACCATTCACAGATCATCCTCTCAGGTCGTCGCATCAATGATGATATGGGCAAGTATATCGCAGAGAACTGTGTTAAGAAGCTTATCGCCAATGATATAGCAGTTAAGAGTGCTAAAGTTGCTATCCTTGGATTTACATTCAAAGAGAACTGCCCTGATACACGTAATACCAAGGTTATCGATATCTACAAAGAACTTGGTGAGTATGGAATCACTCCTGTAGTAGTTGATCCACAGGCTGATGCAGATGAAGCTAAGCGTCTTTACGATATTGATTTTGATTCTATGGATTCAGTTAAGGATATGGATGCAGTAATAGTAGCTGTTGCACATGAAGATTTTACTTCATTATCAGCTAAAGATATTGCAGCATTCTTCAATCCAAAACACACTACAAAGGTATTCCTCGATATCAAAGGCATTTTTGATAAAAATGACTTTACAAAGCCGGAATTTGATTACTGGAGACTGTAATTATATGCTTGGGAGAAGCTGGATTAATGACTAATATTAAAAGATGGGCCGATTTGATCTTATTAGTACAGGCATTTGTGACAATATGGAGTTTCGAATGTCTTGGGATGTTAGGAGCATCTAATATAATCTGGTTTATCCTTTTGGCTGCTGTAATTCTTTTGTACAGATTCAGTTCAGAATATACAGCAGGACTGAGTACTAAGACAGTACCTGTAACGGCAATTGTTTTCAGCGGACTATATACTTTTTATAACATGAGTAGTATCACAAAGCAGTACGATAACCTTTTATTTAAGGTTATCGTACTGTTTGTTGTGTTTACAGGCCTTTTTATTCTTTTTTATCATGGACTTAAGATTGTATATAAATGGTATTTGAGCTTGAATGCTCTTGAACTTTTTAGAACTCAATGCATGAATGATGCTAATGGAATCAAATCTAAAGTGTTTTTGATATCCTTTGTAATATGCATGATCTTCTGGATGCCTGGATACTTGTATGAATTTCCTGGAATCGTAACCCCAGACAGCATTAATCAGATAGAGCAGGTTTTAGGCCTTGTTCCTTTATCCAATCATCATCCGCTGATGCATACTTTACTTATAGGACTTTGTCTTAGACCTATATTTGCTATTACGGGAGATCTGGTTACTGCTATAGGTTTTTATACATTTGTTCAAATGGTATTAATGGCTTTGATAGTCTCATATAGTATCAATTCATTAAAGCTTATAGGACTAAAGCTCAGATGGGTATATCTGTCTCTGGCATTTTATGTACTAATACCTTTCCAATGGGTATACATTGTAACAGTATGGAAAGATGTCTTGTTTGCAGGGTTTATAATGCTGTTTGTAACAACGCTTATCAGAGTATTGGTAATAGGTACTGAAAAGATAAAGATCACTGACCTCATTCTTCATTTTATCGCATGTGTGGGAACTGCTCTTTTTAGAAGTAATGGGTTATATGCTTTTTTACTTATGATACCTTTATTGTGTATATGGGGATTCAAGGCGTTTAGGATTAGAAAACGCATGATATACACGTGGGGATTGTCTCTTGCAGTTATACTTATTATAAGATTCCCAGTGATGAGTGCATTTGGGGTTATTCAGCCAGATATTATTGAATCGTTATCTATACCCATACAGCTATTTTGCAGAGTCCTTGTTGAGGACAAAGATCTTGGCATGGAAGATACTATGATGGTTAACAAAGTCATAGACACTACATATATTCACGAATTGTATGCGCCGGACTTTGCCGATAACATGAAGGAACTATTCAGAGCGGGAGATATTGACTATTTTGAAGAGCATATCTTTGAATATGCTAGTCTCTGGATCAGAACAGGGCTTAAGTATCCGAGTGTATATATTGATGAATATAAAAACATGACATATGGCTACTGGTATCCGGATAATCCGGCAGGAGAAGGTACTTATACTGTGGCGGATAATGATGGAGTATGTAATAATGGCTTGGGAATAGAGCGAAGATGGCTATTAGGAGGAATCTGTGCAAGGCTGTGGCAAAAGATAAGAGAAATAGGGACTAAGCTTAGTACGATGCTTCCGTTATATGGTGTATTATTCTGTATGGGAGCAGCCTTCTTTATAGAATGTATATCTATTGGAGTAGTATTAACTCAAAAACAAAAAGGAAAAATATTACCGTTATTACTACCATTTTTTGCGGTATGTACAGTCCTTATAGCTACTCCTGTAGCTGCCGATTTTAGATATACATATTTTCTGACTATGCTGTTGCCGATTATTGTTATATATCCGGCGTTTACAGACTATAAATTAACGGAGTGATTACATGAACAAAAAGATCAGTAAAATCAAAGGAATAGAAGCAGTAATTCTTGTCATTTCACTACTCCTTATTATCTCCATATTTCCGCTTCGTATGTGGAGTACAATAAAAGAAGAATCAGGTGGTGGAGAGATTGTAGGAAGCACTGAAAATGTTGATTCCACTCATGACGTGATTCAGGACTTTATAGCACAGTATGACAGGCTTGATTCAATATCAGTTTTTGTTGATGAGCTTGTTGGTGGGCGATATATGCGCGTCGCTTTTTGGGATTATGAAAAGTGGGTTGTAATGTATCAGGATCTAATCGACCTTGGAGAAGAGACTCTTCCGGGGTATGTGGAAATTCCTATGGGGATAGATCTTGAGGTCGGAAAAACTTACAGGGTATTCATAACTGTACAAAATGCCTCATTTACAGTAGGAACTGAGAATATTACAGAAAATGCTAATGCAGCAATAGGTACATTTTATTATAATGATTCATCTATAGATGGCTATCACCTTGCTGCAAAATACAATTATGAGCTTCCAATATCTAAAGGCAAGAGTTTTATATACATGGGTATTGTAGCTGCTGTATGTATAGTCCTTTTGGTAGTTGTTGAATGCATAGGAAGAAGCAAAAACTTTGGAGATACAACGGTACATAAACTTGTGCAGTATACTCTTAATCCTGTGGCATGTGTGAGTTATGCGGCTTTGGCTTTCATGGTATTTCCTATGAAGCTTTTTGATGACAGGATTTCTGACATCTTATTTTATGAAGCTGGACTTTTGATCTCATTTATTGTTCTGATTTATGGCATCAACCACCAATCCAGAGACAACTCTGAAGAAGTATTCACTTTGTTTGGAAGTGTATATGATAGCATAAGACACTATGGCCAGATGATTCTTATAGCCATGGCCATCTGGTATGGATGTGACTATATGAATGGTCTTGCCAACATATTCCATACGATATCAGAGAGACAGATGGCCGTATGTTTGCTCGGAATTGTAATTCTTACTTTTTCTAAGCGAGAACTTCTTAATGTATATAATGCTGTTGTAGTAGTTATAGGAGCTGTTGCAGGATTTATCTATTATAATGGTCATAAATTGGCTGAAACTGAAAAAGAATATGACCTTCATAACCTTATACTAGTCCTTCTTATCGTTATATTATTAGAATGCCTTATCATTTTGTTGAATTTTATCAGACTATTATGTCTTAAGATTAGTAATAGATCTGAATGGAAGAACAAAAAACTTACCTTGTCTTGGTATGCTGTGATGGTAATTGGATTTTTTGCCCTTATCATCATATTCAGATTCGAACGCTTATGGGGAGTAGCCCTTGCCGCAATATATACAGTTTTATATTTTAGATATTATGTATCAAGTGATTCCAAAAAGATGCTTAAAGTTCTGTCAGGCGGATTATCACTAAATGTTGTTTATACCATAGGTTATTGCCTGTATTGCAGATATTTCTATGGATTTATAATGGGAAGATATTCCATGCAGTTCCATACAGTTACTGTAACAGCGGAGTACCTTACTATAATGCTGTGTGCATCTTGTGCGCTGCTTATTGGTAAGATGGTCAAAGCTCAAGACGAAGAAGGCTTTTGGGATAAATTGGCTGTAATATGGAAAGAAGCTGTGCTTTTTGGATTTGTTTCTGCGTATATGTTCTTTTCAGCCTCCAGAACTGGATTCCTTGCAATAAGTATCACTGCTCTTACAATGATAGTCATAACTTCTATAACTCAGAAGCAAAAGGTACGTAGCTTTATAAGATTAGTAGTGATCTGTATCATGGCTGCAGTGATCATGTTTGCACCTGCATTTACTCTTCAGAGGATGATTCCGGTCATGATAGGTTATCCCTATTTTATCGAGATAGAAGATGCCGTCCCAGATGTACGAGGTTCCAAAGACTGGGACGATTACAGTTATATGTCTATAGAACGCTTTATCTCCGTATTTAGTGAGAAGATGTTTGGAACAGATGGAATAGATTATGATTATTCTGAAGATAAGATGAACTACGATGAAGATGGAAATCTGTTATATGATGCAGATGGAAATCTTATTGTAAATTCGCAGTCAGATGGCAATGATCAGTTTTCTGAAGCAGGAGATGTGCAGTATATAGAAGATGTTAGCGAAGATACAGCTATAAACACAGAGGAAATAACCGAAACGGAGGTTGCTGCTTCTGACAATCCTGAAGAGGATACAAGTAGTATTGAAGAATACAGTAATGGCAGATTTGATATCTGGAAAGCATATGTAAGCAGCCTTAATATGACAGGACATGAGAACATGTCTGCAGTAGCAGAGAATGGAGAAAATCTTATCCACGCGCATAATTCATATCTTCAGGTTGCATTTGATCATGGTATACCAACCGGAATAGTATTTTTGCTGATGATCATATGTGGGATAGTTCTTTCAATATTACGCTATCTAAAGAACAGGAATGAGATATTATCACTCCTGCCCTTTGCAATAATATCCGGTTTTGCAATAGCTGCACTTACAGAATGGAATTTCCAGTTGTGCAATCCTATGACAATTGCCCTAATGTTGACTCTGCCTTTTGTCATGTTTAGAGATAAGAAGTGAATAACCCATTGCTGCATAAGGAAATAGTATAACGTAATAAACAATAGTATATTGGGCTTTGGCTTCCCAGAAAAGATGGAACAGAAAGCCGCCTATAAGTATCATGGCAAATATCATATTTTGCCATGATATTTTTTTATTTCCAAGTAATATGTACAGAAATGATCCCAAATATATTATGAACATCACGATTGACATTATAGATTCTATAAGTATATTGAGTTCGCCATAGTACAGATTGTAAATAACAGGGGACTCTCCTATATAATTTCCATGTCTGCCACTGTTCCATAATGATTGAAAATCAGGATTGAGCCACATAGAATTAAGCTTTTCTGCAAAAAATGAAAAAGTATACGAAGGTGAAGCTGCGAATCTACCTAGAGATTCGGATATTCTTTCGATAGCGAATTCTTCGGCAACTTTAGGATCGCATCCCAGTTCGATATACTTGTCCCAGGTATATCCATTGAACCAGCCATTGGCAAGTTCATCATTTTCAGAAAGCCCCATTGCTACAGCCAAAGCGGTAGGCTGTCCATAGGAGCCTATGTTTGTGTATTGCCCCTGACAAGCCCACTCATAATATTCAAAGACAGCCTTGTGAGAAATAGAAAATGATATAACTACCAGAGGAATGAACAGTAAAAGCTTTCCTCTTTTAGAATCAAGAAAACATCCTATTACCAAAATGCACATGGCGATAATGATAATAAGGTTATTGTTTCTTACAAGTGCACTAAAAGTAATAAAAAATACAGATGCAAGGATATTGAGGATTGTGTGATCTTCGTTCTTACAAGCCTTCATAAGGAAAAATAAAGCGGTAAGAGCAAGGCTGTGCCCTATGATAGTGCCATATACAAATGAAACAAATAAAAGAAGCGGTATATCCAAAAATTCAAGTATAAGAAACAGATTGATACTGAATCTGTCCTCAGTCATCATACAAGTTATTTTGTATAGAAAAAACTGTATGAAACAGATGAGAAAAACATTGATAAGTTGCCAAACAAATGCTGTTGTGTTTCCAAATAGGAGGAAAAATGGTTGATACAAAAGCGCAAGTCCAAGCTGGAAAGGGTACATTCCCATATAACCATCAACATTAAAAGTGGAGAAGTCACCATTAAGCATCTGCTGTGCCGCCTTGAAAACCTGCCCCTGATCGCTTCCTTCATGTACATTGGCTATAATTATCCAGCAGGTAGTAAATACATAGGTATAAGCTATTAGGATTTTTGCAAGTTTGCCGGTATTTAAGGAAGATATTTTATCTTTTAACTTATAAATAACTGCAACAAAGATGATAAGTGCAGGCAGAAGCAGGAACCATAAGGTATGAACGAATACAGTCTTTTCAGATACCTGAGATACTTCCAGTCTGGCATTGATAAAAAGAGAACCTATTGAAAGGTATAACAATATAGGGATTGCAAATATTAGAACAATGATCTTAAAAATATTTAATGTCTGCTTCATGCATGACCTCCAAGAACTGAATTATAGAATCTTTGCTCCAATATTCTATCATATTTTTGTTAATATTAATGAAAAGTGCTATTATGAATTAGTGATTGCGCAAAAATAAATATTTTAAGAGGTATATTATGAGTTACGAACAGCTAGTCTTCCCAGAGGGAAGTACATTTCTTGTTACCGGTGGTGCGGGCTTTATCGGATGCAATATCACAGAAGCTCTTCTTAAGAAGGGATGCAAGGTACGTGTACTTGATAACCTTTCGACAGGACATATAGAGAATATCAATCCATTTATGGATAACCCGAACTTTACATTCATCCAGGATGATATCAGAGACCTTGATGCATGTATGAGAGCTACAGATGGAGTAGACTTCGTATGTCACGAAGCAGCATGGGGATCAGTTCCTCGTTCTATCGAGATGCCGCTTCTCTATGAAGATATTAATATTAGAGGAACTCTTAACATGATGGAAGCATCCCGTCAGAACGGCGTTAAGAGATTTGCATATGCATGTTCATCTTCTGTATACGGCGATTCTACTAAGCTTCCTAAGAGAGAAGATCAGGAAGGCAATCCTCTTTCTCCATATGCTCTTACCAAGCAGACCAATGAGAAGTATGGAATGCTTTATAAGAAGCTTTACGGACTTAACACATACGGATTGTCATACTTTAACGTATTCGGTCGTCACCAGGATCCTAACGGCGCTTATGCAGCTGTTATCCCTAAGTTCATCAAGCAGCTCCTTAATGGTGAGCGTCCTACCATCAACGGAGATGGTAGACAGAGCCGTGACTTTACATATATTGACAACGTAATCGAGGGTAACCTTAGAGCATGCCTTGCTCCGGAAGATGCAGCCGGCGAGATGTACAATATAGGCGCAGGTGGAAGAGAGTACCTTATTGACGTATACAATGACATCTGCGATGCTCTTGGAATGAAGGTAGAACCTATATTCGGACCTGCACGTGCAGGCGATATCCGTGATTCGAATGCAGACATCTCCAAAGCCAGAGAGAAGCTTGGCTATGATCCTTCTTATGATTTTGCTAAGGGTATCAAGCTTGCTATCGAATGGTATAAAGAGAATCTATAAAATAGGTCTGTACAAAGATAATTATAGGTTGATATCTATAACTCTTTTGACAAAGTATTTGTAACTACGAGTGATATATTTTTTTAGACTATAATTGATAAAAAATTATACTCTAGAGATTAGAGGTTACTAATGAAGATCGCCATCAGGCTTGATGACATAACTCCGGACATGAACTGGAGCAATTTTGAACGCTTTAAAAGCCTTCTTGATAAATATAATATTAAAGCTCTTCTGGGCATAGTTCCGGAGAATCGCGATCCTAAGCTTATGATCAATCTTCCAAAGAGAGATTTCTGGGAGTATATCAAAGACTTAGAGAAAGATGGCTGGACACTGGCTATGCATGGCTACCATCATGAATATACAACTCATGATGGAGGCCTTCTTCCTCTTAACAGGAATTCTGAGTTTGCAGGACTTCCTTTTGACAAGCAGGACAGAATGATAAGAAGTGGCAAGATCCTTCTTGAAAAGAACGGGATCACCACTGATATCTTCATGGCGCCGTCCCATTCCTATGACATGAATACCATCAAAGCTCTAAAGAAGAACGGCTTTACAGGTATCACAGACGGATTTGGTAATGGCCCTTATATGTGGGAGGATATGGTCTTTTATCCAATATCTTTCAAAAAGAGTCAGACACTTAAGTCCAAAGAAGACGGCATTGTGACCTTCGTAGTTCACACCAACACCATGACAGATAGAGACTTTGAAGCATATGAGAAGATCCTTGCTACTAAAGAGATAGTATCCTATTCAGAGATGCTTAAGCTAAAGCCGGTAAAGGCAACAGAAACAGACCGCTTCAAAGAAAAACTCATGGCAACTACTAAGTTTCATTTAAGGGAAACTTTAAGAATCAGTAGTAATATAAAACGATACATTAAAAAACGTGTATTAAAGAATCACTAGAACCTGGAACGCATATGTTACTGATATAATCCTCGGGCGTAATCCGTACGAGGAGTGCTCAGGGGCGTAGCCCCTACGACGAGAGACAAGGTAGCCCGAGGATTATATCAGTGACTTCTGTGCGGCACAACGTAGTACATAACACCCATTAACAGGAGGCATACATGCCGCAGGATTTTGATATAAACAGCATACCGGAAAGAAAAGAAAAGCCCATCAGGGTCCTGCATGTATTCGGGCGTCTAGGACTTGGAGGTGCAGAAAGCCGCATCATGGACCTTTATAGGAACATTGATAAAAGCCAGGTCCAGTTCGACTTTCTCGTACACAGTGATGCGCAGCTTCCCAAAGGAGTTAAGTATTCATCAGCAGAACTTATGAAGGTCAGAAAGCCGGAGTACTTTGATGAAGAGATAAAAAGGCTTGGAGGCAATATCTACGTGGTACCAAGACTTAACTCCAAGAACGTACTCTCATATAAGAGCTATATAGAGAGCTTTTTTAAAGCCAATAAAGGCAAGTGGGCTGTAGTACAGGGACATATGACAAGTACCGCAGCTATATATCTCCCTATAGCCAAGAAATACGGTGCAGGTATCACGGCCTCTCACGTTAGAAGTGGAGGAACAGACCCAGGGCTTAAAGGCAAGCTTACAGAATTTTTGAGACGCCCATTTAAGAAAGAAGGGGTCTGCGACTATTACCTCTCATGTACAGAGGCTGCAGCAAGGCATGTCTATGGCGATGAGCTGGTAGATGCAGGCAAAGTCAGAATCATACCTAATGCAATAAATGTTGATAAGTTTGCGTATAGTGAAGATATAAGGAACAAAATAAGAAATGAACTAGGGATATCCAACGCAATAGTCATAGGTCATGTTGGAAGATTTCATTATGCCAAGAATCATGAATTTCTTATTAGAGTTTTTGCTCAGATGGTTCAGCTTATAAGAGAGGATGACAAGGGCAGATATACTCTCATTTATGGACTACCACTTCGCCTTATGCTCCTTGGAGAAGGGCCACTCATGGAGGATACCAAAAAGCTTGTTCATGAACTTGGAATGGACAACAGAGTTATTTTTCTAGGGAATAAATCCAATGTAAGTGACTACTATCAGGCTATGGATTACTTCTGCTTCCCTTCACGCTATGAAGGACTTCCGGGTACTGTTGTGGAAGCGCAGGCAGCAGGCCTTCAGTGCCTTGTATCGGATTCCATAACTATTGAAGTTGATATTACAAGGCTTGTAAGTCGTATGTCCATAGAGCTTGATCCAAGGCAGTGGGCGATGAAGGTCTTAGACGACCTCGTTCCAAGGATGGATGTATATGCTCACGAAGTTCCGGATGAGCGATTTGATAATGCTTTTGACAGAATATATGATAAAGATCAGGGATTTGGAAGAATCTCAGATGGAATGGGGAAAGTGCCTGTAGACCTTCCTGAGGAGCATCCTTATGACAGAGCGCATACTTCCGGCTATCTGGCAGATGCTATAAGACGTGCAGGTTTCGATATAAGCGCCCAATCCATAATGATGACATATTTTTATAAACACGGAACTTTTCCTGAAAATGCCAACAAACATCTTAGGGAAGTTCCATAAAGGATTATTATGAAAAAACTGATGTTGATCACACCAATGCTTCATCAGGGCGGCTTTGAACGTGTATGCGTAACAACAGCCAGACTGATGCAGGAATATTATGATGTTACTATTCTTATCTTCTCTGACAAGGACATCAATTATGATATTACAGGATTAAATGTTGTTAATATCAATGTTCCTAGTAAGAAGAGCAAACTGGCTAAAGTTATAAATCTTATAAAACGTATTGTTAAAACCAGAAAGGTTAAAAAAGAGCTCGGAATCGATATTAGCTACAGCTTTGGTTCATCTGCCAATTATGTTAATGTCTTGTCAAGAAGACAGGAGAAAGTTCTTACAGGACTTCGCTGTTCCACAGATATGGAAGCTCCTGATCAGGTAAAGCTATTTTGTAAAAAGGCAGATCAGGTTCTGTCCTGCTCAAAAGAAATCATGAGACAATTGAAACGTGATTTCGGCTATGAGAGAAGCAGTTATATCTATAATCCTCTTGATGTTGATATGATCAATGACAAAGCTAAAGATGTTGTAAATGATATGCCCTTTGGTCTTGATCAAAGCAGGAATGATCATTTAAAACTTATAGTTTCTGTTGGAAGACAGGACTATATCAAGGGGTTCTGGCATCTTATCAAGGCATTTTCTATAGTTGAAAAAGACAATAAGGATGCAAGGCTCATGATAATAGGAACAGGCGACTGGACAGGATATGAGAAGCTTGCAAATGACCTTAGAGTGGGCGATAAAGTAGCATTTATGGGACTTAAAAAGAATACATTTCCTTATGTTGCAGCATCAGATCTATATGTACTTTCCTCCAATCATGAGGGTTTTCCGAATGCGCTTTTAGAGGCTATGGCTCTTGCCAAGCCATGTGTGGCAGCTGATTGTAAGACTGGCCCAAGAGAGATCCTGTTGTCAGAATCAAGCTACGACGATCTTATTGCAAGAATTCCTGATGGCAGCTCTACAGATGTTGTGATAGAGGGCGAGTTTGGTGTTATCGTTCCAGATATGAGCCAGGAGGTTAATCTTGAAGCTTCTAACATAGAAGAAGGAGAGAGAATCCTTGCCGGTGAGATACTGAAAATGCTCTCAGATAATAACAGACTATCTGATTATGGAAAAAGAGCTTTTGAGAGAGCCAAGGGCTACAAGCCACTAAAATACCGCGAAGAACTCGCCGGCATTTTACGTAAATTCCACTAAGGTGGCATTAATTAGTAAAACATAGTAAAATAATATGGCCAGTTTTGCCTGAAAGAGGATGAATATGCATTATAAACTAGTTGTTTTCGGAGTTAAAGATACCTCTGAGAATATAATAGATTTTATACAAAAGGAGCTCTGCCCGGTTGATCTTGTTATAACAATTGCACCTAAAGTTACTGAGAAAAATCAGGTTTCGGGCTTCAAGGGACTATCTTTTCTGACTGATAAGTATGGAATACCTGTATATGAAGCAGACAGTTACTATCTTAAAGATGAGAAGACTATTAAGTTCATAAGTGAGAATACTTTTGATATAGGCATAGTGATGGGATGGCAGAGGCTTATCCCGGCGCATGTTCTTGATGCTTTTTCTAAGGGAATATATGGATTCCACGGTAATTGCGGATACCTTCCGTTTGGAAGAGGAAGATCTCCTCTTAATTGGTCCATGATATTAGGAGATACAAGATTTAATCTTAATCTATTCAGATATGATGAGAAGGCAGATAGCCCTAATGTGTTTGGAACCGAGATGTTTTCTATAAATCCTCATGATGACATAAGAACTGCTCAATACAAGAACATGATATGTTCAAAACGACTCATCAAAAAACTGGTGACAACCTATTTATCAGGTGAGGAGATCAAAATAAGGACGGATTCCAAAGACTTTGACAGCTGGTATGAAAAAAGAACCCCTGCTGACGGTAAAGTTGACTGGCATGCAAGAACACGCGACATTTATAATCTTATCCGAGGTGTTGCGGCGCCCTTCCCTGGAGCTGTATGTTATGTGGGAGAAGGCGAAAGTCATGAAATGAAGATCTGGCAAGCGCATCCATTTGATGAGATGATAGATTTCTCAGCATATGAACCGGGAGAGGTTATTGATATCTTTGATGATAAGCTTGTTATCAGAACAGTAGATGGATCGATTTTGATAGATAAATATGAGTGTAATATAGAAGTCATAAAAGGAACAGTACTTCACTGAGATAGTATATGAGAACGATAGCATTTCATTTAAATTGCCTTGTTAAGGGCGGTGCTGAAAGGGTTGTAAGCAACCTTGCCAACAAGTTTGCCCAGGAAGGCTATAAAGTTTATGTTGCAACTGAATGGTATGATGAGAATGAATTTGTACTAGATGAGCGCGTAACCCGTGTCCATGTAGGTCTTCGTAAGGAGGATGAGAACAAAAGCAGGATTACGAAGTTCTTTCTTAGGATTAAATACCTTAGGCAGTTTATGAAGGAGTATCATCCGGATCTTTTGATAGCTTTTGCGCAAAGAGCCAATTATAGAGCACTTACAGCGCAAAAAGGTACGGATGTTCCTGTTGTTATATCCATAAGAACCAATCCTACAGGACATTATGATGCTATATCTGACAAGATTCAGATAAAATGGCTGTTCCCAAAAGCTGCAGGATGTGTATTTCAGACAACAGGACAGAAAGAGTTTTTCAGACCTTACCTTCAAGACAATTCAACTATAATTATAAATCCGATAAATCCTAAGTTTTTTGATGTTCCTTATCCGAAAGAACGTGAAAAGGCTGTTGTACATCATGCCAGGATTGTGGATTTCAAGAACCAGCCAATGCTGATAAGAGCGTTTATAAAAGTTCACAAGAAGCATCCTGACTGGGTACTTAGAATCTACGGCGATGATTCACATGATGGAACACTTGAAATCCTTAAGAGCCTGATCAGCGAAAATAACGCTGAAGACTATATATTCCTTATGGGTGATAGTGAGACTCTTGAGAAGGAGATAGTCAAAGGCAGAGTATACGCATTCACATCCGATTGGGAAGGACTCCCCAATTCTCTTCTTGAAGCGATGGCACTTGGAATGCCTATTGTTTCAACAGATTGCCCATGCGGCGGCCCCAGAACAGTTATGGAGGATGGGGTAAGTGGACTTCTTATCCCTATCAAAGATGAAGATGCATTGGTAGATGGGCTTAATAAGCTGATTGAGGACCCGGAACTTTGTGAACGTCTTGGAAGAGAGGCTTCAAAGATTAGAGAACGTGCCAATGCCGATGCGGTATTTGAGCAATGGAAGGATTATATAGAACTTGTCCTAAAAAGATGCGGGAGGAATTAACGATGTTTTCTTACGATGATTATAAAAAGATCTTGAAGATTATAAAAGAGTCAGGCCGTCAGGCTACATATCAGGAAGCTCTCAATAAAGATGACTTTATTATAATGCGTCATGATGTGGAGTATTCTGTTGAAAGAGCCTATAAGCTTTCTAAGGTTGAGGAAAGTATGGATTTCAGATCAACATTCTTTTTCCAGTGGACCAATAATTCATACAATATTCTCTCAAGAAAGAATAGAGATATCTTGACAGATATGCATGAAAGAGGTCAGGAAATCGGACTTCATTTTGCCCTCAACGGTATGACGGATATGAATCTTATCAGAGACAGAATCAGGCAGGAGATAGACATGCTTAGTAATATGCTTGGCTTTGAGATAACCACATTCTCAATCCACAGACCTTCACCTGCTGTACTTGCAGAGAATATTAAGCTTCCCGGTATTATCAATGCATATCAGGATGAGTTCTTTACATTTGATCCAAAAGCTTCAGAAGGCGCAAAGCTTGATGTTAAGTATATGTCAGATGCTAACCACATCTGGAGATATGGATACCCTGATGAAGAGAACATTTTAAACAATAAAAAAGTACAGATTCTAGTTCATCCGTTTGGCTGGACCAAGGAAGGTTACGACAATTTCAATAATTACAGAACCCTTATTGATGAGAAATATGATGAGATGGTTGACTCTATAGATAACGAGTGTAAGGACTTTGCAGAGTTCCGTGACAAGTTTGAGCGTAAACACTAAGGTGAAAAAGAGGCAGATTTGAAAGAATTAGAATACCCTTTTGATTCAGCATATATACTGAAAAGATCAAAAAGAATAAAAAAGCAGCTCCTGGAAGATGGTTCATCACGCATACATAAGAAGATTGCTGTTCTTGGCGGCTCTACTACTCATGATATAATCCGTATTATGGAGCTTTTTCTTCTTGATAATGGCATCGAACCTGAGTTTTATGAGTCAGAGTATGGTCAGTATTGGCAGGATGCAATGTTTCCTTCAGATGAGCTTATTTCTTTTGCTCCTGATATTGTATATATTCATACATCAAACAGGAACATTACAGATTATCCTGTAATGTCAGATGATAAAGCGCAGATAGAAGATAAGCTTAGCCATGAATACTCACACTTTACAACTATGTGGGATAAACTGGCAGCAACATTTAACTGTCCTATAATACAGAACAATTTTGAAGCGCCTTTTTACAGACTGCTTGGAAATCGTGATGTATTCGATATACATGGACGACTCCATTTTGTTAATGCGCTTAATATGAAACTGTGTGACTATGCGGCTGCTCATGAGGGCTTTTATATAAACGATATTAATTATCTGTCTTCCTGTTATGGACTTGATGCCTGGTCGGATCCCTTGTACTGGCATATGTACAAGTATTGCTTGTGCGTTCCGGCTATTCCGTATCTGGCATTTAATGTTGCCAATATTATTAAATCAGTTTATGGCAAGAACAAAAAGGCTCTGGTTCTGGATCTTGACAATACGTTGTGGGGCGGAGTTGTCGGAGACGATGGAGTAGATGGTATTGAGATAGGACAAGAGACCAATCTCGGCCAGGTATACTCTGAGATACAGACATACCTTAAAGCCCAGAAGGATATCGGCGTTATGCTCAACGTAGATTCCAAGAATGATGAAGAGAATGCTATCGCAGGTTTAAATCATCCTGATGGAGTGCTTAAACCGGATGATTTTATATACATCAAAGCCAATTGGGAACCTAAAAGTGAGAATTTCAAGGCAATTGCTAAGAGTATGAATATCCTTCCGGAGTCCATGGTTTTTGTTGATGATAACCCGGCAGAAAGAGAGATCATAAAGCAGCAGGTTATAGGTGCTCCGGCTCCTGAAATAGGCAAGCCCGAAGATTATATAAGAGTTATAGATCATTCCGGATTTTTTGAAGTTACAAATCTGTCTGAAGATGATAAGAAGCGTAATGATATGTACAAGGCTAATCGTGAACGCGAAAAGCTCGAAGAAAGCTTTCAAGATTACGGACAGTACCTGTCATCTCTAGATATGAAGGCTGTGATCAGACCGTTTGAAGATCTGTATATGGCCAGGATTGCTCAGCTTACCAATAAGAGTAATCAGTTCAATCTGACTACTAAGCGTTTTACGCAGGAAGAGATTGCAAAGGCAGCAGCTGATGCATCTAATATTACATTGTATGGCCGTCTTATGGACAAGTTTGGTGATAACGGAATAGTATCGCTTGTTATGGGACATCTTGAGAATGATGAGTGCCATGTAGATCTTTGGCTCATGAGCTGCAGAGTATTAAAGCGCGATATGGAATTTGCCATGATGGATGCACTTGTAAATGAATGCATAAAACGTGGCATCAAAACTATCATAGGATATTATTATCCAACAGCTAAGAATAAAATGGTCAGAGATTTTTATTCCATACAGGGTTTTGATAGAATAAAAGAAGATGCTGATGGCAATACAATATGGAAACTTGACATATCATCAGGATATGAAAATAAAAACAGATATATTGCTATAGATAACGACTTGAAGTAAGCGGTCGTGACTATTAAAATGAAGTGACAAGACAATAGCATAAGTGTAATTATAGGAGAGTACTAACATGACAAGAGAAGAAGTATACGAACGTCTTAACGAAGTGTTCCGCGATGTTTTTGATGAAGAAGACATTACTGTAAATGATGAAACAACATCTAATGATATCGATGGATGGGATTCACTCGAGCATATTAACCTTGTAAACGCAGTCGAACAGGAATTTGGCGTAAAGTTTGATATGGGACAGATTGTTTCCATGAAGAATGTTGGTGAGATGGTCAATATCATCATGGCACAGCTGTAAATAGGGATAGGACTTTTATGATAAAATTTAATGTTCATCACGTTGGCTTTCTATGCAAGAATCTTGAGAAATCAAGAGCTAAATTTTTGGAACTCGGGTATTCTATTGAGCAGGAGAAAGCCTTCGATGACATCAGAAAAATATATATAGAATTCCTTGTGAACAGTGGCTACAGAGTAGAACTTATTCAGCCGTCTGATAAGGAATCACCTATGTATCCGCTTCTTTCAAGATATAAGAATACTCCTTATCATTTCTGCTATGAAGTAGAAGATCTTGAAGAGGCAACTAAGGAACTAGAGAATAAGGGCTATACTATTTTTCAGAGCCCTGAAAAAGCCCCCTGTATAGAAAATGGCAGGGTGGTATTTATGATCAACACAGCAGCAGGCATTGTTGAACTACTTGAAAGGGCAACCTGATTTTTATGGAACTTACATCTTTCTACTTTCTGTGCTTCTATGCTGCAGTTTTAATACTGTATTATATCGTACCTGTAATATTCAAAGGCAGGGGACAGTGGGTGGTACTGCTTGCAGCCAGCGTAAGTTATTACTATATGGCTGAAGGCGGGAAGCTTCTTCTGTACCCTTTTTTTGCGTCTTTTGTTACATGGACCCTTGTTATGGTACTGACCAAGCTTGATAAGAAGCAGATTGCTGCAAGGCGCAGCGTGCTGATTCTGGAATTATTCATACTTCTCGGAATCCTGGTAGGTCTGAAATATATAAGATTTGTATATGTTGATACTATAAGTCTTGCTGTACCGCTAGGACTGTCTTTTTATACATTTATGCTCCTTGGCTACTTTATTGACGTATACAATGGAATATGTGAGCCACAGACCAATCTACTAAAGACTTGCCTTTATGGAATGTATTTTCCGCTTATGACTTCCGGCCCTATCGTAAAATTAAGAGAAGGAGGAAAACAGTTTTTTGAAAGGCATGAGCTTGAGTACAATAATATAACATTTGGTATGCAGAGAATGCTTTGGGGATTTTTCAAAGAGCTTGTTATATCCCAGAGGCTTGGCAAGGTTGTTGATACTGTATATGCACAAGATTCTAGTTATGCCGGAATATATGTCTGGTTTGCAACAGCTTGTTTTGCATTTCAGCTTTATACTAACTTTTCAGGTTGCATGGATATAGTAATAGGTCTTTCAGAGACCTTTGGACTAGTAATGCCTGAGAACTTCAGAACGCCTTTCCTTGCCAAAAACATTTCAGAGTATTGGAGACGCTGGCATGCAACTCTTGGAATCTGGATGAAGGACAACCTTTTTTATCCTCTGCTTAGAACTAAGTTTTTCATGAATCAGGCCAAGAAATTTAAAAAGAAGTTTGGCAAAAAACTTGGCAAACAGCTTAATACCTGGCTAGCAATGCTGATCTTATGGACAGCTGTTGGTTTGTGGCATGGTGGAGACCTTAAGTATGTGATTGGATCTGGTATACTTCACTGGTCTTATATAGTTATTGGCGAAGCAACCCTTCCCTTTTTTACATGGCTTTTTGGAGAGAAGTTACATATCAACATGGAAGGTAAGGCAGCAGATGCGTTTAGAGTTATCAGGACATTTTTCCTTGTAAACCTTGGATTTGTATTCTTTAGAGCTAGTTCAACAGGCCATGCTATAAAACTTCTGGTAGCAGGTGTTAGTACTTTTAATATTACAGAACTGTTTAATGGTCATATATTTGATTTGGGACTTGATTTTGTAGAGATGACAGTTGCATTTGTATCCATAGCAGTATTGATAGTAGTATCAGTACTTCAGTACAAAATGGATCAGAAAGCAGAAGCCGATAAGAACTACGTAGGGCCTAGGAATGTAAGACAGCTTATAGCTTCAAAACACCTTATTCTTCGCTGGGCTATATGGTTTGCGCTTATTATGTATGTTATACTCCTTGGAGAATACGGCCCTGGATATAGCGCGGCTGAATTTATTTACGAGGGCTTTTGATTGATATTATGAATAAAAAGCAGATTTTAAAAGCGGCAGTATTTGCCATCATATTCATATTCTTAATAAGATCTGTCACCTATGTATTAAGGACCAATGGTGATGTAAAAGATAGATTTACGGGATTTTATGCTGAACCAGACAACTCTATTGATGCTGTCGTGATTGGTTCTAGCCCTGTATATCCTGCTATTGTTACACCCAAGATTTATGGAGATACAGGTATTACAGTATATCCCCTGTCCAGTAATATGCAGCGCCCGGTTGCAGGTATGTACCTTGTCAAAGAGGCCCAGAAGACTCAGTCTCCAGAGCTCTATATCTTCGAAATGCGAATGTATACAGCCAATGAAGAAGACATTATCGGCAATATGGCTCATACAAGAGAAGTTACAGACAACATGAAATATTCCATGAACAGAATAGATACGATCAATGCAATGGTAGATGATAAGAGTCAAAGGCTGACTTACTATTTTGACATATTCAAGTATCATTCTAACTGGAAGACACTATTTATGTGGTCTCAGCTTAGGGACTTCAATTATGAATATCCAGATGATCTTAAAGGGTATGTTGTATATGACCAGGTTGGACCTACTCAGTCTGTGGATGTATCAGATATCGAAGGAGATAGACCTATTCAGGACAAGCAGGAGAAAGCACTTCGTGATCTTCTTGAATATCTTTCGGATAATGATCTTCAGGGGCTTTTTATAGTGTTACCTGAACTGATGACAGAAGATAGTCAGAAGAAATATAACTATATGAAAACCATTATTGAGTCTTATGGTTATAACTTCCTTAACATGAACGATTATTATGAGGAGATCGGTATTGACTTTGAAACTGATTTTCGTGATTACGGCAATCATACCAATGCTCTTGGCGCAGTCAAGGTCACAGATTATCTGGAAGAGTATCTTGTAACTCATTATCAGTTCATTGATGATCATAGGCTTGATGGTAATTATAGTTCATGGGATGATGCCTATAAACTCTGGCAGGAAGAATATACTAATGCCAAGGAAACTATAGATCAGACAATAGCGGACAAGAACTGGTACGAACCGGAAATTGAGGAATGACACCATGTGCGGAATATGTGGATATGTATCAAGAAAAAGAATAAATGAACAAGAACTTCGTATCATGAATGACACGATGATACATCGTGGCCCCAATGATAATGGAGTAGAGATATACGATGGCCCGGATGGATATTGTATTGGAATGGCTCAGCGCAGGCTTTCTATTGTTGATCTGTCTCCGCTTGGCCATCAGCCGATGCACTCTGCAGATAAGCGAGTAACAGTTGTATTTAACGGAGAGATATATAATTTCCTTGACCTTAAAAAAGAGCTTTCGGATTATCCTTTCAAATCGACTTGTGATACTGAAGTAATAATAGCTGCATATTTAAAATGGGGCATACACTTTACAGATCATATTCATGGTATGTTTGCAATAGCCCTTTATGATAGAGAGACAGAAGATTTATATCTTGTAAGAGACAGAATAGGCAAAAAGCCCCTTTACTATTGGCTGGATGGAGACAATCTTGTATATGCTTCAGAACTAAAGCCTATTATGAAATGTCCCGGATTTGAAGGAAAGATAAGACGTGAAGTTATTGCACGATACCTTTATCAGCAGTATATTAATGCTCCTGATAGTATATTCGAGGATGTATACAAATTAGAGCCCGGAGCTGTTCTTAAATTTTCTAAAGGGAAAAGGCAGATATGGAAGTACTGGGATATAAGAAAGGCTTATGCAGCAAATAGCCAGAATCCTGTAACAAATTATGATCAGGCTAAGGCGGAACTCAAAAACCTTCTTAAAAAGGCTGTAGCTGATAGAATGATAGCAGATGTACCTCTTGGAACATTCTTGTCAGGCGGATTTGATTCAAGCCTTATAACAGCTCTTGCCCAGGACAATTCAGTTGAACCGGTTAAGACTTTTTCAATAGGTTTTAACGAAAAAAATTATAATGAAGCAGAATTTGCTAAAGCTGTAGCTTCTCATCTTGGTACTGATCATACAGAACTCTATATCGATGAAAAAGAGATGTTTGATCAGATAGATAGTATGGCCAGGTTTTATGATGAACCTTTTGCTGACTCATCGCAGATTCCTTCAATGCTTGTATCCAAGCTTGCAAAACAGAAGGTTACAGTAGCTCTGTCAGGAGATGGTGGTGATGAGTTTTTCTGCGGATACAATATCTATGCAGATCTTGCACTTGCAAGAAAGCTGGACTTTCTTGGCAATATAGCATACGGGATAGGCCAGATACCGTTAGGATCAGGCAATAAACTTCTAAATAAGTATCCTTTCAAAGTCAGAGCAATTGCAGAGAATCATAACAAGGAGACTAAATGCCAGCTTTCATCAGAAGGATACGTTAGAGCAGCTAGGGCTTTTATGAATAATGAAGAAGGGCTTCCTTGTAAGTATCCTATTGAAACTTCATATCCAGGAAGTAACTGGCAGATAAAGCGCATGCTCCTTGATATGGATACATATCTTCCCGGAGATATTCTATGCAAGATGGACAGAGCATCTATGAAATATTCACTTGAAAACAGATGCCCTATTATGGATACAGCAGTAATGGAGTATTCATTTAGAATCCCTCATGAGTTTAAATATTATAAGGGAGACAAAAAGCATATTCTAAAGGATATAGCATATGATTATATTCCTCGTGAACTCCTTGACAGGCCAAAGGTTGGCTTTGGAGTGCCGCTTGATAAGTGGATGAGAGGACCGTTAAAAGAACAGCTTTTAAGCTATGCAGATCAGGATTTTCTAAAAAAACAGGGATTATTTGATGCTGCCTATGTCAATAAATTTATAGGTGATTATATAGCTACCGGAGATGGAGGACGGGCATCAGGAAGTAACTATTCCAAAATAGCATGGAGTTTCTTTGTATTTCAGCAGTGGTATCAGTACTTTGGATTGTGATGAATAGGACGTAGATATGTGTGGAATTTCAGGGCTAATTAATTATAAAGGCGATTTTCGTGCAGTTATATCAGGTATGAACGATCATATGAAGGACAGAGGACCGGATGCAGAGGGCATATGGATAAGTCCTGATAGCAAGATTGCACTGGGGCATAGGAGACTTGCGATTCGCGACTTGTCTGCCAATGGCGCCCAGCCCATGAGATCTCATTCCGGACGCTTTTGGATGGTCTATAATGGAGAAATCTATAATGCAGCAGTTCTTCGAGAACGCCTTATTAAAGAGTCGTTTTGTAAAGATACAGATTTTAGAGGAACTTCAGATACAGAGATTCTGCTAGAAGGTATCGAAGCTTATGGGGTATATGAAACACTGTCTGTATGCAAGGGAATGTTTGCGATAGCTGTGTATGATACTGTCACAGGAAGGCTTCAGCTTGCAAGAGACAGAGTAGGAGAAAAGCCTTTATACTACGGCTTTGTTGGACGAGACAGCTTTGCATTTGCTTCTGATATAGGTTGTTTTACATGTATTCCTGAATTTGAAAAAAATGTAAACAGAGCTGTACTACCACTTTATTTCGCACATGGATATATACCTGCACCTTACAGTATATATGAAGATGTTTATAAACTCATGCCGGGAACAATCCTGACAATTGATGATCCGTATGCATATTTTAACCCTATATCAGACGGCGATCTTGCTGCGTATTATAAGTGTGGAAGATCAGGCTTTTGTTTTAATTCATCTGATTATCTCGATGCTTCTAACTATAAAGATATAGAAAAGAATACAGGTGATCTATGTAGTGAAACTGGCCATGCATATACAATATATTGGTCGATGAAAGAAGTCGCAGGCAAGGGCCAGAATAATCTTTTTACAGGATCAGAGCAGGAAGCTGCATATGAACTTGAAAGACTTATCAAGGAATCTATTAAAGGACAGATGATATCAGATGTTCCACTTGGAGCATTCCTATCCGCAGGTATAGATTCCAGTACTATAGTATCACTTATGCAGCAGGTAGCACCTGGCAGGGTTAAGACCTTTACTATTGGAATGCATGAGGAAGGCTTTAATGAAGCTGATATAGCAGGTGAGATAGCCGGTATTCTAGGAACAGAACATACGCAGATGTATATAGATGACAATGATGCTAAGGCTGTAATCCCCAAACTTGCAGATATGTTTGGAGAACCATTTGCAGACAGCAGTCAGATTCCTACTTATCTTGTAAGTAAGATGACACGTCAGCATGTAACTGTATCTCTTTCAGGGGATGCAGGAGATGAACTTTTTTGCGGTTACACATCATATAGGTCTATAGAGAGAATCTGGAATAAGACAAGTAGGATCCCTGCACCTATCCGTAAAGCATCCGGAGCAGTTCTTTCTTCTATAGCAAGTGGAGATAACGCTGTACGAGCAGCCCTTCTTAGAGCTTCTGATTCGGCTGATCTTCATATGATAGAGCAGGACCCTTATGGATATGGCAGAAGGATTCCGATTATAGATAGGTCAGGACCATGTAATCGACACTTTAAAGGAACTTTGTACGCAGGTAATACACAAGGAAACTATCTTAGTGAAGTCAATCATAACATCATGCTTCTTGATATGAACATGTATCATCCTGATGATATACTTGTTAAGGTTGACAGAACTGCTATGGCGGTGTCACTCGAGACCAGAGTTCCATTCCTTGATAGGGATGTAGTTGAGTTCGCATGGACGCTTCCTATAGACTACTTGAGAGATGATAAGATAGGCAAAAAGGTTCTTAGAAACGTATTATATAGATATGTTCCCAAAGAACTGATGGACAGGCCTAAAAAGGGTTTTTCGATTCCTATAATGAAATGGTTACTAGAGCCGCAGCTAAGACAATGGGCGGAAAATCTTGTGGATCCTGTAAAGATTAAAAATCAAGGATTCCTTAATGAGAATGAAGTTACAAGGCTCTGGAAGGATTTTGTAACTAAGAAAGAGTGGCGTCCGCAGATATGGTATATTCTCATGTTCCAGCAATGGCTTGAAAATGTCGGACTGTAATAAGGTATGAAATGGCATTATGGAACCAGGCTTTAATTGAGGAGATTTTTATGCATTTAAGAAAAGCTGATATGGATGATGCACTCTTGGTCTTAGAATGGAGAAACGACGAAACAGCAAGGATGAATTCCTTTAATCATGAAGTTATATCTAAGGAAGATCATATCAGGTGGTTTAAGAAGAAACTAACTGATGAATCATGTCGTTTTTTTATACTTGAAGATGAAGAGGGACCTGCTGGCTGCGTAAGAGTGGATGTTATCAAAGATGTTGGTGAAGTAAGTTATATGATTGCACCTGAAAGGCGTGGCAGAGGTTATGGTACTAAAAGTCTAAAACTTGCAGAAGAGGAGTTGCACAATTCTGAAATAAAGACAATGGCAGGCTTTGTAATAGGCGAAAACCATGCGTCAGCTAAGTGTTTTGAAAATAATCGCTATGCCAAGCTGTCTGCTGGTGATATTTACTGTTATATCAAGAATATATAGAAGTTAGTATATCAGGAATGGTGATAGATATGTTCAATAAGAACTTTAGGATTGGAAACAAAAAAATAGGTCAGAATGAAAAAACATTTATTGTTGCAGAGCTTTCCGGCAATCATAATGGTGATTACAACAGAGCCATAGAGATAATCCATGCAGCTGCCGAGGCTGGAGCTGATGCTGTAAAACTTCAGACTTATACAGCTGATACTATTACAATAGATTGTAATAAGCCGTGGTTTATGACTTCGGATGGAAGTCTTTGGGAAGGAAGAACCCTATATGATCTTTATAAGGAAGCATATACACCTTGGGAGTGGCATGAAGATCTTATGAAGGAAGCTGGTAAACTTGGTCTTGAATGCTTCTCATCTCCGTTTGATCCTACAGCAGTTGATTATTTGGAGAATCTTAACGTTCCTGCCTATAAGATAGCAAGTTTTGAGATCAATGATATTCCTCTGATCAGGAAGGTTGCAAGACTCCATAAGCCTATTATATTTGCTACAGGTATAGCTTATGAAGAGGATATTAAGCTTGCGCTTGATACCTGCCTTGAAGAGGACAACAAGGATGTTATATTGCTAAAATGTGTAAGCGCATATCCCACTCCTTATGACATGGTCAACCTTCGCATGATGCAGGATCTTGCTGAGAAATATGACTGTCTTGTAGGACTTTCTGATCATACACTTGGTAGCGTAGTAGCAACCGGAAGTATAGCTCTTGGCGGCAAGATGATAGAGAAACATCTGACTCTGGACAGGAAAGCCGGAGGAGTTGATGATGCATTCTCAATGGAGCCGGAAGAATTTGCAGAAATGGTTCGAAACGTCAGAATAATGGAACAGGCACTTGGAAGTAAAGAATATGCTCTTTCAGACAAGCAAGCTGCAGAAAGACATTTAAGCAGATCTTTATTTGTAGTCAAGGATATAAAGGCAGGAGAGAAGCTTACTGCCGATAATGTCAGATCCATTAGACCCGGAAATGGAATGCATACCAAGTATTATGACCAGGTCCTTGGAATGACTGCAGTTAATGATATTGAGAAGGGAACTCCTCTAAGCTGGGACCTGATCAGATAAGACTTAGTTCATGAGATCCTCAACATAGTGTTCCCATTCTTTGAATACATTTTGAGCCGAGTACTCATCCCGGATCTTAAGAGCTTCACGGCCCAATGACTTTGCATAGCTTACGTCTTTTAGAACTTCAGACATTTCATGTACAAGGGAATCCTCGTCTCCAACAGGAATGAGGATTCCATTTTTATGATTATCAATAAGCATTGCAGGACCGCCGCATGGGCAGTCTGTAGCTATGCAGGCAAGCCCTGTACACATAGCTTCCAAGAGAGCATTAGGCATACCTTCTGTATCAGACGTATGCAGGAATAGAGATGCACTGCAGAGCTTACTTCTTATATCTGTAACAACACCAGGCATTGATATCTTATCGCTTATATTAAGCGATGCAGCAAGATCCAGCATCTTCTGCCTGTCAGGACCATCTCCGCAGATAAGGAGTCTATAATCAGGAAAATCCTTGCTGATTCTTGCAAAAGCGCGGATCATAAGATCGTGACGCTTGTTTTCATCGACCCGTCCAACCGCAAGTATGAGTTTCTGCCTTGATTCATAGTCAGGTATATCGCCGTTTAAGTACTCATCACGAACCATGTTGTGAAGAATCTTAGCTTTCTTCTGGACAGATTTTGGGAAGAAGGCACGGCTTCTTTCAGTTTGCAATATAATACCTTTGGCTTTTGGAAAAAGGATTTTAACACCGGCTCTCATCACGCGTCCCGGATATTCAAGCTCAGGCATGGCGATAACATATGCAGCAACTGGAATAGAAAGCCCTGCTGCAGATGCAAGAGCCATAAGATTGTTTTTGCCATTACAGGAGAGAATCAGATCCGGTTTTAAGATCTTCCAGATCCTGCGAAGCTTGTCTGTACGTTTTATAAAATCAGATATTCGAGATCCGCCGCCCTGCGATGTTATCTCAAGCGCAGCATTATCATTGATGTCTGAATAGTATCTTGTTACGCTTCCTTTCCATATAGAAGTGGAAAGGGCATTTTCTGCTATTTCGTTCATAGGAACATATCGAATATCAGTCCCGGAGATCAGTTTTTCATCTCCCGTTTTTGGAGCCTGCCTTCCGCATAGATCGTACTCATTAGATGATCTGAAGATAGTAACGAAGCTGACTCTGTATCCTCTCTTGGCAAAATATTCTGCAAGATTCACAAATACTCGTTCAGCACCGCCCTTTGACAGAGATCCAATATATAAAGCAATATGTTTTGTTTTTGTAGTGTTTTTCTGATTCATAGAATCAGTATATCACATAATTCGACTTTTTTTATTGGTTAGGATATAATGTTAAAGGCTATAAGGGGAAGTCTGTGTTTTTTGTGAACACAAGTCCCGATATGCCAATTACAACCATATTATAATATCTGGAGAATACAAGGCCGAATGGCAGATAATTATTATAGTGACAAAAAAATATTGATATTAGGAGCAGGTGGTTTTATTGGAACCAATCTAACTGATGAGCTTATATCCCGTGGTGCTTCTTTGACTCTTTTTGATGCTTCATTTGAAAAAACAAGGTCTAAGAGATGGGAAGAAAATGGTGCAAAGCTTGTAACCGGGGATTTTTCCAAAATAGCTGATTTTGCAGATGATCTTGTAAAGGGGCAGGATCTTATTTTCCACCTTATCAGCACTACCTGTCCGACTAACTCTAATCAGAATATAGCAGCTGAGTATACAGACAACGTCTTGCCTACAACAAGGCTGCTTGATGCTAGTATAGGTTCGCTTTCACGTGTGATATTCCTCTCTTCAGGGGGGACTGTTTATGGCAAGGATCATACGGGTATCTGTAAAGAAGATGATGATGCATTCCCAATTTCGTCATACGGAATTCAGAAGCTGACCATTGAGAAATTATTGTATCTTTACAATTATATTCATGGTATAGACTATCGTATCATAAGACTTGCTAATCCTTATGGTCCATATCAGAGAACCAATGGCGTACAGGGGGTAGTTACTAACTTTCTCCACCGAGTACTTAAGGATGAGCCGCTGACACTGGCCGGAGACGGAAGCGTAGTCAGAGACTATATATATATAGCTGATGTTGTTAAAGGAATCCTTAGAATATCACAGGACGATGCTTCCAACAAACTCTATAACTTTGGAAGCGGTCAGGGAACAAGTGTCCTTGAAGTTATACAGACAATCGAGAAGATTACCGGCAAGAAAGCTATAGTCAACCGGGTTCCTGCCAGACTTGTGGATGTTCCTGTAAATGTACTTGATATCAGCAGGTATAAAGCGGATTTTGGAGATCCGCATTTATTGTCTCTTGAAGAAGGAATACAGCTTACTGCGCAGTTTCTAAAATCGCAGTTGTGATATTTAAGGTTTGATAAATGAGAATAATTGAAAAATATACTCCGGGGATAATACCTGAAGCTGATCAGACAGATAAGATCAGCATATCAGTTGCTGTCTATAACGGAGAGAAATATCTTAATAAATGTGTTGATTCACTTCTGGCTCAGACTTATAAGAACATAGAAGTGATACTTGTAGATGATGGTTCTACAGATAGCTGTCCGGCTATATGTGATGAGTATGCCCAAAAAGACCCCAGAGTAAAAGTTGTGCATAAGAAAAATGGTGGACTTGCTTCCGGTAGAAATGCCGGGATAGCAGCAGCAACAGGATCATATCTTGGATTCATGGATGGCGATGACTGGGTAGATCCGGATATGTATATGCGCCTTATGGCTGCAATCAGAGAGCATAAGGCAGATGTGGCTATAACAAGATATCGCTGGGTTTATGAGGACAGAACGGAGGATCCGTCTACTGACAAGGCTTATATCATGGAAGATCAGGAAGCCCTTGAACAGTATATTCATGAAAATGATGATATACAGATTCAGAACTGTGCCTGGAATAAACTATACAGTAAAGAATTTCTTGGAGATCTTCGTTTTGATGAAAGCAAGTGGTATGAGGATGTTATTTTTACTACAAAGCTTATCTCAAAAGCCAGCAAGGTTGTCTTCCTTGATCATGCAAGTCACAATTATATCTGTGACAGATCAGGAAGTTATATGAATCAGGGAATAAGTGAGCGTATTATCACTGATCTTATCCCTATCTACAAGGAACGCACAGCTTATCTTAGGTCGATAGGCAGAGATGATCTTGCGGATACACACAATTATTATTTTTATAAAAGGCTGATGATCTACTATACTCAGGCATATCGAGGCCCTGATCAAAGAGATATAAAAAGGTCCAAGATGAACCGCATCAAAGCTGCTATTTATAGTGAAAAGGATCATTTTAATGCCGCTTTTAGCAGTAATGGCGCTAATCCTAATGAAAAGAAAAAGATGGATATATTCCTCTTTTCACCAAGGATATACCTTATTGTCATGGCTATAAATGACAGATTTATCATTCCTTATAAGGTTAGAAGGTTAAGAGGACACGTATGATTATAATTAAGATGCAGGGAGGTCTTGGCAACCAGCTGTTTCTGTATGGCCTTTACAAAGAACTTCTATACCTTGGGAGAGAAGTTAAAATGGATAACATCTCCGGATTTGAAGATGATCCTCAGAGAAGTCCTTCTCTTTATAAGCTTGGAATATCATATGATATAGCAGAAGATGGTGAGATTAGGACTATGCGAGACTCCTATATGGATCCATTGAGCCGCATTAGAAGAAAGATTACCGGTCGGAAGAATAAAGACTATTATGAGGCTCTTGACGGGAATTTTGATGAGCATGTACTTGAGGCAGATGATATTTATCTTAATGGTTATTTCCAGTCTGATGATTATTTTAAAGATGATGAGGTCAGGCAGGAACTTATAGCTGATATCTGCAAGAATAAAGATCTGTATCTTGGCGATCAGGATGTGACAGATATAAGGAACGCGATAAGATCTTCCAATTCTGTCTCCATGCATATCAGAAGAGGTGATTATCTGACACCTGTTTCCAGAAAGACCTATGGCGGAATATGCACAGATGACTATTATGCCAAGGCTATGGAACTTGTAAGATCTAGTTATCCTGATGCACAGTTTTATATTTTTTCCAATGATATAGACTGGTGCAGAGCTAAGTATAAAGATACAGACAATATAAGCTTTGTAAATATTTCAGGAGATGACAGTGATATTATGGAATTCTTCCTTATGTCAGAGTGCAGACACCATATACTTGCTAACTCAAGCTTTAGCTGGTGGGCAGCTTTTTTGGGATCAGCAGATGATCGCGATAGGCTTAACATAGTTCCATCTAAATGGACTAATACAAGACAGATGAAAGATATCTATGCCTCATGGATGACCAGAATTTGAGCATGGATGGATTTTTAAATAATAATTTAAACAGTTTGTAAAGCAATACAAATTTGTATATACAACATTTTGAAAGGTTCTATATATGGGAATCGTAACAAAAGACAGAAAAAAAAGCGGAACAGCTTCCCTTAGCATACTTCATAAACTACGTCACATATTTGATAGAAAACAGAAGGAGCAGTCAGTGATCCTTGCTGTAATGATCCTTATAGGAGGTCTTCTTGAAACACTCGGAGTGTCTTCAATACTAACAGTGGTTCAGTCTCTTATGGATCCGGATAAGCTCCATACCTCCATTGAGAAGATCAATGAGAAAGTGCCATTTACACAGACACTTATGAAAATGGTAGGACTTGATGATGATAACAGCATCATAGTATTCATGCTAATAGCGCTGATACTGATATTTGTGATCAAAAATATATTTTTGTTGATGCTGACATCAAGACAGAACTCTTTTATAGCAACAGGTCAGAATGACATGATAAGCCGTGTCATGCGAGAGTTTTTGAACAGACCATATGAGGATTATCTGGGGGCAGATATTCCTACTGTATTTCGTATAACAGATAGTGATATACCCAAGATGTTTGCACTAATACTTGCTCTTCTTTCACTTACAACGGAGATAGTAGTATCGGTATGTCTTGCTTTAGTACTTGTATTTATCAGCTGGCAGATGACATTTTTTATAGTAGCTGTATTTCTTGTACTGACACTTATCATCATAAGGCTCATGAAGCCAAGACTTAATAGTATCGGACAGAAGAATCAAAGTATTCAATCACGTATTGCCAAGTGGCGTATTCAGGCTATATACGGACTTAAAGATGTCAAGGTACTTCACCGCGAAGATTTTTTTATCAGAAATTATTATGAGTCAGGTAAGATAGGTGCACGTCTTGCAACAAGATATTCTGTAATGAATGCAGCTCCAAGATTCCTGATTGAGACTGTGTTTATAGCTGCAGTACTTGGCTATATAGCAGTATATATAGTAAGGGGCGGGAGTATTAATACTCTTGTGCCGCAGCTGTCTGCATTTGCTGTTGCTGCTATGAGACTGCTACCATCAGCTAACCGTATCAATACATATCTTGCCGAGATAGCTTATGAAGAACCCAGCCTTGATTATGTATTTGATAACCTTACGGAATCAATGAAGACCAGTAGTGAGATGAGAGCAAAGCGTGAACAGATCTCAGGACCTGAGCTTGTACTTGATAAGGAGATAAGACTTTCACATATCACTTTCCATTATCCAGACTCTGATAAGAATATCTTCTCGGATGCAGATATGGTAATCCCAAAAGGAAAGTCAGTAGGAATCATCGGTTCATCAGGAGCCGGTAAATCTACTATAGTTGATATCCTTCTAGGACTCCTACATGCACAGGCAGGTGATATCCTCTGTGATGACAGGAACGTCTTTAGTAACTATGAGTCATGGCTTTCCAAGATAGGCTATATTCCTCAGTCTATCTATCTTATAGATGAGAGTATCCGTGACAATATTGCATTTGGAATAGATGTTGACAAGATTGATGAAGACAGACTCTGGGAGGTACTTAAGGAAGCACAACTTGATGAATTCATCAAAACACTTCCTGAGGGCCTTGATACCAGGATAGGTGACAGAGGCGTAAGGTTATCCGGTGGTCAGAGACAGAGAATCGGTATTGCAAGAGCTCTTTATCACAATCCTGAGATACTTGTGTTCGATGAAGCAACAAGTGCACTTGATAATGAAACAGAGGCAGCGGTCATGGATGCTGTCAATAGCTTCCATGGACGTAAGACCATGATCATAATCGCTCACAGACTTAACACTATTGAAAAGTGTGATATAATCTATGAAGTTCACGATGAGAAGATAATGGAGACGACGCTTGAAGGTCGTCATATAGCGCACTGATAGACAATAATTTGATTGGAATAAGTTTGAAAAATGGTATACGATTGCTTTCCTTTTTTTAACGAAGTAGATATATTGGATCTGCGGCTCCATATCCTTGACAAATATGTAGACAGATTTGTTATAGAAGAGGCTACAACTACATTTTCTGGCCAGCCCAAGGAGCTGTGCTTTGAGAAAAATAAAGACAGGTTCAAGGATTTTCTTCATAAGATCACTTATATAGTCGTAGATGAGAATCCTACGGATATAAATGCTTTTGAAAGAGATGTATTTCAGAAGAATCATCTGATAGAAGGCCTAAAAGATGCAACCAAAGAAGATATAATAATGCTCAGCGATTGTGATGAGATTCCTGATCCTAAGGCTCTTGAACGAGTCTTTGCTGAGTTTGATCCAGGCAAGGTATATCATTTTGCACAGGACAACTTCTATGCATTTATAAATATGATGGAAGTATCCGGCAAACTTCTGGAAACAGAAGGCGAGTTCCCGGAGATTCCGGAAAAAGAGAGAAAGTGGCTTGGAACTAAGATCACAAGTATAAGTCAGTTTCCTAAGGATGGAATTGTGAGACTTCGTGATCAGATTGCAACTACAGATCCAAGGTCTGTGAGAGTTCCAAATGGCGGTTGGCACTTTGGATATATGGGCGGTATAAGAGAAACTAATGCTGCCAAAAGAATAGGCATTAAGGTCAAGGCAGCAGCTCATCAGGAATATAATGATAGAGAGATTTTGGCAGAGACAATGGATCAGCTGATACTAGGCAGAGATCTTCTGGGAAGAGATGCTGAGTTTAAAAGGGTTGAAGTAGATAATAGATATCCTCAGTATCTTATTGATAATCTTGATTATTATGAATACCTTGTAATGCCGCCTATCACAGGATGGATGCGTATTAAGGCAAAGCTTGATCTTACATTGGGAAGATTCTGCCGTAAGGCTTATCATCATGTGATGAGAAAAATTGGACTAAGTAAGTAGAAATATTGAGGATTGATATGCCTGAGTATAAAAATGGTAAACTTCAGCTTCCAAATGTGACGCTTGTAGCTCTTACCAGTGTTAAGATAAAACCTACGATCAAAGCCATGCTCTATAGCATGCGCGGCATAGATTTTGGCGATGCGGTTCTTATAACCCATGAAAAGCCCTTTATGCTTCCAAAGAAGATCCGCTATGCTCATATAGACAAGATAGATGAGATCAACAAATTCAACTATGCCTGCGTATATGAGCTTGGTAAATATATAAATACAGACTATATTCTTCTGGTTCACTATGACGGTTTTGTAATATATCCTGAGAGCTGGAGAGATGAGTTCCTTGACTATGACTATATCGGGTCTCCATGGCCGCTTCCGCCTGATGATGATCCTGTTAAATACAGAGATCCTGATGGAAAGATAATAAGAGTTGGTAACAGCGTCGGTTTAAGAAGTAAGAAACTCTTAGACCTTCCCGGACAGCTTAACCTTCCCTGGGAGAGCTTTTATGGATGGTACAACGAAGACGGTTTTCTTTGCTGCCATCATCATAAGGAGCTTGAAGCTGCCGGCTGTAAATATGCGCCTATAGAAGTTGCAAGATACTTTGGAAGAGAACAGACATTTGAAGAGACCACAGGGATAAAGCCCTTCACCTTCCATAAATGGGGCGGCGAGAACGCAGACTTCCCTAAGTTTGATAAGACTCCCTGGATCAAGGTATTGTACAGAAGAATACGGTATGGCCGGAAGAAAGAGGACACCTAAATGCCTAAGGTTTCAATATGCATACCTGCCTACAGGGACAGGGATGGCCTTGAGAGACTTTTAAACAGCATAGTAGCGCAAAGCTTCACTGACTATGAAGTGATAGTATCTGACGATGTTATAGATAATAATTCATCATCACTTGAAGACATTGTCAATAAATACAAAGGCGACCTCGGCGACAGACTTATTTATAAAAAGCATATATCAACAGGAAGGCCCGGAGATAACTGGAACTCTTCAATAGAAAATGCCAAGGGTCAGTACATCAAGATGATGCTTCATGATGACTGGTTTACAGATAAGGATTCGCTTTCAGAATACGTATCACTTATTGAAGAGTCAGATGCACCGCTTGCCTTTTCGGGAACATGGGAAGTGTCCGCCGACTGGAGATATGCAAGGCACATAACTGATGAAGATGTACTTCTTATCAAACAGGATATAAGAAATCTTTATACCAAAAGTGTTATAGGCGCTCCAAGTGCTACTATCTACAGGAATAACGGAAGGTTCTATGATCCAAAGCTTAAATGGCTTATAGATATGGAATTTTATATACGCCAGATAAGAGCAGGTGGTGGCAGCTTTACCTATACCAATAAGCCACTTATGAGCATAGGAAGAAGTGACAGCCAGATGACAAGCTACTGCCTGTCCCATCCAAACCTTGTACGAAAAGAGTACTTTTATGTATATAAAAAGCTTGGCCTTAAATGTGAAAAGAAGTATACAGAATATCTAAAATGTCAGCTTAAAAAGCCTCACTAAGTTCAAGAGACTTATAATCTGATTGATAACAAAAAGATGATTTACTTAATATAAAGAACTTAACTATCTTACTAAAAACGGATTTATAGAAAGAGAGATTTACAAATGAGAGTATCAATAGCATATCCACCGCTTGAAAACGTAAAGGGAGTACCGCTTCTGGGACAGAATCGTCAGTTCCAGTGGTTCAACAGCCCTACATATATCTATCCGATGGTACCGGCATCCTGCGCTACTCTTCTTCAGAGCAAGGGCTATGAAGTATTCTGGGATGACGGAATTGCAGAAGAGAAGACTTACAAGGACTTTACTGCAGAAGTCATGGGACGTGACCTTGATGTGATGATGATTGAGACCAAGGCGCCGGTTGTAAGATTCCATTGGGAGATCATTGATGAATATAAGAAGATGAAGCCGGATATGATCATAGTAGTAGTAGGTGATCATGTTACAGCTTTTCCGGAGGAGACAATGAACTCCTGTAAGGCGGATTATGTACTTACTGGCGGTAATTATGATTTCCTTATGGCTGACCTTCTTGATAATCTTAAAGCCAATGATGGCAAGGTCAAGGTATCAGATCTTCCAAAGGGTATCTGGTATAGAAGAGAAAATGCTGTAGAAGAAACAGCAGCAGGAACTGATACACAAGCATCTGCAGATAGTATTGCATCTACAGGCACATTTGTTCTGAATCAGAACCTTAATGATCTGCCAATCATAGACAGAGATCTTACAAAATGGAAACTTTATAGTGAGAAGAATGGTAACTATTCCAGAACACCGGGAACATATACCATGGCAGCACGTGACTGCTGGCATCACAGGTGTACTTTCTGCAGCTGGACAACTTTATATCCACAGTATCTTACAAGATCTCCGGAGAGCCTTCTTGATGAGATCGGAATGCTGATAGACAAGTATGGTGTCAAAGAGATTATGGATGATTCAGGAGCATTCCCGATAGGCACATGGCTTCATACTTTCTGTCAGGGAATGATAGAACGCGGCTATAACAAGAAAGTCATCATGGACTGTAATATGCGTCTTGATGCTCTTACTTATGAAGAGTACAGACTCATGCGTGAAGCAGGCTTTAGATTTGTCCTCTTCGGACTTGAAAGTGCCAACCAGGAGACACTTGACAGGATCGATAAGAGAGAGAATATAGACAAGATGATCGAAAGTCTCAAGAATGCTAAGAAAGCAGGTCTGTCACCTCATATAACTCTTATGTTCGGATATCCATGGGAAGATGAGAAGATGGTTCAGAACACAGTAAAGCTTGGTCGTCAGATTCTTATCAAAGGTTGGGCACATACTCTTCAGGCAACAGTTCTCATCCCTTATCCGGGAACACCTCTTTATAAAGAGTGCAAAGAAAATGGCTGGTTACTAACAGAGAGATATGAGGACTTCGATCAGAGAATGCCTGTTATGAAGACACCAATGGGATCTGAGAAGATCAAAGAAGCTGTCGAGAGTGTATACAAAGTTTCATTCAATCCTGAATTTCTTGCAAGAAGAATTGCAGGCATCAGAAGTATCGATGATGTTAAGTTCCTATTCAGAGCAGCAGGCAAGGTAATAGGTCATCTTACAGACTTTGGTGGCAAGAACGGCAACTGATATGATGGATGAGAATTGGAAAACATCAGACAGAAAAAGAATAAGCATAATTAGAAATGCTCTCTTTGACCTAATGCTGACTATAGAGATCCTAATAGTTATCATAGATAAGAGTGCGCTTCATTTTGGATATGAAGGCCAGGTATTCAGGATTACATTTTTAATAAATGTTATAATAGTGATCCTCGGTATATATGAAGGCTTTAAAGACAATCCAGGCAATCTTAAAAAAGGGTTAACAGGTTTTTATAGCTGGTGGCAATGGGGGCTTTTACTTGTAGCCGGACTTATTGCTGCCATAGATTATAAAACCTCAGGAAGAAATGAAATGTTAAGATTCCTTATGGTAATTGCAGCCTGCAGGAATCTGGATGTTACTAAAAAGCTTAAGCTTTTCTTCTTTGAGACACTTGGAGGATGCACGATACTGGTCTTTCTAGCCTTGCTGGGAGTGCTTGGTGAAGTTCAAAAACTCTCCGGAACTACTGGCCAGCTGCAGTATGTACTCGGAATGGGGGATCCTAATGCACTTCATTGTATGTTTCTTATGATAGTACTACTTGCATTGTATCTGTATTTAGAGAAAATGAAGTGGTATTATTATCTGGCACTGGTTTTGGCTGATATCATCTTATGGAGGATGACGGGAAGTGAGATCGGGGCCGGAGTGACGCTCCTTGCTATTATAGGTGCTGTTATAGTCCGGGTGACTAAGATCAAAGAATATAAGTTTCCCTATATTACTGCGATTGGTTTGCTGATATTCGAGGTTGCTTTTTCTATAGGAGCAGCGGCTTTTAGTGCATATACAATGACACAGGCTCCTGCGTTTGACGCACTTAGAGCTATGGGCCAAGAAGCTGTTCCGATAAACCAGAAGCTGGAAGATCTAATCCGTATAATAGACAGGGGGCTTACAGGGCGTATAACGTATCTATTTTGGAGTAGAGAGGATCATCTTGGTGCAATATATTCTTGGCATCTCTTTGCAGATGACAAGTATGAGATATATTATGATATGGGCTTTTGCAGGCTTTTCTTTTGGTATGGATGGATACCTGCATTTTGCGTGATTGGGTTAATAATATTTGTATATATTTTTGCTATGTTCAAAAAAGATGGCAAGACACTTGTTGTGCTATCTTGCATGTGCATTTATACTGTTGTAGAAGCGCATTTGGTCTCGGTATATGCCGGGCGCAATTTTGGGCTTTTGTTGATGGGATTATATATTATGAATCTTGCTCGGGAGGAGCATGGGAATGAACGGGGATAATAAGTTTTCAATTAAATATTTGATGTGGTTTTTGGATATGGTAGTTGCAGCTATAAGCTTTTATGCAGCAACTTTTATCAGGTTTCAGAATTTTAGAGATATGTATTCCAAAAACCTTCACTTCTTGGTAT
Source organism: Butyrivibrio sp. TB (assembly GCF_900110805.1). NCBI lineage: Bacteria > Bacillati > Bacillota > Clostridia > Lachnospirales > Lachnospiraceae > Butyrivibrio > Butyrivibrio sp. TB. The sequence continues at coordinate 50,201 of NZ_FOER01000009.1, read as the reverse complement.
GCGTAGTTATCATATTTGTAGCATCAGTATATTCTTTTGGTGTTGATTATAACAGGGACTTCATGAAAAGGCGTATGCCACAGGAGAGCTATGCACTTATAAAATATGAGATGGTGATCTTTGTTGGTACTACTGTTATCATCTATCTTTTGAATATAGGTAGCACTTTTTCAAGACTTGTAATGTTCTATTTTGCAATTCTTGATTATGTTCTTACTCTTCTGGCTCATCATTGTGCCAAGACTTTTCTTGGTGCATATTGGAAGAATGCTGATACAGCTGTTAAAATGTTGGTTCTTACAGAAGAGAAGTTCCTGGAGAAGACCATAAGACATCTTCAGCATCATCTTGATATCAATTATAGGATAGTTGGAGCTGTGTGCCTTGATAAGGATATGAAAGATGAAGTTGTAAGAGGAGTTAGTATTATAGCCAACAGAAAAGGACTATTTAAAACTGTGACTACCATGCCTCTTGATGATGTATTTATCTATACACCTGACAGTACACAGAATGCTCTGGAAGACGTAATCAATGCTTTCCAGGATATGGGCGTAAGAGTTAACTACTGCGTAGAGCTTCCGGGTATGAGAGGCAGGACATCTGTCGATATGATAGGCGGATATAGCGTAGTTACCTATTCCAAAGGAACAGGCCGTTACAGAGCACTTATTTTAAAGAGAATGTTCGATATTCTTGGGGGACTTGTAGGTATTATCTTTACCGGAATTCTTACAGTATTTGTCGGTCTTGCTATTAAGCTTGATTCACCCGGACCTATATTCTTTTCTCAGACGAGGATTGGAAGGAATGGGCGAAGGTTCAAGATATATAAATTCAGATCTATGTATATAGATGCTGAGGAGAGAAAAAAGGAACTTGAGTCTCAGAACGAGATGACAGGTCTTATGTTTAAGATGAAGGATGATCCCAGAATTACGAAAGTGGGAGCCTTTATTCGTAAGACATCACTTGATGAGTTCCCTCAGTTCCTCAACATCCTTAAGGGTGATATGAGCCTTGTTGGTACAAGACCACCAACAGAAGCTGAGTTTGAACAGTACAACGAGTATTACAGACGTCGTATATCAATGACTCCCGGCCTTACAGGAATGTGGCAGGTTAGTGGCAGAAGCGATATAGAAGACTTTGATGAGATCGTTAAACTGGATCTTCAGTATATTGATAACTGGTCCTTGGGACTTGATCTGAAGATATTATTAAAAACCGTTAGTGTAGTATTTAAGGGAAGCGGAGCGTCATGAATCTTGCAATAGATTGCTTCAGGTTGGTCAAAGGTGACCAGTCCACAAACGGAATATATGAGCTTACAGTAAAGCTGATACAGTATCTTGGGAATGAGAATTCCAGAAGAGATATGGAGCATCATATCATGGTGATGGGCAATACTACCAACCAATGTGATATGGATGTCGATGGTGTAAGCTTCCTTCTTATGGAAGGGGATCCCGGAGACAGAGTGCTTTCTGCATGGTGGCAGAAATGGAAATCAGGAGCTATAGCCAGAAAACTTGGATGTGACAGGATTTTCTTCCCTGAAGGAAGGCTTCCTATAGTTTACAGGGGTAGGAAGACTATCATGATCTATGAAGACAGGTCTGAAAAAGACAAGAAAATCAGTTGGAAACAAGTCATGGCTGCCAGGCGTTCTGATCACATTATCGTGATACATGAAGCGACTAAAAGAAAGCTAGTAGCTTCTGCACCAAAGACGGAGAAGCGTATCAGACTGCTAAAAGATCTTGGAACCAAAAACCGTAATCCCATGGAACTGGGAGGGTATTGGATAGATCTGTTCAGCGATTGACAATAATAGTAAGCGAATTAGGAAATTGCTCTTTGTCAGTTATAAAATACCATATATGATAGTATTTTATAACTGGCATAAGGCAATTTCTAAATTCGTTTATTACAGAAAGGTTATTTAATGGAAATCTCAAAACCAGGTAAGAATTTCATATCAATAATAGTGCCTGTTTATAATGCAGAAAATTGTCTGCCTAGATGTGTGCAGTCTATTCTTGCGCAGACTTATAAGAACTTTGAGCTAATACTGGTTGATGATGGATCAACTGACTCAAGCAGTAAGCTCTGTGATAGTTATGTTACAGACTATGGCGCTGTTCCATCCGTATTTGTTAAGCATACAAAGAATATGGGTGTATCTCATGCAAGAAATGAAGGTCTCTCTTATGCTGAAGGAGAATGGATAACCTTCATAGACGCTGATGACTATATAGAACCTGATTATTTAGAAAGGTTGATAAGCCCCATAGAATCAAGGCAGAATGCAATCAGCATAGCTAGGGATGAAGGCGCTACAGTTGCAAATCCTACAGTTATATCAGTCATTACCATGACAGATCAGATAATTGATACTCAGCCGATAAGTGGTTTTTATTTCTTAGAACATGGAATACTCAATCGTGATGCACATGTATGGAGTAAGCTCTATAGCAAAGACATCATGGAAGGTATGAGATTTGAAGATGACCTTACAATTGGCGAAGACATGGTGCTTCTTGTAAAGCTTGCTATCAAGATCGGTAATGCCAAGTCTGTCCTTTCTATTGATGCCGGATCCTACAAGTATTATGACAATGAAAATGGTGCCATGAACAGCTCCTATAAACCCAGCTATATGGATCAGATCAGATGTTGGCAGAGGGCTGAGGAGCTACTTACACCTTATAAAGACGATATCAGTAATGTTATTTTTGCACAGCTTGCAACTACGCAGATTGTGTCTGCTATGCTTGTTGCAGGCAAGATTGCACAGGTACCTTATGATGATAATACCAAAGATGCTATAGCTAAGATCCGTGAAGCTCTAAGTCATGCTTGTAACAAGGATGGAGCATTTGCAGGCCTTTCTAAAGGTTATAAGCTTAAAGCGTCGATATTCAGGTTTTCTCCGAGGCTGTATCTGAAGCTGTATGGAACCTGGAAGAAGAATAAGTGATTTTGACTCTAGAAAGAGAAATAATAAAATGGTATCAAATCTTAAGAATACAGGCCTTAAGAACATAGATTTAAAAAAAAGAAAGATATGTTTTTACTTTATAGTGATAGTATCTTTCGTGTTCATATTTGCAATGAATTGTTTTACTCCTATGCTGTCGGATGATTTTGATTATGCAGGTCAGGCAAGATCAGCTACAGGGTTATTGGATCTTGTCAGACAGGAATATCATCAGTATATGACCTGGAATGGCAGAAGTGTAACATTCATGTGCTTTCGTATATTCCTGAATGCTCCGGAGATTCTTCTAAAGCTTGCAAACAGCATTGTATTCATAGCATTATCTGTGCTTATGTATCTTAATATAGATGGCAGAAAAGAGTACGATCCTTTCGTGATGCTTTTATCTCAGCTGGGGCTTTGGATATTTGCAGTATCTTTCTCACAGACTATCCTGTGGGAATGCGGAGCTTTTGTTTATCTATGGGGGATGACTATAATACTTGGCTTCATGACCCTTACAGGATATCTGCTAAAACGATTTGATAAGAACGGAAGAATTGATAAAGAGATATTATGGGCTGTTCTTCTATTTATATCGGGATGGTTAGCCGGATGGTGCAATGAGAATACTTCAGGTGGAAGTATCCTGTTTATCATCATCTATATGATATATAGAAAAGTTAAAAAGGTAAGGATACCTGCATTTTTATATAGTGCTCTGGTTGGAAATATTATCGGACTTGGATTCTTGGTACTTGGGCCTGGTGTAAGAACTAGAGCAGCTCTTGCTGCAGATGACAATTATACAGGAATCATGGCAATAGTAGCAAGAACTCAGAAACTCACATTATATGAGAAGGATGCCTTTATGGTACTTCTTATGATCATTGCAGCTACTATGATCTGGACAGTTATTATAAAGGTTTCAGATGGTGTTGATAGCAGTATGCTTGACTACGTAGTAGTGATGAGAAGAAGACTCTTGTTTTTATTCCTTCACTTTGCGACGGTGTATGCACTGGCACTTACATCCCTTCCGGAGATAAGGGCGGTCTTTGGCCCGGGAGTATTCCTTGTTATCGCCTGCATCCAGGGTATTACTGACAATATGCATATGGATTCACCACTTGAAGAAGGAAAAACAAGATCAGCAGGCATCATACTTCACTTTGTGTATATATCTATTGCATGTGCTATGACAATATATCTTCTGTTTGATATAGTTGAGGGCGCAGTTAACCTTCAGCGTATCAGAAGAGATTATGATGAACGTATAGCATATATTGAAGAGCAGATAGCTTCAGGTAATCAGGACATAGTTGTAGCGAAGTTTCATACAGATTTTGACTGCAGATATACCTGTGCTTATGAGATGGAACTGTCGGATGATCCTTCATACTGGACTAATGTTCAGTATACTAAATATTTTGGAGTGAATTCTATTATAGCTATTCCTTATGATGAATGGGCTGGTACTTATGGGCAATGAGAAAGCCTAAGCTAATGCTTTGATCAAAAGACTTTTAATAAAGAATAATGAATTTAAATGAGGGAAGAAATGGCAAATACCTCAGGAAGAGTTAAAAATACTGTTCGAAATATATTCTTTGGATATCTTGGTACAGTTATAACAGCGCTTTTAGGCTTTGGTGCAAGGAAACTGTTCATATTGCGCCTGTCAGAGACGCTACTGGGCGTAAATGAATTCTATACAGGAATATTATCAGCATTGTCTCTGGCAGAGCTTGGTATAGGAACAGCTCTTAATTTCAGTCTTTATAAGCCGATTGCTGAGAATGATACAGAGACTATCAAGTCATACATGTCCCTTTACAAGAAGGCATACAGAATAATAGCTGCTACAGTTGGAGTTATAGGTCTTGCTATAGCTCCTTTTCTTCCGTATATAGTCAAGGATAGCGCAGATGTGTCTGTCAGAGACCTGACACTGTATTATCTGATATTCCTTTTTAACAGTGCGACATCATATCTTGTAGCATATAAGTACAGTCTTGTTAATGCCCAGCAGAAATCCTATATACAGACCAATATAACAACTGTGACCAAGATGGTCTCAGTTACAGCACAGATAGTAATTCTCTTTCTGACATCAAGCTTTTATGCTTATCTTCTTACAGACGCTTGTGTACAGCTACTTCAGAAGATTGTTGTGAGTCGCTATCTTGATAGGATGTATCCATATCTTGAAGATAAGGATGTAAAGCCTCTATCCAAGGAACAGACAGATATAGTCAAAGAAAAAACGGCATCTCTTCTATGGCTTAAGATAGGCGATACTGCAAGGCTTCAGACAGATTCTATTATAATCACAGCATTTATAGATGTAGCAACTACCGGTCTTGTCGGTAACTTCAATATGGTTATCAACACTATTTCAAGCTTTGTTAATACTATATTCAATGCAGCACTGCCGGGATTTGGAAACCTCATCGCAACTGAATCCAAGAGGCGCCAGTACGAGATGTTCAAGGTATACAGATTCTTTGCGGTATGGATATATGGATTTTCTGCAGTAGGATTCTATATATTGCTCACTCCTCTTATAGTGATCATGTACGGAGAGCAATGGGCGATGGCGCAGTATATACTGGCATGGATCGTCCTTGAGTATTATCTTAAAGGTGAGAGGATCGTTGTCAATAACTTCAAAACTGCCGCCGGCAAATTTGAACAGGACAAGTACCTTGCAATGATACAAGGTATGGTTAACCTTATCATATCTATAGTTCTGGCGATAAAGATAGGGCTGGTCGGTGTATATATTGGAACGGTGGTATCCGGAGTTATAGCCAATTTTGTAAGACCTGTGATCATATATCATGATTGTTTTGATATGAAGGTAAGAGAATACTTTATTGATTCTCTTAAATATCATATTGTACTGTTGGGAACGCTTGTAATATGTATATTCCTAGGCAGGTATACCCTTCCCGTAATATCTATACCCGCTTTTGTCATAACAGCTCTTATGATAACAGTTATATATAATGTTATCTTTATAGCGGCATTTGGCAGGAGCGAAGAACTTAAATATTTGATCGGAATCATCTATCGTAGGAAGGCTAATAAATAAGCCTTTTGAAAGAGGTTATATGATAATAGTCAGAGTAGCAGGCGGACTTGGCAATCAGATGCAGCAGTACGCCATGTATAGAAAATTAAAAAGTCTTGGTAAGAATGTGAAGCTCGACCTGTCATGGTTTGATGCTGATAATCAAAAGGGACTTGCAGCGCCAAGGCAGTGTGAGCTTAAACTGTTTAAGAATTTACCAATGGATATATGCCTGGTAGATGAAAGAGATAAATATATAAAACGGAATGTGCTAGTCAAGGCATTAAATAAGCTTGTGCCGGCTACAAGTAAGATCTTTGAAGAGAGCAGGATGTACCATCCTGAAGTATTGGATTTTGAAGATAAATACCTTGAAGGGTTCTTTTTGTGCAATAAGTATTATGCAGACATAATGCCAGATCTTCAAAATGATTTCGTGTTCCCGACTCATTCTGATGATAGAATGCAGAAGAGAAACGAAGCCTTAATGGAAGAGATGATGAGTATAAATGGCGGTGAATCAGTCAGTATACATCTAAGAAGAGGAGATTATATAACTCAGAAGGCTAACCTTGACCTTTTTGGGAATATAGCAACTGATGAATATTATGACGCAGCAGTAAGTTATGTCCTTGATAAGTCTCCGGATGCTCACTTCTATATCTTCTCAAATGATCCTGAGTATGCCATGAATAAATACCCTGATAGGGATAGATATACCATAGTAACCGGTAATGATGGACCTGACAGCCTTCTTGATATGCAGCTTATGAGTAAGTGCAAATATAATATATGCGCTAACTCAACATTCTCCTTCTGGGGAGCTAGGCTTAATACGAGGAAAGATAAGGTTATGATAAGAACCTACAAGATGCGCAATAATCAGGAGATACAAACAGAACCTATGCATGATTATTGGCAAAACTGGGTGCTTATCGATGAAAATGGTATAATAAAATAAGTTAACAAGATATAGAAAGAGAATAATGATCATATGAAAAAGTTGAATGGTACAGTGATAGTTACTTATAGATGTAATGCCCGCTGCAATATGTGTAACCGCTATAAAGCACCCTCTAAGCCGGACGAAGAGCTATCCATAGAGACTATCAAGAAGCTCCCTCCTATGTATTTTACGAATATAACAGGTGGAGAGCCTTTTATTAGAGAAGATATCAAGGATATAGTAAGAGAACTTAAGAAGAAGAGTGACAGAATAGTTATCTCAACCAATGGTTTCTTTACAGACAGGATCATAGATCTGTGTAAGGAATTCCCTGATATCGGTATCCGTATCTCTATAGAAGGTCTGGAGCAGACCAATAACGAGATAAGGGGCCTTCCTGATGGCTTCAATAGAGGTTATACGACTCTAAAAAAGCTCCGTGAGATGGGGCTTAAAGATGTTGGATTTGGAATGACTGTGCAGGATAGGAATGCAGCAGATCTTGTACCTTTGTATAAACTGTCTGATGAGCTTGATATGGAGTTTGCTACAGCATCTCTTCATAACAGCTTCTATTTTGTAGAAGCTAAGAATATCATTCATGATAGACCTATGGTAGGGCAGCATTTTGAGGATCTTATCAATGAGCTTCTAAATTCCAACAGTCCTAAGAAATGGTTCAGAGCATATTTTAACCATGGACTTATAAATTATATATATGGTCAGAAGAGACTCCTGCCATGTGATATGAGCTTTGATACTTTCTTCATAGATCCTTATGGTGATGTAATGCCATGTAATGGAACTAAAGATAAAGAGGTTATGGGCAATCTTAATACTCAGACCTTTGATGAACTTTGGAATAGTGAGGATGCTGAGAAGGTACGTGCTAAGGTAAGACACTGTGACAGAAACTGCTGGATGATAGGTTCGGTATCACCTGCAATGCACAAATATATATGGACACCGGCACTGTGGGTTATCCATCACAAATTCCTGAGATTCTGGAAGAAGAAAAAATATAGCATGTACGAGCTTAAGGTAGTAAGAGATTATCGCGATGGTAAAGTTACCAAAGAACAACTTGATAAGTGCAGTACCTGTGATTTTAATGCAGCTGTTAACAATGGTCTGTCTGCAGCATCTATGGAACAGCTAAAGAATAAGACAGGAGAGCAGATTGTAGCTGAAGATATAGAAAGGCAGCAGAGCAGAAAGTAATATAAACTTTACATAATGACAAAGAGTCATAGAATAACAAAACAAAATGGAACATAAGATTAAAAAAGTATCTCTGATCATGACAACCTACAATTGTCATGATCAGTTTCTAATATCAATAGAGAGTGCCCTTGCTCAGGATTATCCTGATATTGAACTTGTGATAGTAGACGGAGGATCTACTGATGGTACTGTAGATCTTATCAGAGAGTATGCAGACAAGATCAGTAAGGATAGAGAGAAGTATGGCAATTTCACCTGCAAGTGGATAAGTGAGCCTGATAAGGGAATATATGATGGCATGAACAAGGGTATAGGTATGTCATCTGGAGATATAATAGCTGTCTTCAATGACGAGTTCACCTGCAGAGATGCTGTGTCAAATTATGTTCATATACTTGAAGATGGCAATTATGATGCAGTACACTCGGATCTTGTATATGCAGATGGAGATGTGTGGAAGCGCTACTGGCATATGCCAAATGGAAATCTCCGCCTTGGCTGGATGCCTGCTCACCCTACTCTCTATATCAGGAGAGAAGTATATGACAGATACGGACTTTATAAGACAGAATACAGAAGCTCATCGGATTATGAGTTTATGATACGAATACTTGCTGATGGACGATTGAAGCTTGGCTATATCCCGAAAGTTCTTATTAAGATGTTCTATGGAGGGACATCAAGTGCGGGATTAAAAGGATATGCTCGTAATACCAGAGAAGCATACCTGTCACTTGTTAATAATAAAGTAGCATTCCCTATTACAATAATAGTATTAAGAATCATAAGAACGCTTCATCAGTACCGCGTAGCAGACAAGATGCAAAAAGAATTAGAGCACTATAATTGATGCAAAGACCTGTAAAGGGAGAAGTCTTTATAGGGATTTTGAAAAGAGAGGATTTGTAGATGATATGACTCCTGATAAACATATAGTAAGTGGCATAATCCTTGGAGCCGGAGCGTATGCTATAACAGGAAACATGACATTGTCGGCAGCATCTTTTCTGTCTGCTTTTATGTGTGATATAGATCATGCGATAGAATATGGAATGTACTGTGCTAGAACAAAAGTCAAGCCTACTCTTAAAGAGTTTTCTAGTGGAGAGTATTTTGCTAAGAAAGATACGATATGCGTTATCTTTCATGCATATGAATATCTTGCAGCGTTGATAATAGCTGCGATTATAACAAGGCATCCGGTCGCAGTAGGGATAGCTATGGGATATGCACTTCATTTGATGCTGGATACGATAGGTAATGACTGTACATTCATAGGTTATTGCATAACATATAGGATTAAGGTCAGGTTTAAGATAGGGAAGATATGTGTAAAGAATATGGCGGGATGAGCCTTGGATCGGGTAGATGCTCAAGAAACTTGACATAGGGAATGGTTCAGAAGAAAATAATACGGATAGACTTTGTGATATGTAATTGAGCATTATTGAACAAGGAAACACAATTGTATATTAGATGGTAGAGGAATAGAAAATGATCAAAACAATTTCAATAGTAACACCAACATTTAATTCAATGAGGACATTAAAAGAGTACATGGCAGCTATTATAGCTCAGGATTATCCCCACGATAAAATTGAGCTCATTATAGCTGACGGCGGTTCTACAGATGGTACTTTAGAAGCATTTGAAGAGTATAAGAAAAAATGTGATTTTAAGATAGCAGTATATCCCAATCCGCTAAGGACAGCAGAAGCCGGAAAAGCTGTCGGTGTCAGAAAAGCTGTTAACGACGTAGTACTTCTTCTTGATTCTGATAACATTATTCCAAAAGCAAACTGGATCACTCGCATGATGAAACCATTTGAGGAGCCGGAGATCATTGCCAGTGAGCCTATCAAATATACTTATAGAACTAAGGATAGTGCAATAAATAGATATTGTGCCCTTATAGGAATGAATGATCCACTGTGTATGTTCACAGGCAATTATGACAGATATTGCTGTATAACAGGAAAGTGGACAGAAGTTGAAAGAGAAGAGATAGACAGGGGAGACTACCTGTCAATTAAATTTAGAGAAGATATGATCCCAACAATAGGCGCTAACGGATTTTTCATGAAGAGAAAAGAACTTCTTGAGAATTTTGAAGGCGATTACCTCTTTGATATTGACGTTCTATGGGAACTGTTCAAAAAAGATCATAACCTTAGAGTTGCTAAAGTAAAAACAGGAATTGTACATCTTTTCTGTCCGGATCTTGCGACATTTAAGAGAAAACAGAATAGAAGAATACAGGACTTCCTATACTTTTCTGATAGTAAAGGACGTAAGTATCCATGGAGCAAGGTGGGAAAAGGAAAAATTGTATTATTCGCATTAGAATGTATTACAATAATACCGCTACTATTACAGTCAATTAAAGGTTTTGCATATAAGAAAGATCTTAAAGTCTGGCTGCTCCATCCAGTGATGTGCTGGATAACTTTATGGGTATATGGAATAGGAACTATAAAAGGAATATTCCATAAAGAAGAAGCAGATAGGAGCAATTGGAAACAGTAATAGGGATTAGTTAAAAGAGGACCTTTATGTTAGTTGTCATTATTAGCTGGATATATATTACATTACTAACGCTAGCAATAGGAATATTGGTGAACCAACTGCTATGCAGAGTTATAGGTATAAAAGATTGTTATAGATCTCAGATTATACCATATATAATGATTGGATTTGCCGCATCAACAGTATATGCAGAGGTTTATAGCCTTTTTTCAGGCGTAGCAGCTGCTTGTCATATTTTACTATTGCTTCTGGCTGTATGTACAACTGCACTGTCTAAACAAGTTAGAGGAACTTTGCTACAGTGTCTGGACAAGATCAGAAGTATTGGGATAAGTTATGAAGGCTTATTCTATCTGATCTTCATCATATTTATAGCATTCTATACATCGAGAGGTGATTTTCATACAGATACAGGAATATATCACGCACAGGCAATACACTATATCGAGGAATATGGCGTGATAAAAGGTCTTGCCAATATACAGCTTCATCTTGGATATAATAGCGCATATCTTGCTTTATGCGCCTTGTACACATTTGCATGGATACCTGGTATTGGAGCAAATGCAGGAGGAGACTTAGCTCTTCATACAGTTACAGGTTGGATTGGAGTAATAGGCTTTATATATTCATGTTATGGACTTAGAAGATGGAAGTACCATTCCAAGCATCTTGCTGATCTTGCCAGAATTGCATTTCTTATATATATATTCACCAATATAACTGGTTTCATGTCTCCGGCAACGGATTATAGTGCGCTCATGGTATGTCACTATATATTGTGCGTATGGCTTGATATGTACGAACAGACAGAACATGATGATAACACAATATACAGATTGGGAATGCTATCAGTATATGCGCTTTTTACAGCCAGTATGAAACTTTCGGCTGCAGCACTGGTACTGATAGTATTATATCCACTTATAATGCTTATAAAGGGACATAAGTGGAGACAGCTTTGGACATTTACCTTAGTAGGATTCCTAAGCTTTCTGCCATACCTAATAAGAAATGTGATATTGTCAGGCTGGCTCCTGTACCCTTTTGGATCTATTGACCTGTTTAATGTTGAGTGGAAAGTTCCTCTTGAATATCTCCAAATCGATTCAGCCCAGATTACGGTTTGGGGAAGGTGCCTTTTTGATGTAGACAAACTTGATATGCCTATATCGCAGTGGCTTCCTATATGGTGGGAAGGTCAGTCTGATTATGGACAGATGATATTATATGGAGTCATATTAAGCGTAGTAATGTACATTGTATCATTATTATATGCTTTGAAGCGTAAGGTTAAGATAGATGGCATGCTCATAGTGTTTTTGGCCGCTTTATATATCAATATTGCATTTTGGTTCCTGACAGCACCATTTATCAGATATGGCCTTGCCTTCCTTTTGACAGCACCGCTTGTATCAATAGGAGCATTTATGGCTGTACTGCAGTATAAGGAAAAAGACGCACCTGGAGGTTCATCTGTATGGAAGGTTTTTGGAGTGATACTGACAGGATGTATCTGTGTATGTTACTGTGACTTCATTGATAATTATACGCAGGATGACCTGTCATTCGTTAAGCAACATATAAGGGATCCCTATTATATATCACAGAAACCATTTGATAATCGTGATGAGGATAGTTTGGATTATAATGGCTATACTATTTATGTTGCAGGATATGATGAGGTAAATAGCTATTACAAGTTTCCAGGCGTCTGCTATGGTGTAATGCTTGAAAGAAGTGAGATGATGGGGGATAAGTTTGAAGATGGATGGAAAGCTAAGGTTGGGAAATGTCCATAAGTAAATGATTATAGTAAATATCGTATTGAGAATAATAGTGTTGTCGATCATCTCATGGAAATTGATAGTATTAACAGGTACTATAATGGCAAGACATAGATTAAAACCAGAACTGAATATAGAAGAGGATATGGCGAATCTGATTGAACGTGTAGCAAAGTGGTATGGAGAGCCGTATGATGATCGGCATGGCTGCGACTATGATCATGTATCTTTGCGTCAAGTAGCCAAAGAGTTCAATATCACAGTATTAAAGGCAAGGAAGATTCTTATTACAGCTAATAGATATTCTATTAGACAGTCAAGAGAAGTAATTTCATTATATGAACAGGGAGAGAGCATAGACAGAATAATGAGTGCTACTGGACTTAGCAGATCATCGGTGATATCATATCTTCCTTATCAGAAGACGATTTATAATATGGAGAATAAGAGCGTTGGCGCGGATAGGATTGAGAGATGGAGGAAAGGGAAGAAGAAATAGTATTTTGTTATTGATGGTTAATTAGTAACGAAATGGTTGGCTTTGGATAATTATGTAAATAAGCTAAATATAAAAATTTGCAATACTGTCCATTAAATATAGTAGGAGGATTTTTATGGGTAAGGGAAAATTAGCAGATTTAGTTAGCACTATTTTTGAAAATGGAAGTCAAGAATTTTTAGGGAGTGAATTATTTAAGACAGCAACAACTGAATTGGGAATGCATATCGTTGAAGAGGGGACAGCTATTGCTATTGGAACAGCACTTGCTGCAATAACACCTAGACTGAATAGTATACGACTTACATATTTAGAAAAGCGTTTTGAGAGAAATGTTAAGCAAGCAATATATGTACTTAGTAAACGGATAGACGACTTAGATTCAAGGCTTAATGCATTGCCAGCAGAATTACAGAGCAAATTTAGAGATCAATATCTCGATTGGATTTTAGATAATATTTGTAACGAAAAACAAGAGGAGAAGATAACATATCATATTAATGGATATATAAACTCGATGGAAGATGATACCACAGATGACATTATGCTTTTATTCTTAGAAACACTGAATCAGCTTACAGTATTAGATATTGATGTTTTGAAAATGTATAGTCATGATTATGATGAAAACTGGCAAAGCGTTTGTGAACGAAGAGGTATATCATACGATCAACTAAATATGGTTAAAGCTAAGCTTGAGCGTTTTGGACTTCTTTATAGTAATAACGATGATCGAAGAGACGAAAATCTTGACATGATCGCATCTTACTTAGAAAAGCGTGTGAAAGAAGAAAATAAGAAAAATGCGAGAATTGATAAAATAAATTTGGGTAGACTGAAGAAGGTAAACCGTTCAGAATCATATTCTATTACGCGGTTAGGAAGAGATTTTCTTAAAAAGATTGGCTAATATCATTAAGTGTCCTGTTTATACAGCGGCCTACAGTTTCCCAGTCGACGCGCATATATTCAGACACAACACTTCGTGGCAGGTAAACAGCTAGCTAGCCAACTGTTAAATCAAAGTCACGAGTAAAACCGCTACCAGGATATGCCCATGGAGTATAAGCTGTTACTACCCCATGTATAGGACAGGCAACACGATGAGTCCTTGCTTCAATTTCAACAAGAACGGCACCCCAATCCAGTCCACGCCATGTCCTGGGTACTCCTTTAAGTTTTGGTTTGGTCGCTAACACTCTACAGGAACACAGGTGGTTTTTCAATTGTAAAAGTACATTAGAGGACTGGTATATTACCCACCATCATGCCAGAGGCCTCTTATTTTTATATCATAAAATAAATGCAATAACAGACTCTTATCTATTGGTTTAAAGAAATGAATCTGAGAAATATGTAGCAGCAAAAAAAGATCTAGATGAGGGACATTTATTCGCATTTTTTATCAGAAGGTTTTTTATGGATAAGGATTATCAGATGCTTTTAGATATTAGATATTTTTTCTTGCATGATAGAGTAAAGAAAGCTAGACAGAGCTTGCGAAATTATTTATCTGTAAAGAATGAAAGACTCGTCTATTTGCGCGGTTATTTGGAAGATTATTTATCAGAGAGTGAATTTATAGGTTTACTAACTAACATTAGGGGAGATGATGAAGTACAAGAATTGATTTCTTACATTAATTCGGAAAAAATCAGGAAGAAAAAATTTGAATTAAGAAATGCTGAGAATAAGGCATTGATTGATACGAAAAGTAAAAACGCCCCCAAGATATCAGATTTAGATGAAGATAGTATTAGAATAATAAATAAACTGTTTGATGGTTATTTATAATATTATTATAAAACAATAGAAATGATGTAAAATGAAAATAGGTATTTATATTTCAGATTCATACAAAAAGTATTTGAACAAATACCAGTTAAGATTATTATAAATGAGATTGGAAAGGACGAGAGTATACAGATGCTAAACATAGTTTATGGCGATATGCCAGAAGCAATTTTCAATACATCACTGTATTTTGATAATACATATTATGATTCGTGGCTTTACGATGATTTTGCCAAAGAGATGATTAAATCTGTAGATAAGGCAGAAGTCCTCAGCGGACAGGCAATTAACAGTAAGGCATTGGGAGTGATTCCTGCGACTAAAATGTCTGGTGGACTCAAAACGCTTCTCCTTATATATAATCAACCTGAGAAAGTGTTTAATGCATCTACTTGTGGAGATAATTGTGCAAAGTGGATACTCAAGATAGCAGATAAGACTGATAAAGATATTACAATCAATCTTAGGCATATTATGAACTTCGGAGAAGGCAAGTTTTCTATAAAGATATTAAATAATGATACAGTAGTTCATGATATGAGCGAATTGGTAAGATATGCTGGATTCTATATTGTGTAGGTGAATAGTATGAAGGGAAGCTATGAGATTATTGTTAGAAATAATCGCTTGAGGTATAAATTTACAATACGTCGAAATATTACAATACTTAGGGGCAATAGCGCTACAGGAAAGACTACGCTCATAGAGATGATCAAAAGCTATCTATCTGATGGATTAGAGAGCGGAATAGAAGTTTTGTGCGAAAGAAAATGCGTTGTTTTAGAGCGTGGAAATTGGGAGAGAGATTTAAAAGACTTTAATGAATGCATTGTTTTTATAGATGAAGGAAATGGCTTCATAAAGACTACAGAATTTGCTGAGATGGTTAAAAACAGTAGCAATTATTATGTTATTGCAACTAGGGAGAATTTGTTCAATTTGCCTTACAGTATTGAAGAAATCTATGGCATTAGGAATACATCAGGCAACATTTATCAAGGGACAAAAAGGCTGTATAGCGAGTTATATCATTTGTATAACAAAGAGGCTTTTGAAGGCAGACCTGATAAAGTGATAATAGAAGACTCTAATTCGGCATACCAGTTTTTTAAAGAGGTATGTCAAAAAGAGAGGATTGAGTGTGTATCTGCCAAAGGAAAATCCAACATTTTTAAATACATATTAGAAACAAAAGAAGAAAAGATATTGGTTATTGCAGATGGTGCAGCGTTTGGCCCTGAAATGGAACGCGTTATGTCATTGAAATGGGCTAAACATTTTGTTTGCTTTTTGCCGGAATCATTTGAGTGGTTAATTTTGAATTCTGGGTTGATCAAGGCAAAAGATCTCAAAAGTATATTGGAGAGTCCTTCCGATTTCATAGAAAGCGAGAAGTATATTAGCTGGGAACGCTTTTTTACAAGGCTATTGATAGATGAAACTAAGGATACACCACTTGCTTACAATAAAAGCACATTGAATTCAAATTACTTACATGACAAAAATGTAAAGACGGTGATAAACGCAATAAATAAAGAAACAGGTGGATCCTTGATGAAATAACATAGCTGAAGAAGAGCTTCGGCTTGAGATAATAATAGTAGTACATCGAATTATTTAGCAAGAAACCGTTTTGTTGGAGGAACTATGGGATTATTTCTTAATCCGGGAAACGAGAATTTCAAATCCATATTAAATGGAATATATGTGGATAAAACCGGTATTATCGAGTCTATAAACAAGACAATAAATACTACAGATAAACTCACATGTATCAGTAGACCACGCCGTTTTGGTAAATCATATACAGCTAAGATGTTGTGCGCATATTATGGAAAAACATGCGATTCATCATCTCTTTTTGATGATAAAGTGATCTCAAAGTTTGATTCATATAGAAAGCATTTAAATAAATATCAGGTGATCTATCTTGATATTACAGGCTTTATTTCTAGCTCTAACAACATAGATGGTATCGTTAAAAAAATCAGAGCATCGATAATAGATGAAATAAAAGAAGAGTATCCTGATATGCAGGGGAATTCTCTTGGCGAATTGCTTGTTAATGTGGCAGAGTATTCTTCTGATAAATTCTTTTTTGTAATAGATGAGTGGGATGCTCTTTTTAGAGAATATAAGGAGAAGACTAAGCTTCAGGAAGAATATATAGATTTCCTCAGAGAAGTATTTAAGAATGGCAATGTGACTGATAGAGCAATTGCAGGTGCTTTTATGACCGGAATCCTGCCGATCAAGAAATATGGGCATCAATCTGCGATTTCTGATTTCAGAGAATATACAATGATACAGCCCTCAATATTTGCTGAATATGTGGGTTTTACCAAAGATGACATTGATAATCTTGCATCTAGCTATACAGTTAATAAAGCAAAGCTTAAGAAATGGTACGACGGATATTCTTTTGCCCAAGTTGGAGATGTTTATAATCCAAACTCTGTGTGTCAGGCAGTAAGAACCGGTGTATATGATTCATATTGGTCCAAGACAGAGACATATGAGGCTTTGCTTGAGTATATCAATTTGGATAAGGATGGATTACAGGCAGATATTATTCAGATGATTGGTGGGAATGAGATGCCTGTAGATACCGCTACATTCCAAAATGATATGACATCTGTTCAGAATAGAGATGATGTGCTGTCACTCCTTATTCATTTGGGATATTTAGCTTATGATGCTAATACAGGAAAAGCAAGAATTCCAAATGAAGAAATCAGAAGGGAGTTCATCAGTACAGTTCGTATTGGAAGTCATGATGCTACGACCAGAATCATCAGGAATTCTGATCAGCTTATAGCAGACACTATAGATGGAAATGAAGAGGCGGTTGCAAAGGCGGTGGAAGAAGCTCATAGCGCAGGAACATTTGGAATATCTCCGTTGTTCTATAACGATGAGCAGGCGCTACGTTCTGTCGTTAAGTTTGCATACATCAGCTGTGCTAATAACTATATTAAAGTTGAAGAGCTTCCTTCAGGGCGCGGATATGCAGATGTAGTGTATATTCCTAATCCTGGCGAGAGATTGCCGGTACTTCTTATTGAATTGAAGATGGACACTAGTGCTGACGGCGCGATTAAACAGATTGCGGATAGAAATTATCCTAAGATTTTTGAAAACATTAATGGTGAAGTTATCCTATGCGGTATTAATTACGATTCGAAGACAAAAAAGCATGAATGTAAAATTGAAAAGATGATCTTTCCGTTGGATTCGAAGTGAGTTGTAAAGAATTACTAGACTTTGAGACAAATTGAGGAAAAGAATTATTCAAGGTCTTTGATAGATGATGGAATGGATACACTAATAAAATATGGTGTGGCGTGTTATAAAAAGAGGTGTAAGGTAAAAATGTCGCTGTGATGATAAAGCAAATTCAATAGAAACCAAATAGTAAACTGTAATAGTATAACACTCACAGTCTCAAAAGGAGGAAAAGGTTATGGCTGAAATGAACACCAAAGCAATGTACAAGTTATCCTATGGTCTATTCGTTTGCACCGCAGTCAGAGGCGATAAGATGAACGGATGTATCACCAACACCGCAGTTCAGGTTGCATCAGAGCCTAATAGAATATCCATTGCCATCAATAAGGCTAACTTTACTCACGACATGATCAAAGAGTCAGGAGCCTGTAACATATCTGTTATCAGCAAAGAGGCTGGCTTTGACCTTTTCAAACACTTTGGTTTCCAATCCGGAAGAGACGTTGATAAGTTCGCACCGGATGCTATCGATGCCTTATCAAAAGCATTGAACGCAGGAAGTCAATCTAAGGTATATGAGATTGCTGAGAACGGTATCCCTTACATCACCGCAGGTACCAATGCATACTTCTCCCTTAAGGTAGAGCAGGAGGTAGATCTTGGTTCACATACACTTTTCATCTGTGAGCCGACATTTATGACAGTTCTGTCTGATGCACCTTCATGTACATATGAATATTATCAGAGTGACATTAAGCCAAAGCCCCAGGCAGTAGGCACCACACCAAAGGGCGAGACTATCTGGAGATGCAGGATCTGCGGATATGAATATGTCGGTGAGGAACTTCCGGTTGATTTCATCTGCCCTATATGTAAGCACGGCAAAGCGGATTTTGAGAAAATAGTGAGATGAGTCCAATGGTATAGCATAGTTTGATTAAAATACATGACCATTCTTGAGAAAAATGAGTACACAATATAAGACTTCGAATCAAGTTGAAGAATCTAAAAATAATAAAAACATCAAGATAAATATAATACCACGCCAGAATAATATACCAAGGCATGAGGTTATCGCATATTACAACAGGATGATCGCAGGAACTCTGGCATTTTGCATCCCTGCCGTGATATTCCTCATGCTATGCGCTGTAAACCATATAACACCTTTTGGCGACAGGACATTCCTCTACGAGGATATGAAGCAGCAGTATATGGACTTCTATGCTTATTATAGAGCAGTTCTGCACGGCAAGGACAACTTTCTGTATTCAGCTCATTCAGGCCTTGGTTCCAACATGCTTGGAACCTGGACCTATTATCTGACAAGTCCATTCCTTATCATCTTCGCTCTGGTACCTGAGCGGTTATTCCCAGTGGCAGTCACATTTATGACTATGCTCAAGATCGCAGCCATCGGATTCACTACGTGGGTATTTCTAAGATCTATTCATTCAGAAGATATTAAAAGTCGTGGTGTCAGCCGCCCTAGCGATCAAGACGCAGTCCTAAGCGCACAAGACGGTATAACCCTTATCTGCTCCACATCCTTCGCATTCAGCGGCTGGGTAGTTGCCAATATGACCAACTCCATGTGGCTTGATGCTGTTATCGTCATGCCCTTATTTGCCGCAGCTTATGTCAAAGTCCTTAGGTATTATGGTGAAAAAGATAATGCTTATGACAACGATAACTCAAAAAACGATAATTCTAAAATCGATAATGCCCAAAACTATAACTCTAAAAACTATAACTCAAAAAACGATAATGCCAAAAATGATAACTCTAAAAACATAAAAAGCATTCATGCTTATAACCAAAGACCTATAATCTACCTACTATTATCAGTAATGGCTCTCCTCTACGCCAACTACTACATCGGCGCAATGATCCTGCTATTCGCAGGAATCTTCACAGTTATACTATTTGTATCAAAAGAAATACATATCAAAGAAGCTCTGCGCCTATTAGAAGGCGTAGTACTAGGAATAGTATGCGACCTGTGGTTCCTGATTCCTGCTTTCATGTCCCTTGTCGGCAGT
The DNA here is from genome assembly GCF_900110805.1 of Butyrivibrio sp. TB. Classification (NCBI taxonomy): domain Bacteria; kingdom Bacillati; phylum Bacillota; class Clostridia; order Lachnospirales; family Lachnospiraceae; genus Butyrivibrio; species Butyrivibrio sp. TB. The sequence goes on along the minus strand of NZ_FOER01000009.1, from coordinate 30,096 downwards.
AACAAAGATCACTCCGGTAAAAGCGCTGATGCACTCGCACGCTTCCTCCCACTGTCCAGCGCGCAGGAGATCTCATTATCTCCGATCAAGCTAATCTCTAAGCTTTTTAGCGGCAGCTATGACAGTATCGAGATCATGGAAGGGCTTCCCAACATATATTTTGGCACTGCCTTACTTATCATCGTGATCATGTTTTTCTTTAATCCAAGGATATCTATTAAAAAGAGAATCATAGGCGCGGTGAGCTTATTGGTTATGGTTTTGTTTTTCTGCGACAAGCATCTAAATGTTATAGCTCATGGTGGCACACAGCCCTATGGATATCTGTACAGATATTCTTTCCTATTCTCTTTCATATGCATCATTTTGGCCTATGAAGAGTTGATGAATCTCTGGCAACGCGGTGATGTCAAAATGTTAGAGCTACGTCTAAAATTTTTGAGATTCATAAAAATAAGGAATATAGATTTGTTCTATCTTATGGGTGCGCTATTTGTAACCGCTCTTATGCTACTTATCGCAGGTAAATTTGGCAGCAGGTTTATGAACTCCAAAATTATAGTGATGAATATCGGCATAGTTCTTGCAACATTAGTTGTAATCTGGTTCCTTACTAAGGCAATTAAGTCTATAAAGCTTCGCAAATTTGCTCTGATCTTATTAGGATTCATATTGACAGCTGACTTGTCATTTAATTTTATAAAGGTATATGCATCCTCATCTATAATGGCAAGGGGCGTCTATGAGTATCAATCCAAGACCGCCGAGATAGAGGCCAAGCTTAAGTACATCCATGATAACGGTGATGATTCTTATCGCATAGAATCGCTAGTACCCATGACACCGAATGAAAGTCTGCACTTTGAATACAAAGGTGTTACATCCTATAACAGCCTGCTTCAGATAGAGAATAGAATCCTTCTATATAGGATGGGATTCAATGATAACGGTCTGTATGCTCCCTACGAATCCGGTAACACCAGATGTGCAGATGCTGTTCTTGGCATCAAGTATATTATTACAGATGGCAGTGTTAAACCAGGACCGGGTCAGAGAGCATTTGCGGACAATATCATAGAGAATGAGTATGTATTACGAGATAATATAATAACTTCAAGCAACGTGGAAGAGTTACTTGCAGTAATAGATGATGATGACAATCCCTTCGAGGTGCAAGAGAAGATATTGCAATATCTTCTCAGTAATTCATATGATTCTCACTCTCAAAGTGATAATACTTCTAGTAAGACATCTGTTCAAACAGGCATTGCCACTGATAAGTCCTTATCTCAAACAGCTAATGATAATTACAAGGTCTTCTCTTATGCAGATATAGATACCTTGAGCTCATCCACTGAATCTGCAGAATACATAGTTACAGCAAATGCTAGCGGTGAACTATATTTCTACATGAATCGTGTTAACATGGAAGAAAGGACACTTCAGATCTATGTAAACGATGCATTTTTTTCCATGTATGGCAATGCTTCCTGCCAGAAAGTTATAGATTTAGGATTCTATGAGCAGGGCGAGGAGGTATCGATTCGGATTATAACTGATGGAAACTCGGTACCAGCAGACATTGTAGTGGTGACAGAGGTGCTCGGGAGATTATATGAATAAAAATAATGCTTTTGGTTTATTGAGATATTACGCAGCATTTTGCGTAATGTATCTTCATTTTACGGGATATATGCGAACACTTATTCCTAATGAATTTGTTAAGATAACAGCTTTTCGGTCTATAGTAGATTTCTATCAACCTACAATAATATTATTTTCAATAAGTGGTTTTCTAATCTCAGCTTCTTTAGAACGATCGGGATTAGATATAAAAAGCTTTGTGACAAAGAGAGTGTTGAGAATATTTCCGGATCTCTGGATTAGCTGTCTTATATTGTATACAGTTATGACTTTGATATTTGCTTATGTTTTCAGATTGGAGATATTGTCACGCTTTTTTGTTTTTATTATGAAGAAAGGTATAGTTTTCTTGCATAAATAAGCTAAACATAAACATGCATATATGTTGCTGCCAGATTTTGTCTGGCAGCGTTTGTTGTTACATAGCCCGTGTGATAGAATATGGTGTGGATTTCAAGAGAATAGAAAGACAGTGGTGGAATCAATATATGAAAAAAGTTCAAAGCAAAAATAAAAGGATATTATGGATTGATCTTTTAAGAATATATGCAATGCTTGAAGTTGTGAGTATGCATGTCTGCTCATGTTTTAGTTGGGATGATCTTCCGGATTTTGACAGGAAGATAATTGAGATAACAGGGCAACCTCTTCATGGATGTGTGACATTTTTCTTTTTGATGAGTGGAATGCTACTTCTTGACAAAAAACCTAATATTAGGAGAATATGGACATCACGAATTCCCAGGCTTGTTGCTGCTATTGTAATAAGACTAGCGCTTATTGTTGCACTAATGGTTGCTGTTGCGGTTACAGGATGTATTGTATATAAACATCCATTTCCTGTAGAAATATTTGATGATTTTCAAGGCAACGACAACATGTTTTTATATAGCATGATTGGTATATACATTATTTATCCTTTTCTTTATGATATTTGTCAGGATAGGAAAAAAGAGGAATATTTTCTACTACTAAGTTTAGTCTTTTCTGTAATCGTTCCAATATTAAAGGCATTTCCGACTACATCATTTATTACTTCTCATATCGTCGGACAGATGGAAGAGTATTTTCCATTTGGAATTCCTTTGATTTTTGTATTGGGACATTGGCTCTATAGATATGTTTTTCCAGTTTTAGAGCGATTTAATAAGTGGCTGTTGTTTTTTGGTGCTGTTGCTGGAGTTATTCTGAATATCCTGATCAGAGAATTTATACCTGTGTTAGCTGCAAGCGAAGTGGCTTATGTAGGATTTTGTGAACTTGTGATCTGTGTTCCGATCTTTTGCTTTTTCGGAGTGGTAGTTTCAAAATGGGATATCAAGAACGATAGAGTCAAGAATCTTATTTCTCATATGGGCGAGAATGGTATAGCCATTTTTGTTCTCCATTGGACAGTAATTAATTTTATCAGAGCATGCGGCATAATGCCAGATCAAGGTCATTTTCTTATAGGAAGACCTTTATGGACAGCGATTGTTTATCTGGTAAGTTTTTGGTTGTCCTTGATATGGGAGAAAATACCGGTTTTAAATAAAGTTATAAAATGAGCGGAGACAAACTTTTGAAAAACAAAAAAGAATTATTGATGTATCTCAAATATTCAGTTGTTTTTATAATAGTTGCATTAGTTGTATTTTCACCTTGCATTTTGCGTAGAAGTAGTCTTGTTGCTGCAGGCGACTGTTATAATCAGTTCTTCCCGTCGTTAAATTATTTAAGTCATTATTACAGAAGTCTCTTGGGAGGAAATGCATCACTTTATGATACTTCTATTGGATTTGGTGATGATGTAATCGGAACACTGTCTTATTATGGACTTGGAGATATATTCTTAATACCATCGATGTTTTTTAGTAATTATCAGATGGCATATGTGTATTCTTTTATAGTACTTCTGAAGATGTGGTTTGCAGGAGCATTTTTTATCGCATACTGCAGATATAAGAATTGTTCTGATGAAGTATTGGTTGCTGCCGGAATTTCATATGGAATCAGCTTTTATATGCTGCAGAATGGATTATCAGCTTATGGATTTCTTACAGCTCCTGTCTGGTTTCCTTTGATAATGCTTGGAATTGATAAGATATATGATGGTAAAAATAAGGCAGGGCTTATACTTCTTTCGATAGTAGTATTTGTACAATCATTAAACGGTTTTTATTTCCTATACTACGATATAGTTGCCTGTGTTTGTTATTGTCTAATCAGAACATATGGATTATCTAAAAGTTCCAAGGCGTATAAAGATATATTTATAGATGATCTTAAGATTGCAGGGGGATTTCTTGTTGGTGTAGTTTGCTCCCTGTTTGTGCTATTGCCGGTATTAAAACATTATTTTCAGTCTCCAAGAACACAGGAGAGTGATAGTATTATCGAAAATCTTATCCAGTTACCATCTATGCAGGATATAGTGATACGGTTTAGAAATCTTATTATTCCTTCCTATAGCCTATATGAATATGGATTTGGACTTCCGGTGACATTTGTACTGGTAAGTATATGGATTATTCTCAGAATTAGGAAGAAGACATATCGTAAGTATGCATTTGCTTTTTGTATCATTGGTTTCGGATATTTCTTCCCTTTTGTAGGAACACTTATGAATGGATTCTCCTATAATACAAGCAGATGGATGTACATTGCCTTTTTTATAATGACATATACTACTGCTAAGTTCCTGCCGGAGATGGCTAAGGATATTGGCAGAAAAGAGATCATTATAGGAATGATCATTTTCATAGTTTCTTTAGTATCACACTTCTTAACAGGAACCGGAGAACGCTCTCAAGTAATTGTACGAATCATTATATTTACGATTATCGTGGCGGTAACGATTCTGTTATGTTTTAAACGTAACTTGAAAGTTTATTCCACAATTATAATAGTGGGAACAGCTATCATGGGCTTTATGTTCTTCGCTCCAATGAAGATAGGCGGAGAAGGAGTATCAAATTCTTTTAAAACATATAGTGAAATTCGTTCTGATTTCTTTGGCTCTGTTATATATGAGCTATCCACTGACGATAGTTATTCTGCTAATAATTTAGAATACTGCAGGGTTGATTACAATGATTCATCACTTGATGCACCATGCTTTATGGGGATTAATTCTACATATTCGTATTACAGCATATGTAATGGAAGTATTCTTGATCTATTTGTAAATCTTAGAGTTTCTCCCGCTTTTAACGGGTCTTTTGAGATCAATGGATTAGATAACAGGCAGGTACTCGAGAGTCTGTTTAGTACCAAAGTTTATTCTAAAAGCTATTACGATAAAGAAGTTTTAACAAACGAGTACTACTTACCACAGGGATTATTCTTTGATAAAGCGATTAGTGTTAGTGATGCAGAGGCATTAGATTATCTTGATAGAATGAATGTGCTAATGGAGGCAGTGATCGTTGATAACGCCCCTGCCAGTGCTGTGAAGACAGAAACAGATGATCTATTTTTGGGGACACAGGAAGAATGGAGCTTCGAAGTGATCTCTTGCAATGGTGCTGAAATATCAGATGGTAAGATATACGCTGAAAAAGGGGCTACGATTACATATGAATTTGATCCAATAAGCTTGGAAAGTCCATATGAAGAACTCTATATGCAGATTGATAACCTAAGATCTGATACAACTTTATGGAGTGATATTGTATTAGCGGAACGAAAGATCAGAACAAGACCTATTTCAGCCGAGACATATCTTCAGGGGAACTATGATTATCTGATCAATATTTCTTCTGTTGCAGTGGATGGTCAAGTGACCTTTTCGTTTGATCAAGGTGGAGAATTTACTTTTGATGAAATGAAGCTTGTAGTTAACAGACTGGAAGACTTTGATAGCTTATATCAAACCAGAAGCGAACATACGTTGAATGTTACCTATAGAGATAATGATAGTATTGAAGGTACTATAGATGAGAATAGCGATGGCTATCTTATGATCAATCTTCCATATAGTCAGAATTGGAAGTGCTATTGCGATGGACAGGAAATAGAAGTTGTTAAAGCGGATTATAGTTTTATGGCGGTCTATTTACCTGCAGGCGAACATGTGATCAGCTTTAAGTATGAGTATTGATGAACTTAATGTGATGTTTAGATATTTTGAGAGCAGTGTGATAAAAATCACACTGCTCTTTGGCGCCTTATATAGCGAGAAACAATATACACAAAGCAGCTAATAACTGCAATTAAAGAAATTATATAAGACATATTCCAAATGGCAGGAACTGTATATCTGACTTCAATCGTTCCTTTGTTCTCATATACTTTTGTAGATACAAATCCATCTGCAGATCTATCTGCATCAGATACCTTTCCATCTGTGTAAATCATATATTTAGGATAATAATAAAGAGGAATATCAATAACTGCTTCGTTCACTCCCTTAGGTAGTGCATAGTCAAAAGAAGTTACATCCTGACTCTTGTAGAAATTGGTTATAACTGTTCCTTCTTCTGATGAGGTTACAATGTTTCCTCTATCTTCTAGAACGGACTGTGTGTTGTCAGCATACGAATAAAGCCAGTCTGAGGTTCCAAGTACAGAAGCAAAAACTTTATTCTTAGCAGTATCCATCTCTCTGACATTTTCCATATAGTAAAGTGAATTGAGAGTTATCAACAAAATAGCTATACCATAAATAACCTTTGGTCTTGGATAGATCCATCTTAAGAAGATGATCACACAGCCAAGTACAAGTGAAGCAAATAAAGTTGCAGGTGATAACATTCTCCACGTAAACTGAATATTACATAGAATATTCAAAACAGGAATCTTCTCAACAATTCTCCATGGAAAGCACCATAAACACATGTAAATGGAGATAATAGACAAAACTATATAATAAATGCATTCCTTGACCACTGCGCTCTTTGAAGAACTTTTAATCCATTCCTTATAATGTTTAGCTATAAATATAATACTTAAAACTATGCCTATAAAGAGAACAAGTCCTAAAGATAGCGGCATCTCATCTTTGGTAGTGCCTAGCTTTTGGCTCAGAAAAGGAGCTCTGATAAATATTGCAAATATCTGGGAAAGATACGCAGCTTCAGAATAGATCGTATCATCACCTACTGTCTTTACAAAAAAGTCCTCTCCGTAAAAAGAAAGAAATGGAACAATGAAAAATAAGTTAATCAAAAGAGAAATGATAGCAGCCTTTAATATCTCTAAAAGCCTCTGAAGGAAGCTGCTTTTAATACGTGGAAGGAGAATAACAAAAGTAATTGCTGCAAAAAACACACAGATATATGTTGATAAAACATGACTTTGTAAGATACCTGTTATTGAAGCTGTAAGATATATCCATTTGTTCTTATAGTCACCTACGTAGAGTTCATAAATAGCATATGCAAATAATGGCATAAAAGTCATCGCCAGAAATTCGCCAATTGCTGCCCTTGTATAAATATTACTCAGATGATATAAGCCAAGGTTATATCCAAACGTCACAATAAGTCCAACATTTCGATCTTTGAATATTCTCTTGAAAGAAACGTATGCAATAAAAACACTTGCCACATTGTTTAGCACATAGAAAATCTTATAGGCATTCATAAGTGACATTCCAAAGCACATAAAACCAGCCGGAATGTATAAAAATAGTTGAGGGTACATTATAGATGATGCATATCCATATGTCTTGGACTGAAACATATTGAGCCACATAGGGAAACTTCCGCTATTTAAAGCTCGATAGATTCCACGGATTCTTCCTAAATGAAATTCTATATCATGCCCCATTATCAGGAAATCATTCATAAGTGGAAATGACATATAGATAATAAGACCAAGTAAAAGAGCAAAGATCTTTAATCCATCTTCATCATTAACATTTTTAAGTTTATTATAGATATATGCCACTATAAGAAGTGATGCAACTGCAAAAAGGTAAAACCACAACGCATCAAAATCTTTGGACATATTCTGCATATGGATCTGGCCAATCTTAAGAGATCCGCTTTGATAATTAACGACTAGTTCAACATCGGTAACATCGTTAGGAAAGTCAGCAGTTAATATAACGCCATTCTTGTCTGACGGGAGGCTTGATGAGGCATAGACTACGCCCTTCTTTCCCGTATCATCCATTTCATTTATCGATCTAAGCTCACAAGTGTTATCCTCGCTGTCAGTAACATAGGATACCAAAAACTGATATTTACCTTTATCAAGCTGCATCTTTTGCGTTGCGATCACATTATCAACAGCAGAATGATCAGATATCTCAAAGGAGTCATGAGAATCATCATAATATTCCAGTCCGTCCTCTGAAACGATCAGATCATTCGGCGTCATTATCATAATTGTAGTAGTATTAAAGCACTTTCTGAAGATGCCTAGTGCAATTATTAGAAGTATTAAAGCGAGTATAATGTACTTTGATTTTGATGATTTAAGTTTGATCATAATATCCTCTAGTTGGTTTAGATTTCTTGTGTAAAAATAATGGGTACATTTTCATAGCATTAAAGTAACTTTCTAAGTGGCGGGATAACGCTCTTAATGATCACAGTAATAGTTGTAAAAACCATTAATTCGACTAATACTGATAAGCATTCTACTTCATACTGCCCCCAAGAAATATGGCTCAGCAGAAAAGTATTTATATGTCTTGATATAGATGTATGCGTTTCTAAAATAAATATTCCAAAAGTGGAATTTGATATAATAGAAATCAGTTTAGACAGCACATTTGATGAAATATTATGGTGATGAAAGAATCGATAACACATTTGGAAAATAAAAAGTGTAGGCAAATAAATAAAATGCTGTCTCATCATCTCCACATTTTCCCCTTGAAAATGGTGCACTTCTATACTGAACAGGGCAACTCCAATTAACAAACTGATAGCTGTTCCACAGCTCAAAAATATATTAAGTATATTATTATCAGTATTGCTATCTTCTTCCAATTTACATATCATCCATCCAGATAATGGAAATATCATATTCCAACAAAAGCTAGCCCAATTTGTTGTATAGAACATCATATTATCCAAAATTTTGCACGAATATCTTAAAAATATAAGTACGCCATAGCCCGAGTAAAACAGTGTTGTTAAATAAATATAAATCTTCATCTGCTCCTTTGTAATGTGCTGTGCAATAATTCTAAGCAACGGTAGCATAAACAAATATGCAACATATGAATAAAGATACCAATTTAACCCTGTAGAAAAAATAATATCCGGGCGAGAATAATTTTTATCTTGAATCATAACTAGCAGCGTGCACAATAACATTATAATGAGTATACGTAATATCCTGTGAAGAAAAATTCTTTTAAAGCTTTCTGATTTTCCAAGTAATAATGCTCCTGAAATCATAAAAAAAAGTGGTGAACCACATTTTATAATCACAGAAATCACACATTTAATATAATAGTTTAGAGTAGCAGGGCTATCAATTTCAGCCACTGCATACGGGTACCGATGATTTAATAGAACCATTAATATGGCTATCACTCTCAATACTTCATATGAATTATCCTTGCTTATAGCTATTTTTTCTGTTTTTACGAAACTCATCTACTATTTTCCCCCAAAACATAAATGTGTACCTTCTTACTTAAACTGTTAAGCAGTTTTTACTTTTCTTTGACGTTATGACAGTAGCTGTTACTATCATAATCATAAGCGTTGGTGTCATTTTTTTCACTTGTAATTCAAAAACAATACATAAAGACACACCATTTTTATTCTATCACAGAAGAATGTAGCATAATACTACGGAGATGTGATAACAATATAAACACAATAGCAAACAAGAGAAAAATAGAATTAGCGCGGGGAAAGTCTCTGTGCTATAATAGCATAGGTGTTTGCCTACAAATAAGTATATAAGCGAAGAAGCTTTTGGGTATAAGAATCATTCAAAGGAGTAGAATTTTGTTTTCTGGAATTGCACTTGAAATTAAAGATATCAATCGACATGTAGAAAGAATACTGATCTATTCCATTTTGTCCGGGATGGCAATTATATTAGTGGTATTGTTATCATATGAGGTGTACAAGAATAATCATGTTGTTGTCAGGGATATTTCAGAGTTTTCCATTGGTGATGATAGTTCTATAACATATGAAATAGAAAATCCGTTCCAATTATCTGATGACGGATATTATTATGTATCTGGCTGGTTTGTTCAGAAAGACAACATGTATGAATATTATAATTATGGAGCGGATTTACATAGTGAAGGTCCTTACAATGATATGCATTTTTGCTTAATAGAAAATGATTCTTGCTATATTATTCCCACTAAACTGACGAGAAGAGATGACGTAGAATCTGTTCTAGAAGGAAAAGAAAAGGGATATTGCGGATTCTTTTCAAGAGTAAAGGGGGATTTCGATAACGACGAGATCCAGTATGGCATGCTTACAGTAAATCCGGAAGGAGCGGAAACGCTTTATGTTTTTAAAAAGCAATAAAACCGATAAACTTTTTTGTTTTTTTAGTTTTTGTGTCTTTTTTATATTGAGCTTATATATCACCGCAAGAATGGATGATCTTGTATTTGCATCCGGGATAGAACGGTATGGAAGTATTATTGGATGGGGTGACTTTTTTTCGAATAATTGGGGAGGAAGAGTTATTCCGCAGGGATGTCTGGTTTTGCTTCTTCAGATTCCAGAGACAGTATTTGCAGTTATCAACGCTGTTATGTGGATGGTATTGGTAACATATAGCGTTAAGATATTTGATTTTGATAGAAAATGTAACACTATTTTTCTTTTTTCTTTTATTGTAGTTGCTATATTTGTTTTTATCCCTGGTGGAATTATAGAGAGTACCCTATTTTGGAAATGCGCAAATGTATTGTATTTATGGGGAACGGCTTGCGCTCTTGTGGTTATTCATGCATTTATTAGCGAGTTAAATAATAGGAGAATGTCACGGCTGCAAAAGGTGGCTGTTTTTTTGTGTATTCTATATTCATCCAGTTTTGAGCAGATTGCAGTATTTATGTGCTTCATTCTTCTGTGTACTTTAGGGATAGATATTGTGCTGAGAAAAAAGGTGAATTTTACACTTCTATCGTTTACAGTTATATGTTTTATTCTGAGTGCATTTTTTATATTGATGCCTGGTAACAGGACGAGATATAATGCGGAAATATTACGCTTTTATCAAGGATGGGGGATGTACTCGAATCTGGACAAGTTTCTTCTTGGTATGAATTATGTAGTCAGTGGAATGGAAATGTGCATTCCTATTTTGATGTTAATTATATCAGGATCATTGTTTTATTATATTAAGAAAAGTGGTTGCGGACATTTTTTAAAAGTGACATCAATGTTAGTGTTCATTTTCTTTTCACTAAATTGTGTACATAGAGTTGGGACACAGTATAGTGGAGATAAATATCTTTTAGGCAAGATATTTGAATTATACTCTGTAGAAACTACTGATTTTAATATTCCATTAGTTGCATCAATCAAAGAGATAATCAATGTAATGGCGTTTGCTATATTGGGATGTGAGATAATCTTATATAAAAAGGGAAGTTTGAATGTTGTCCCGTTTTTGTTTTATCTTGGTGGAATAGGAACGATGATGATGATGGGATGGTCTCCAACAATTTATGCCAGCGGACAAAGACCCATGTTTATTGGGTGTTTTGCACTTGTTTTGGTTTTGACAGACTTGGTAGTTTATTTTTATTGTAACTGTAAAGTATACGAATCCCATATTTCATGAACTTAGTAATCTCGTTTTTATATATGCAACATCACAATCAGTTAGAATGATTATCACTGATGATTGTTATTATGGAATTCATGGCAATAATTATATACCAGCTCACCGATATAGTTTGGAAAATATAAGAATAGTTTTATATATAGATGAACAGTTAACGAGTACTAAAATGTAAAAAACTAAAGTATCTAGAATATGGTAAGGATGAGCGACACAAGTATATCCTAGAAGAGAAATAAGGAAATAATAGATGTCTACCAAAAAAGTATCAATAATAATTCCAGTCTATAATGCCACCAAGTCCCAGCTAGAAGCGAGTATAAACTCTGTAATAAACCAGACCTACGGCAATATAGAGCTGATATTAATAAACGACAAAAGCTTCAAAGAAGAAACAATAGATCAGTTAACTGTTTACAGTGAACTAAATATCATAAGTTCAGAAAAAGGGTATCAAAGAGTTATTAAATTCTACAATAATGACGAAAAAATAGGCATTTCCTCATCAAGAAACAAGGGAATAGAAGAATCGACCGGTGATTATATCTGCTTCCTTGATCAGGATGACTATTACGATCCTAATTATGTGATAAAATTGGTTGAGGCAATAACTTTAAAAGAAGCAGACATAGCAATGTGTGGCTTCTATTCTATTGATGAAAATGGAAACATCATAGACACATTCCCCAAAGGCGATATGGATACAGAATCTGCGTGGTATCCCTGGTCAATATGCTCAATATGGAATAGAATATATAGGCGTGATTTTATACAGCAGTACAACATCCACTTCCCAGATGGATGTGTAACAGAAGACATAGTGTTCCTTATGCAGTGTAATTTCTTTGCAGCAAAAATTGCAGTAGTCAAAGAAGCGTTGTACAGAAATGTCATCAGGCAGTCCTCTACCTCACATTCAAAGGATTTTCACGCACTGAAGCTGAATCAGATGCCTTTTGATCAAATAAGTCATTTACTAAAGGCTATAACCAATAATACCACTAGTGCCACCTTATTAAGATCTAGCCAATACCTAAAGGCACTGATATGCGATGAAATGGCTCTGCTATGCTATATTCTCTCTACAGGAAGTGATAATGCGACTGCCAAGGAGGCAGTAAAAAAGGCTGGATTAATAATTAGACTATCTACCAACAGAGGTAGCTTGAAATACATACATCAGTTCAACAAGTACTGTAAAGATAAAAAAAGCATGCAAGTATTGATACTGCTGATATATTGCTCTTCCAAATTGCATATCGAGGTTCCGATAGCAATGCTGATCAGGAAAATAATAAAGCGTAGCTTGCAGTAAATGGATAAAAAAATATATTATGGATACAGCTTGCAATTTATACGATACAGTTGGGCATGCAAGAGGTAATATTCATAATTATTACTTTAAACATTAAAAGGCGAATAGCGTTTATAATATTAAATTGCTAACATTCTTTTAAAAAAGAAAAAGCTTATATGGATTTTCGAACATATAATATAGATTATGATCTTATAAAATGAAAGATCTGGAACCTACTAGATCTTCAGTTTAATGTAAGCAATATGAGTTGAATATTTATTATAGGAAACCTACATTTTAAGCATGGAATATAATGAGGCAAGGTAAAATGGACAAAAAAAGAATATTATGGATATCAGCCTGTGTTCCATATGATAGAGTTGGTCATGCTGGAGGTAAGATTCATAATTATTATTTGAAATATCTCAAAGCAAATAGCGATTTTGATATTAAATTACTTACTTTTTATTGGGCAAATGAAAAAGATAAAATTGATCTGGATAAATATGATATAGATCATGAATTGATTGAAAGACGAATCTGGCATCTTCCTGATATTCTTATCAATGTTGAATCTGTGCTTAATCCTTGGAACAGATATGCAGGAATAGATCAAAACTACACTATTATTGAGTTTGATAAAAAGCTAAAAAAGTTTGCTGCAAGTGGATATCAGCCGGATATCGTGATTTTGCAGTGGACAGAAATGGTAGTGCTGATTGATATTGTTAAGAAGTACTTTCCTTGCGCTAAGTATATTGGAATTGAAGAAGATGTTAAATTTTTGAATTTTGAAAGACAGATCAGTAATAGAAGTAATAATGTGGTAAAAAGCTTATACCTAAATGTAAGATATAAGAGGCTAAAAAAGATAGAACTTGAAGCTTGTTCAAAATGCGATAAAGTAATTCTTAACAATCCTAAAGATCTAAAGCTGTTAAAGGACAATGGCATCGATTCTACAAAACTAACAGAGTGGCAACCATATTTTGATAGTTTCATAGATATTCCTTATGAAGGGAATAAAAAGCAAGTGATATTCTATGGAGCAATGGGGCGCATGGAAAATGTTGAGGCTGCCACATGGCTGGTTACGGATGTATTACCGCTTGTAAAAGATACAGAAGTTGAAGTACTTATCATAGGTTCACATCCAACGGAGCAGATAAAAGCATTAGAGAGTGACAGAGTTCATGTACTTGGATTTGTGGAAAGCATAGGGGATTATTTCAAGGATGCCATCTGCCTTGCTGCACCTCTCCGTCAGGGCGCTGGTGTTAAGATAAAAATCTTTGAAGCAATGTCCACTGGAATACCTGTATTGACTACAGACGTAGGAATAGAAGGGATTCCGGCTGAAGATGGTAAAGAGTACTTGCATTGTATTACTGCAGAGGAATTTGCCTACAGGATAGATGAACTTGCAAGTAATAGTAAATTGAGAGATTATATATCATCAAATGAAAAGTTGTTTATCAAAGGACGATTTAATCTTGAAAAAAGTGCTGATAGATTTATTGCTTTAATGAACGAATTGATATTGGTAGCCATATATCTTGTACATTAAAGGTTCAATAAAGCTAGATAACAATAATAAGGAATTATAGAATGAATAAATTATTTAGACTTTTTGTTCAGTTATATGGAGATTTGCGATGGCTTTGGCTTAATGGAATCGTTAATAAAATACCGTTTTGGCCCATTAGATGGTTGTTTTATATTATGTGCGGCATGAAGATAGGAAGGAATTCCAGAATAGGCATTAGAACAACAATTATCTATCCCAAAAACATAAAAATTGGAACAGGCGTTATAATTAACGAAGATTGTTATCTGGATGGTAGAGGTGGACTAGATATAGGCGATAATACATCTATTTCAATTTATTCTAAAATTGTAACAGCTAGCCATAGCAAGTCTTCTGAAACATTTGAGTATCATTCCAATAAGACACATATTGGTCAAAACGTTTGGATAGGAATAGGTGCAATAATCCTAGATGATTCTAGCATTGAAGATGAATGTGTAATAAGCGCTGGATCTGTTTTTAAAGGGAAGAGTGAAAAAGGATATGTGTATGCAGGAAATCCTGCTGCAATAGTTAATGAAAGAAAACTTGTTAAGAAATATACTTTGAAAAGAAATAGTTTAATGATATGAGTGATAGTAAACTTCCTAAAGTGAGTGTCATAACAGTAGTAAGAAATGACAAAGAGCATATTGAGTCGACTTTAAATAGTCTATTTGTACAGGATTATCCTAATATTGAATATATAGTGATTGATGGTGCTAGTACGGATGGTACCCTAGAGATATTAGAAAAATATAGAAGTAAAATAGATTATCTTATATCTGAACCTGATAATGGAATATATGATGCCATGAATAAGGGAATATCAATATCTAATGGAGACTATATTGGATTTTTAAATTCAGGCGATGAATATGCTGATAGTAAAGTTTTTTCTACTATATTCATGAATTTGTGTGAAAGAAAAGATGTTATTTATGGTGATAGTATAGAGGTGTCAGAGGATAGGGAAAAAGTAATAAGAACAGCTGATTTTTCTATTATGGAGTATGGCCCCATCTATAGGCATGGATCTTCTTTCGTCAGAAGTGATATACAAAAAAGTTTTTTATTTGATTTAACAAATAAAAAAATAGGGTATGCACTTGATTGGGACTTTATTTATAAATTGTTTAAATTAGGGTTTGAATTTCACTATAGCAATATAATAATTGAAAAGTATTTAAAAGATGGAATATCTAATAATGGATACCGTAATGCTTGGTATAATTTGTTAATAACTTCAGCATATGGAAATAAGATAAAAAAAATAATATATTTTCTTAAAAACATAGTAGCTACAAGGATTAGAAAATAGTATGACGATAATACGATTTATTAGAAGGATACCTTTAATAGGCTTATTAATTAATAATATTGAGAGAAAATATTGTGAGATAACATATAAAAAGAGAGAACTTAAAAGAATGCCTTTGAGGGAAGAATCACGAGGGAATGATTTTCCAGATAAAATATTCTTTGTAATTAGAAGAAATGATTCTAATGTTGGTCTCTTTTCTTATGTTATAAGTGCATTAGGTGGAATAATGTATGCTTTGGATAGAGGATATATTCCAATCATAGACATGAAAAACTATCCTAATCCATATTCTGATGAAAATTTAGGGGATATAAATGCATGGGAGTATTTCTTTGAACAACCGTGCAAATATAGATTAGAAGATATAGAGCATGCAAATCATGTTATTCTTTCGCCGGGAATACCAACCTGGGATTGCCCTAATGTTTCAGTCCTAGAGGAAGCAGATAATAGCAAGATTATATATTGGAAAAATGCATGGAAAAAATATATTAGAATCAATAAACAAACAATGGATTATATTCAGAATAAAGCTAAAGAGATTGGATATAACTATAGTTGCGGTGTAATTATAAGAGGTACAGATTATATACGGAATAAACCGATAGGACATCCTATTCAACCAACTCCTGATCAGGCGATTGAGACAGTTAATGAATTGATTAAAAAATGGGATTATGATAACTTTTTTATTACTACAGAGGATGCACAAATATATAATTTGTTCAAGAGTAAATCAAAATATAGCTTCACAAGTATTAGTGTTTTCCGATTGGATGACGAAGATGTGACAAAAGGGAATATTCCACAAATGATTAGTAAAAATATTGGAGGTTTTCAGCATGGACTGGATTATTTAACTAATGTTTGGGTGGTTTCACATTGCGATAGCATAATAGCAGGAAAATGCGGAGCAACACTAGCTGCTAAATTAATGTCTGATTATTATAAAAACGAGTTTTATTTTGATCTTGGGGTTTATAAATAATTATTTATTTAAACTTGGGTTATATTAATGGAATATAAAAACGTGTAGTTTGTTTTATGCTTTTGATTAGTAATAGAATCATATAGTTTCACTGGAGTGTATATATAAATGGAAAAACGATTGTTTGTTACAATGATGGTTAATTGTAATGCATTGGGCATAACAAAAGATGTTGGACAAATTCCATATTCAATGTATAAATATCATGGATATAATTCCTATCTTGTAACTTACAATAATGATGATTATCAGAAGTGGATAGATGAATATACTCCTGGAATTAAGGTTAAATATCTAAAAAAGAGAAGTGAAAATAGCGAGTTTTTTGATGAAGTCAGATTCCTATTTGTAAATGCAAAGAAAATTGATGTTCTTAATATGTATCATATGAGTGTTGAACATTTAATATGTCTTTGCATATATAAAATATTGAATCCTAGAGGGATTAGTTATTTAAAATTGGATATCGATTATCAGGGGTTAGACGGTCATTCGAAGCTTGCTAAATGGAAGAAGAAAATAATAGCATTTTTGCATCAAGGGGTAGATATAATATCTGCCGAAAGCAGTATTGCTTGTGAAAAGTATGATGATATTTTTGGAATTAAGCCTATTTATATTCCTTCAGGCTTTGCAGATATTCAAGTAGAACCAGATGCTTTAAATCTTGCGAAAAAAATATCCAAAGAAAAAATAATAATAACAGCAGGCAGATTAGGAACAAAACAGAAAGCAACAGAAGTTTTATTAGAGGCATTTGCTAAAGCTCAAAATGTTAATAATTGGAGATTAGTATTAGCAGGACCCGTAACTAAAGAGCTAAAAGAATGGCTGCAAAAATTTTATGATAATAATCCTAATATAAAAGACAAAGTGATTTTTACAGGAAATATAACTGATAAAAATGAATTATACAATCTGATGGGAAAATCAAGTATATTTGCTTTGCCATCTCGTTGGGGCGGATCAGAAATAGCAGCGGTTGAAGCTCTTTCTGAAGGAAACTATTTGATATTATCTGAAGGCGTGCCACCTTGTGAAGAATATACGAATCATGGAAAGTATGGTATTACAGTACCTGCAGATAATATAGATGCATGGGCTGATGCAATTGATAATGCAATAATAAAGTTAAGTAGTGGATATGATTATATAGATGCATCTAATTATGGAAAAAGTAATTTTAATTGGAAGAATATAACTCAAAAATTAGCAGATACTATTAAAGAAAATAATGATAAGAATAAAAAGACTATTGGAATATAAAGAATTAATAAAATATATATTATTGGCACGAGGAAAGCCGTAAAAGAATAATGATGCTTACTAATGACGATGGGAATTCAATCAGATTTCAAAAGGAGAAAAATGGAAAATAAAAACAGAATATCTCTTGTTTTTATAACTGACAAGAATTATTTGATTCAAACATGGGTAGCAGTTCGTTCTTTGATTGAATCTCAGAACACCAATACAAATACAGATATATATATTATTTCTGACGGACTTTCTGATTTAGATAAGCAAAAAATGTTATCGGTTTTGGAAGGATATCATTCATGCGAATTAATATTTTTAGATGTAGACAGTACTAAAGATTTTTCTGGTAAAATTCCAGATGACATTTTAAAATCGTGGGCTCCAGCGGTATTGTATAAGTTGTTGTTGTGCGATATTTTGCCATTAAACGTTCATAAAGTTATATATTTGGACGGTGATATGATAATAAGGAAAGATTTGTCTTATCTTTATAACATAGATCTTGAAAGCAATTATGTAGGGGCAGTTAGAGATACATTTTATGACAATATTGGCCATGAGAAGAGAATGAATATGGAAGGAGAATATTTTAATACAGGATGTTTGCTTTTGAATCTTGATTTTATGAGAGAAGTAAATCTTTCTAGAAAATTGATTGATACCAAGATGTCAAGGCCTGAATTTGGATTGGCAGATCAAGATACGTATAATGAAGTGTGCAGAGGAAAGGTGAAACTATTATCCTGTAGATATAATTTTTATACAACAAGTTTCTTGATGAACGAGGATATGAACGGATTTAAGAAATATACTGATTGTCCATATGAGGACAGAAAAAAAATGATTGAGGACGTAGCTGTTATTCACATGATTCATTATAGACCATGGAGATTAAAACTATCAGATAGCCAATGGAAAGCAATTGATAAAATTACTATTCCCAATATATATGATGGCGTGATTAGTTATATTTTGTTAAAATGGATTAGTTTATACAAAGAGTCACCTTTTTATAAAGATTTAGGTTATGAAAGTTTTAAAAGTGAAACTAGCATCTCCTTATCTCCTTGTGGTCTTATCTCATATGAAAAATTTGGACCTATAAGGTATAAAATTAGCCAAGATTGTGTTAAAGGAATAGTTAATGTTAGCTTGATTTTGGGTGGGATAAACTTAGTAACAAAACGTACAAATCCGATTTTGCATAAAAGTTATTATAGTTTTATTAGGTGAGTTAGTATTATTAATCTTATTGGCATAATATATAGTGTTAGCATCTAATTAGTACATTTTAAAATGAGTTAATCCCTTAGATAGCATATAATACAAGAGGAGAAACTCATTATGTCAAGAAAAAACAAACAACACACAAAGCAGTTCAAGTTGGATGCTGTCAACTATCGCAAGGAACATCCTGATCTCACATAGGTTGAATGTGCCAAGAATCTCGGAATAGGTACCAGCACCTTAGCAAGGTTGGAAGCCCAGTTCAAAGATAATGATGGTGATATCCCTACCAGAGGATCAGGTAACTACTCATCTGACGAAGCAAAGGAAATAGCTCGTCTTAAACGTGAATTACGTGATGCTCAGGATGCACTTGATGTGTTAAAAAAAGCCATCAGCATTTTGGGAAACGACTAACAGAAGCCATATATACCGAGGTTACTGCTAAGGTAGAGGCATCTAAAGTTACAAAACGCCGCATCTCTATCTCTGGAATGCTGAAATTTCTTGGCGTATCTCGCTCTGGATATAGAGCTTTCCTCAATCGGAAAGTCTCTCCTTCAAAATAGCGAAAAGAAACTGTCAAAAAGGAAATCCAGCAGATCTATGATGATTCTAAACAGAATTACGGAGCATCTAAAATAACTCAGGAGCTACGCAAATCCGGTGAGACAATTTCGAGCGCACAGTAGGCAAGTACATGCGCGAAAAGGGTATTAAAGCTCAATGAATCAAACCTTAGACTACCACAACCAGAGATCCTGATTTTAGCAATGAACTTCACAACATTCTTGATGAACAGTTTAATCCAGAGCGTCCTAACGCAGTCTGGTGTACTGATATCACATATCTTTGGACTCAGGACGGCTTTGTATATCTCAACTGCGTCATGGACTTATTTGCCAGGAAAATCATTGCCTGGACTCTTGCAGATACCATGGAGGTATCTACAGTAATTGAAACCATAAATAAGGCAAAAGCCTGCCGCAACACAGATCTGCCTTTGATAATCCATTCAGATTGTGGAAGCCAATACGTTTCAAGCGCTTGGCGTGAGGCTACTGAAAAGATGCAGTGTAGCTATTCCCATAGCGGTTATCCATACGATAATGCCTGCATAGAATTCTTCCATTCCTTGATTAAAAGGGAATGGCTTAACTGCTTTTCTATTATCAACTACAAGCACGCATATAGGCTTGTATTCGAGTATATCGAAAACTTTTATAACACCGTTAGGATCCACAGCCATTGTGACTATATGTCTCCTAACGAATTTGAAGAACTATATGAGAGGGTTATGGTTGCACCTGCTGCATAAGCAGGTAAACCTCTCATTTTAATTTGTACTTTTTATTGACATAGGACTAAGCGAATCCTAGCGCACTTACGGAGACATTTTGTATAAGTGGTGTAGAAATGCAAGCCTGTGGCATACCTGTAGTTACTAGGAAAAAACACGGATTACTATCTACTGTCATTAATGGAAAAACTGGATATTTATTTAATACCAGAAATGATTTTAAGACTAGTCTTATAAAATTGTTAAAGAACGGAAAAGTCAATAAAGAATATAGTCAGCAGGCCAGGATTTTTGTTACTGAAGAGTTTGACTACAGAAATGTTATAGATCAGTGGTTGAATGTTTTTAATGATATAGAAGAGAATATAAAAACATATGCCAAATTTTCTAAACGTGATTATTTAAATGGTTTAAATATTTAAATGCTTACTTTAGACATAAATGTAAAATTAAAAATTTACCATCATCTATAGATTATAAAGAGATGTATTTTAATGTTGGACATAGAGTAATGGCATGGGTTAGAAAAATAAAAAGATAAGGTAATCATATGACCAAATTTAAAATAATTCTGCAGATGCTGCAGAAATTAAATGTAATAATTCCGAAGAAATATAAAAAAAGAATACCGTTATTATTTTTAGCTATGATTGTTTCATCTGTGCTTGAAATGTTGGGAATAGCAGTTGTTATGCCATTTATGACCACATTAACAGATACGGATGCTTTAATGGATAAGTGGTATGTAAAGTTTCTTGTGAAAGCATTTGGAATAACTGAGTTTTACGGACTTTTGTTAATGATGGGACTTGTAGTAGTAGGCGTTTATATATTAAAAAATATTGTACTACTAATATCAAGAAATTATCAGAATATTTTTCAATGTAGCATACAAAGTGCAATGTCTACGGAAATGCTTGAACATTGTACCATGCGTCCATATTCATTCTTTCTAGGGGTTAATAGTTCTGAACTGTTAACCAATATTTTTAATGATGTAAACAATGTGTATAACATAATCGGAGCATTTTTGACACTTGTTAGTGAGAGTATAACAGTGTTTATGATTGCAGTGTTTATTTTTATTACTGATCCTGTTATGGCTGTTGGACTGGTTATTTTAGCTATTAGTTGTGTATTTATTATAGTATTTGGTTTTAAAAGATTATCAACTGAATCAGGAATTAAGTATAGAGACTCCTACAACAAAATGTACCAAGATGCCATGCAGGCAGTAGGTGGAATTAAAGAGATAGATGTTACAGGGAGGGGCAAGTTTTTTATTAATAAATTCGACGCAAATAGAAAAAAGTTCAGGGATGCACAAATTGTAGGTAATTTTCTAAATTTAGTTCCCGAACGTGTTGTAGAAACTTTATTTATTAGTGGAATAATACTTGTTCTTGTATTCCGTGTAAGATGGGGGATGGATGTAGAATCTTCAATAGTTACTTTGTCAGCATTTGCAGTAGCAGGGTACAGGTTATTGCCATCCATTAACAAATTATCTTCTAATATGACTAGTTTAATTTATTATCAGCCATCTCTTGAAGCTTCTTATAATAATATCGTTGGAGCTAGACGGGATGAGAAAGAGCGAATTGCTTATATAAAGCAACATGCATCCGCAGAACAAAAAGTTAAGGATAAAAGATTTGAAGATAAAATAACAGTAGATAAAATTGACTTTGCATATAATAGTTTATCAGATAATGTTCTTAAAAAGCTAGACTTGACTATCAAAAAAGGTACATCTATAGCTTTGATAGGAGAATCTGGGGCCGGTAAGTCTACACTATCAGATATTTTATTAGGACTTTTGATGCCACAAGAAGGTTCAATATATATGGATGGGATAGATATATTTACAATCCCATCTAAGTGGAACCGAATTGTCGGATATGTACCGCAGTCTGTCTATTTACTTGATGCTTCGATAAGAGAAAACATTGCTTTTGGAATAGATTGCAAAGATATATCCGAGGAGAAAGTATGGGAAGCACTGTCTAAAGCACAATTGGATTCTTATATAAAATCTTTATCGGATGGTTTGGATACTTTTGTTGGTGAACGTGGAATAAGGCTTTCTGGCGGACAAAGACAGAGGATTGCTATTGCTAGAGCTTTATATAATGATCCTGATATACTAATACTTGATGAGGCAACTAGTGCTCTTGACAATGAAACAGAAGAAGCTGTTATGGAAGCAATAGATGCTCTGCATGGACATAAAACTCTTATAATTGTTGCTCATAGGCTATCAACTATAGCTGGGTGTGATGAAATTTATGAAATAAAGAATGGAAAAGCGGTAAATAGAGATAAGAAAGAGGTTCTTGTTAGTGTCAAACATTGATAGTGTGAAATATAATAAAACTTTAACTGCACATATGGTTGTAAAAAACGAAGATCAATGGATATGGTTTTCTATTATGTCTGTAATTGATTATGTGGATAAAATGCTTATTTTTGACACAGGTTCAATTGATAAGACAGTTGAAGTGATTCATACAATAATTGATAAACCTGAATATAGGGATAAAGTATATTTCGAAGAAGTAGGTGCTGTTTCTATAGAAGAGTTTCCTAAAGTAAGACAACGTCAGCTTGATATGACAGATACTGATTACATATTACTGGTAGATGGTGACGAAATTTGGTGGAGAGACGGAATTAAAGAATTAAGAGAAGTGCTTGATAATAAAGAACCATCTAGAGTAAATGTTAAATTCATCTGTCCTTGTGTTGATATGTATCACTATAGAGATTTTTCAAGAGAATTGTATTATGATGCTTATAATGATATTCATGGAAGTATAAATGGAAGAGTTTTATCTATGTCTATACAAGGTCTTCATTGTAGTGGTGATTATGGAGTAGAAGGATATTCGGATTTTGAGGGAAATATTGATGCTTATGATGCCGCTGTTTTAGATCATTTTTATTTTCATTGTACCAAACTTAGACGTTCATCAGCATCATGGGGAGATGAGTCAATTAGTTATCGTAGAAAAAAAATATTTGATGATTGGGACCATAAGTTTCCAAAGGATTATAAATATCCGGAAATATTTTATGTTAATAGGCCTGATATAGTTCCTGATCCTTTTAAAACAAAAGATAATTTAACAAAACGGATATCCAAGAGAATTATTAGATTATATAGATTTTGTTTTAAAAAGAAAGAGTATATAAAAGTAAAAAACAGGAAATAATAATTGAATTTAAAAGTATACTATTACAATGTTTTTTCTTTTGTTTTGTGTAAAGATTTTGCAGTCGAATAGAAAATGTTTTAGGAGAATATGAAAAGTTAAATATACAGTAAGCACTCAATCATTTCAATTGGAAAGTGATTTTGAAAAGACTTGATAATAGAATAAATCGATGTTAGGCAAAGTAAGGAGACATGTTATGAATAATTATCTGACATCAGATTTGAATAAATCATACAAAAATATAACTTTTGTGACAATGTTATTCAATCTTGTAGATTCAAAAGAGAGTAAGTATCATTTTTCTTCAAAGGGCGAAGACAGACACTTGGAAAAAGATTATATCGGTTATTATGTGAAAAGCCTAGAAAAGATATGTGATAAATTCAAAGATATTATTGTGTTTTGCGATAAAGAGTGTGCAGATAATCTTAAAGCGCCAAACGCAAGAGTTATTGTAATGAAGTTGGAAGAACTACCGCTTTATTCTGAAATAGAACAGATAAGGAAGTTATTTAAGCTCACCGCAGAAAGAATGAAATTCAGTCAAAATGTTCATGTGAATAAAAAAGCAACAGAAGAGCAGTACTGGGATAGAGCTTTGTATTCAATAGTAGTACTTAGTAAACAACATATATTAACACGGGCTGCAAAATTAAATGGTGTTGACACTGAGTATCTTTGCTGGATTGATGCTGGTCTACTCACTGATGACCATCAAAAGTTTTGGGATGGGTGGAATGGAAAGATAGAAAAGGTTCCACAAGATGGCAGAGTAAGGTTTGTCTGTAGCAGTAATAAAGATTTAATAAGCACAGTTAAAGATATTCAGAGAACAAGACTAGAAGACGCAGTGTATTGTAGACGACCGATATCTTTTTCAATACGCTATTTTTTATCCCTTATCGGACGAGAAATAGGTCCAGTTCCACAGATTCTTGGGGGGGTAGAGTTTATTCAGAAGTCAGCATGTGAGGATTTTGAAAAAAAATATAATAAATATCTAAAGAGGATAATGTCGACAGGTCTTATTTGTTATGAACAGGGAATATTAACACTCATGTTTTCAGAACATCCAGAATGGTTTGAAGTGGTCTTAGGGAATAATAGAGAAATGGATATGATTTTTAATTCGAATTCGACTTGGACTTCTAAAAATGCCTCACGAGATAAGGTCTAGAAGATTGCCTAGATATGACTTAGGTTATTATCATAAGTTGAAATAATTGTTTATATAATATACGTCAGGATTTTGTCCTCGTGCTGATAAAAAAATAGATTATATTGAGAGGAAAGACTCATACTATGAAAAATGACAATTAAGTAATTCTAGAAGCATAAAAGTAAGGAATAATAAAATGAAAATAGGCATAGAAATATGTGATAACTATAATGACAATAAAGATTTTACACATTTGGAAAAAGGGAATCCTGGAATAGGTGGAATTTATTATCAGATGCTACTTATGGGTGATTCTTTACTCAAGTTTTTTGGTGATAAATATGAAATTGTTTTTTTTCACTATAATTCTTCTAACATATACCCTGTTGGTGCACGGGATATACTGTGCGATGATAATGTAGACTTATTAGAAAAGGCAGAAAAAGAAAAAATAGACGCACTTATTGTTAATTGTAATAAGTCTAATGAATGGTATAGTTGTTTAAGGACAAAAGATACTAATGTATTGGTTAGGGCTGGGTGCTATTTTAACTACGATGAATTGAAATGCATAAGAAATACACCACAAGTTGTTCGAGTAATAACTATTTCGTCCGAAGAATACGATTATTACTATGATGAGGATATTTTAGAGAAAACTATTTGTATAGAAAATTCTATATGTTTTTCTGAGTGTGAAGAGTATGATATCGGAATATCTGTTCAAAGAAGAAATCAAAAAGCAATTTCATCTCACAATGTAGCATATATTGGCTCGATTGTTCCTCAAAAAGGGTTTGCGAGGTTAGCAAAAATATGGACTAAAGTTGTAAAAAAGATACCAGATGCTCATTTATATGTTATTGGTTCAGGACAGTTATATGATTCAAATGCCAAATTGGGCAAATATGGAATTGCAGAGGAAAAGTTTGAAGCAAGTTTTATGAAGTATTTGTGTGATTCGGACGGTAATATACTATCTTCTGTTACTTTTTGTGGCCTTATTATGGGTGGCTATAGCGAAGCAATGAGTAATATATCGGTTGGAGTCGTTAATCCAATAGCATTAACTGAGACATTTTGCACGAGCGCTATTGATTTTGCTTCTTATGGAATACCAGTTGTAACTTGCGGAAAACATGGATTATTATCCACAGTTATTAATAGGGTCACGGGTATAACTTTTTTGACAAATATTGGATTTAGGAAGGCACTTATCAGATTGATGCTAGATAATGAACTAAATAAGAAATTGGGTGATAATGCTTATTTTTTCGCAAGAAATTTTGATTGGAAAAAGAAAACCAAAGATTGGGATGAGAAACTACAGGAATTAAGGTTTGGTTATAAGTGTGAACAAAGAAAATTGAATGGTAACTATTTTAATGATTTTAAGTGGTTCAAAGTAATTAATAGGTTTTTTAGGAAAAACTTAGGATTGACATTTTTACCAACAGCAGCGGATTATGAGGCTCTTTTTTTTAGTGTTGGACATTTTGTTATGGATATTTTTAGAAAACTCAGTGATTGATAATTATCAGATTGGAGAGAGGAGGCACTATGTTTTTTCGTGGTGTACATGTGGTAGCCGATAAGATGTTCGGTAAAATGAAGTGGTATGGAGAGTTTTTTAGAAAAAGGCAGGAAAGAAAAGAATGTAAAGAAAGTACAGGTTTCTTTGATAAGAATCAAGAAGTAATAGCTAAGAATATGGCGCAGCTATACGATGAAGAATCAAAAAAGATATATTCTGGAATGATTAAGTATAGAATGACAAGAAAAGACGAGGATTTTCCAGGGTGCGATGATGACCAGTATTTTCCTAAAGTTGTAAAAGACGCATTTACAAATGATATGACCTTTATTGATTGTGGAGGCTTCGATGGAGATACGACAACGGAATTTATAAAGCTTGTAAATGGTGAATATGTGGGGATAGTAGTCTTTGAGCCTGACGAAGGTCTCCAAGAAAGGCTTCACAGAAATTTGGAGAGCTTTCATGATGTCGTTATAAATCAAAAAGGCGTATGGGATAAAGATGCAACTTTGGAATTTGATATGTTGAGTAATGGGAGTTCTACTGTGGTAGAGAATTCAGGGAAAATGAATTCAAAGACTATAAAAATAGCAGTAACAAGTATAGATCAATGCCCAGAATGTAAGGATGCCTCCTTTATTAAAATGGATTTAGAAGGATCCGAATGGAAAGCATTGCATGGAGCTGAAAATACAATAAAACGTAATCATCCAATTCTGGCTGTTTGCATTTATCATTCTAATGAGGACTTTGTGAGAATTCAGCCATATCTCCATGAACTTGTTCCTGAATATCATTTTTTTGTACGCCAGTATGCGTATAATAACACCTCAGAGACGGTGTTATATGCAATTCCATAAAAGATGTGATGATGGTATAAGTAAGTTGAAGTATTTCAAAAAAGAGTGGTGTTTTTGCTATTGAGAGATTATGATGACCGTTATAAGAATGATAAAGTGAGTGATGATTCTTGTAACATCCGGACAGGATTCTTGAATTATCCGGACACGTAATCTTTTA
This sequence comes from Butyrivibrio sp. TB, assembly GCF_900110805.1. NCBI lineage: Bacteria > Bacillati > Bacillota > Clostridia > Lachnospirales > Lachnospiraceae > Butyrivibrio > Butyrivibrio sp. TB. Next base: position 2,844 of record NZ_FOER01000009.1, on the reverse strand, counting down.
TTATCCGGACATGCATTCTTGAAACATGCGGACAACTGTTCCTGAAATATTCGGACAAATGACATCTCAGATTGAACTTCTTAGAATGTAATTAATTACATTCTAAGGGTATGAAATGAGGTGTCTTAATACTATGAAAGTTACCGAAATCCTTCGCCTGAGGGAAATGGCTATTAATCTACGCGATATCGCATCAGCCGTAGACTGTTCAAAAACTACTGTTGGCGAAATCCTCAACAGATGCAAGGACTGTGGACTCACTTATGAAGAAGCTGTAAAGCTTTCTCCTGAGCGAATCAATGAGCTGATATATCCAGACTCTTTTGGCCGTAAGCAATTCAAAGATGAACCGTAAACCCTCATTCATGAGTACCAAATAAAAAAGAAACCGCCAATTTACTGGCGATTTCATAGATTAGTACCTTGATAAGTTAATTAAGATTTTTTAAATCTGCTTGGACATTTTTTCTGAACATCTTTCGACCATGGAAGAAGTTTATCCAAGAAGCCAAGATTTTTATCATTTTGATGTTTGGGAACCTCGGTCAGTAGCATCTCGAGATAGTCGAAGGTGTTTATGCCATTGGCTTTGGCTGTTTCGGTCATGCTGAAAATCATAGCACTAGCTTTTGCGCCATTTGAAGACTCAATGAGAACAAAGTTCTTTCTGGTAATAGTAAATGGTCTTATAGCTTGCTCTGCATAGTTATTGTCCATTGGGATTCTGCCATCAGTAAGGAACATACGAAGGTATTCTTCCTGGTTAATGCTGTAAGCAAGAGCTCTGCCGATAACGCTGTTGTGAGTAACCTGATTGTATTTAGCTTTTACCCACTCGAAATAAGCATCAACTTTCTCTTGCAGAACAAGCTGACGCTGCTTTTTACGATCAGTGTTTGATAGGTCATCAAACTCGTTATCGATATGTATCATTTCAGTTATCATCGAGTAAGCTTCTGCTGCAACTAAGGCTTTGGCGGCTGATACACCCACCGACTTTATGAACCAGGCATATGGCCTGCGAGCGTGGATCTTATTCCAGTTCTGAGATAAGGTACACACTAGCAGGGACTGTACAAAAATACATAAGGCATAGGCGTATAGAAAGATATCCGGGAAGGCATGTTTTTTCAAGTCAGACACATGAACTGATGACAATATCTTGAGTCGAAGGCATATATAAAAAGTATGTTACCATTGCGAAGAAGAAACATCATGATTTGTTCCTGCAGGACAGCTATCCTCCTCATTCCATGAGACATAGTACAGCATGCCATCTGCTGGAAGCGGGAGTCGATATCGTCACGATAAGAAATATATTAGGTCATGTGTCTGTTCAGACCACCCAAATTTATGCAGAAATGTCGCAGGATTCTGTAGACAAGAAACTGAAAGAATGGAATGATGCCTGGTTTGGAAACAAGATTGAGATGAAGGAATCCAAAATGGATATTCCGGATTTTCTGAAAAAGAAGTAGTTTGTTATCTGAGAAGAATTATTGAAAATGAAGGGATTATCAGCGTTTTCCCAAAACTTCTCGAATAATGATTCTTCTCGGATAATCCGTATAACCGCAGACTACGTAGACTGCCGGGAAGTAATTGAAGTTGGCGTCTTTAAGTATGGCGCACCGCCTTTATGATGTTTGCTATGACATCATCAGACGCAGATGCTCCGATCTCAATGTGAACATCACCAAGTGATATGGAAACAGGTGTTGTAGTGTCTGGTAAAATGCGCGAATTGTGCGATTCGCCCGATTCGGGCAAAATCATTTCGCAGTTTGAGGATTGGACAAGGGGCTGAGATATGAGAACGATATCTGGCATTACTGAATCGACAACTGATTTTTTGAGGATATGCTTCCAGTAGTTGTAGGCGTGAAAGGATACATTCTTTTGGTCACACCATTGCCTGATAGTGAGACCACTGTCCTTTTGATCCTTGATCAGAGCCGCCCACTTAGTCATAGTGGCCTGATAGATTTTTTGCTTTGCATTCATGAGAATATCTCCTAATTGTGATAGCGCGAATTGCACAAATCGCACGATTCGATTCGAGCAAAGATGTTTGGAGAAATCTTCTCATAAATTTGTTACAATAGACAGGTACGTGTTATTGAGGATTTACGTTTTTCGGGTAAAGGACTTGTTTAGGAATATTGATTGGAAACATATACCTCTCAAAAGAAGGATGAGGTTAGGAGAGTTAGTGTTCGAATATTCAGAATCAGAATTAGGTAAGACCACTATTAAAAAGATAAGTGGGAAGGATGGAAAAACAGCTAAGAATCAGCAAAAATATATCAAAATCTAGAGGGGTTAGTGTTGAAATATTCCGTATATGTTTAGCGTAGAATTTATATAGGCTTTCTAAGTATAATGGCTTGGAACAATAATCATATGCTATAGCTTTTGATTATTCGCTTGGGGATAAGCTTGATGAAGAATGCTTTTTGATTTTATTATCCAAATCTTGAACTGGCGCTTCTAAAAAATATGTAAAAACGGGTTTTATAGACTTTATAAGTAAGCGCGAAAAAATTAGGTGGATCGCTACCGCAATTAATTAGGTTCATAATGGATTCGAATAACGTACATTTTACTATGTTTAAAGTCGAATGATGAACATTTCACTACGACTTGGAAGGAGCTGTTATGTCGAATCCAAAGAAACCACAACCTCGCAGAACAGATGAGGAATGGTACAGACTCATTATGGACTGCAGAAAGAGCGGGCTATCCGATTCTCAGTTTTGTCAAGCAAATGGAATTCCTAATTCTTCGTTTTCTACTGCTGTCAAACGTCTACGCAAGAAATCTTTCGCGATTCCTGAAGTCACT
>NZ_FOER01000011.1:0-142129 GCF_900110805.1 Butyrivibrio sp. TB | reverse complement strand
ACAGAAGAGCTTTTAAAGGGTATTTACGGGATCTTCCCGTTGATGCATAGAAATGATTTCTAAAGGAAATCGGAATAATTTCATCAAGATCGATATAGGTTTCTAATAGAGACAGAAATGCAGGCTTGTCATTTTCAAATTTATCCTGGCAGTCTGAATAAATATCAGCCAAAGAAAGCTGTTTGTATGGTATCATATATATCAGAATAACTCCTTTCTTGAGTGTTGGTAGGTAGTTTTTGGACAACTCTATTTTACCATATCCGGTGAGGGGTTATTCATTTTTATTGCAATAAAAATGCCGTATTTATGCGGCTTTTGGCGTTTCGCAAACGCCTATAGTTATTTATAAAACGGAGGATAGCAATATGGGAATGATGGAAAGACCCGTTGTCGAGACTTTAAGTGACGGCGGCAAGTATTGGGAACATGAATTCGAACACTTTTATTTAAAGGCCTATGTGCCTGTTAATGACATTGACAGCCAGGCCAATGACTACACATTCAGAGCACCGCTCCTTCTTATCTTCGAAGAAGAAAGACGCAGCAAAGAAGATGCCATCTCTTTTGCCAAAGAGAGCGGCCTTGAGAAGATAGCAGCAAGATATGACTCCAGCGTCCTGTTCGTATATCCTACATGTGACTGAGCATGGGATAGTGCCACAGATGAGCTTTATAAAGAAGTCATCGCATCAGTCAAGATGTATCCTGTATATGAAGACGGCCTTGTAGAATGGAGCGATTTCATCAGTAAGAGATACATGGGTTTCTACATAAGAGGCGCTATCTTTAGAGCTGATATCTATAGTTATGGCAAGTCTGCAGATTATGTTGCAAGGAACCTGTTAAAAACAACTGATGGCCAGTATCTCTGGGGACCTGGCGAGATCACACCTTCTGTATGCTCTATGGAGAGACTTAGTGTAGTTCCTAACGTAGAGAGGAAAGATATAGCTATTGTAAGCGTAGCCAATTCTTCAAAAGTCAACAATGCATTCAAGGACTGTGAACATCTTCTTGTCACAGATGCTGCTGACTATGAGAAGGATTTTGACTCGTTTGTCAAAAAGTATAAGAGATGGTGCGGAGATCTCCAGATAGAGCCTGATTTTGAAGCACTTTCCATGAATGAAGATGTCGGAGTTATAACTGTTAAGACATCTCCTGATAATAAGGGCATATTCAAGGATACCAAGGAGCACAAGATAGGTTATTTTGCTTATTATAATAAGGACATCATGGACGGCTCCAAGGTACCGCTGGTGCTGGGCTTTCATGGAGGCGGAGATACAGCTATGTTCCTGACCTTTGTATCAGGCTGGTATGAAGTTGCTCACAAGTATGGCTTTTTGTATGTTGCTATTGATAACCATCTTGCAGTATCAGCTACAGAGGTTGCAGAGTTCATAGAGAGCCTTAAACTTAGATATCCTATTGATGAGCACAGGATCTACGGAACAGGCTTTTCAATGGGAAGCGGTAAGTCATGGGATATGTTCCAGGAATATCCGGAGATCTTTGCAGGACTTATGCCGGCAAGTGCTCTTTTTCCAAAAGATCATAACCTCTTTGGTGACTATATTGGTGACAGGATCAACAAGACAGTGCCTGTTCCGATCTTCTATTCAGGCGGAGAAGAGTCGCCTCTTCCGGAACTTCCCTTCCAGGCAGCGCAGTGCATTGAAAGAGTTCAGTATGCAGCACAGGTCAATAAGTGCAAAGAAAGGTTCGAAGATCTTGACTTTGAAGACCGTGCTAACTGGGAAGATAAGATTTATGGAAAGAAAGCTGACCGCGTAGAAGTCGTTCATGACGACTCAAGAAACAGCGATCTTACTATACGCTATTATGACAGCGAAGACGGAGTATGCCGCACAGCTTTTGCAAGTGTGAGCCATCAGCAGCATGAATGCCGCCAGCATACATGTGAGAATGCATGGAAGTTCATCTCTAAGTTCACAAGATAACCGGCGCACCGGACGCATACAATTTCAGATTTTAGATACATATAACATAAATATAATCATTGCTATTAACAGCAAAGCCTTAGAGCGATGATCATCTTACGAGATGTGACTTGCTTTAAGGCTTTTTTGTATAAATTAATTCAAACTTCGCACTTGCCAAACATACACCACCCTCTGAGGCAGAGCCGATGCGGCCCGTTTATAATACATTTTCGTATCTTTTGAAGGTGTTATTAAATTCAGGAGCAAGATATCTGGATTTTTATATTCTAGGGTCCACCTGTCTGAGCGAAGCGAGTTTGGACCCTAGAATATAAAGATCCAGATATCTTGCCCTGAATTATAACACCTTCAAGATACGAAAATGTATTATAAACGGGCTGCATCGGCTCTGCCTCGGAGGGTGGCGTATGTTTGGCAAGTGCGAAGTTTAAGTAAATTAAAACTTGATTTTAATTTATATATGTCGATATACAATTTGTAGACTTTTATAATTCAAAAAATACAGATTCATGTTTGAACCGTATGTCATATCTTTAGTTTATTAAAATATTTCATCGGATGGATATTTATGAATAGACTTATAAAAAGCGGATGGATCCTTGGAACTATTATATTTATAATTGCCGTTATCATAAATTGTTTATTTAGTTATATATCTATGAAAATTGGTATACCGCCTATTTTGGGCTTGGCAGGTTCTATGGCTATAGCTATTATGGCGGGATATTTTCCTGCAGTATGGGTTGTTATGTTTACTCATATCATCACAGGTATTTTTATCAATCAGTTTTTGTACTATACTCTCATCAATATTCTTATTGTCATTATTACAGCTTATTATTCTCAAAAAGGTTATTTTAAACGCAGATCCAAGATTGTCAGGTATGTACTGATCACTTCTTGTATTAGTGCAGTTTTAAGCGGCGTAATAGTAGGAGAGACAGGCGAGATCAATGCAGAGATAATGAGAGATTCGATGCCTTTTAATGTATTCTCTCTATCTTCTACGGAACTGCTACTTTTGTTTGCTGTTGCCATTTTTTTTATGGCTATTCCGGCTCAGATCATAGGCCTTGTAATTGCTTTTTTTATAGTCAGGATCATTCCTGAAGATATAAAGAAGACCTTACATGATTTTGGCTGGCTTCAAAAGCCAATCGATGATGAGGAAGTTGAGCTTTTTAACAGGACCAGGACCAGAGTTATTACGACTAATACTGTGTTTATAATCGCGCTTATCTCAACATGTCTTACAGTACTATTATTAGTTGCTTCTATTGGCAGCAGACTCTTTATAGAGCACACTCAGGATGAGCATGAGAAGCTTGCTAAGGGTGTATCTGAGATGGTAGCCAAGGTGGTAGATGGTGACAGGATAGATGAGTATATAGCAAGTGGGGGATATGGTTATGAGTATGAGAAGATGTACAAAGCACTTGAGAATATACGAAGCATATCCGGTGATATCGAATACGTATATGTTTACAAAATAATGCCTGATGGCTGCCATGTTGTCTTTGACCTTGATTCGGAAGATGTTGTAGCTGCAGATCCGGGTGAGGTAGTGCCCTTTGATCCTACTTTTGAACAGTTTGTTCCCACTCTTTTAGAGGGCGGCGATATAGATGTATTTGTATCTGATGACTATTATGGATGGCTGCTTACTTCTTATACACCTATCCATAATTCAAAAGGTGAGACTGTATGCTATGCAGGCGCAGATATATCTATGAAGTATCTGTCCAATTATACAAAACAGTTTTTTATCAGGCTCCTTATTCTGTGTTCAGGAATAATCATAGTGATCATAATTACAGGACTTTGGATAGCCAAATACAGGATCATCTATCCTGTTAATTCTATGGTAGAAAGAGCCAGATTCTTTAAATATGACAGTGAAGAAGCCAGAGTAGGCAATGTGGAACTTCTAGAAGATCTGGATATCCGCACAGGTGATGAGATAGAAAGACTCTATAACTCTTTTTTGCAGGTTACTAAAGACAGCATGAAGAGTTTTAGTAAGATGCAGCAGAAGTCTGATTACATCGAGAAGGTTCAGGCCAATCTCATAGTGATCCTGGCCGGTATGGTTGAGAACAGGGATGAATCTACAGGCGATCATATAAAGAAGACATCCATGTATACCCTTATCATTATGAAGAATATGAGAAAAATGGGTATACACCTTGAAGCCCTTACAGATGAGTATATAGATGATGTCTATAAATCTGCCCCTCTTCATGATATAGGCAAGATCAGAATAACAGATGCGATTCTTAATAAACCGGGGAAGCTTACGCCTGATGAATTTGAGGTCATGAAGCAGCATGCTCTATATGGTGGTGAGATAATCGAAAAGCTCCTTGAATCACTTACTCAGGCAAGCTACCTGGAAGTGGCCAGAGATATAGCCATGTATCATCATGAAAAATGGGACGGCTCCGGTTATCCGTACGGCCTCAAGGGCGAAGAGATCCCGCTTAGTGCAAGGATCATGGCTGTTGCAGACGTATTTGATGCACTTATTTCAGACAGAGTTTATAAGAAGGCATTTTCTTTTGAAAAAGCCATGAGCATAATTCAGGAAGAGTCAGGAACACATTTTGATCCGGAAGTAGTTAAGGCTTTTATGCTGGATCCGGAAGATGTAAGAGCAGCTGCAGATATGCTGAAAAAAGGACAAATAATATAATGAACAAAGTTTCATTGAAAAAATGGTCTGGAGTAATTGCCGTATTTCTATTGGCAGTACTATTCAACTGCATATTGTGTCTGGGGTGTACCAGAATGGGCCTGATGCCGGTATTGGGGATTGCAGGCTCTATGTCTGTTGCTGTTATGTCCGGATATTTTCTGGGAGTCTGGGCTGTGTTTGTGACAGAACTGATCGTCTCATTGTTTATAAAAGAGTACATATACTATGGGTTTGTTAATGTTCTAAGCGTCATTATCACAACATATTATTATAAAAAAGGATATTTCAAAAAAAAGTCCGGTATATTTACATATCTTATCTTTATTGCCGGAATCAATACTATTCTTACGAGCCTTATCCAACTTCAATCAGGTCATCTAAGTGAGGATCTTTTTACGATCAATGCTTATTCGACTGCGGTGGGAAGTCTGCCTGTGAACATGCTTGCCAGGTCGTCTGTCATAGTATTTACTACTGCGATCATATCTCATGTGATATGTCTTATGATAACCTACATTGTAGTCAGGATCGTTCCTGCTGATATCAAAAAACTTCTTAATGAATTTGGATGGCTTCAAAAACCCGTTAAAGATAGTGAACTTGAACAGATCAGTAAGACAGAAACCAGAAAGACTAAGATAGGAACTGTCTTTGCAATATCTCTTATAAGCACATGTCTTATAGTGCTGATCGTAGTTGCAATGGTTGCAAGTTCTCTTTTTGTCCAGCATACAATGGATCAAAGACAAAGACTGGCTGTCGGCGCATCTCATATGGTTGCCAATATCATAGATGGAGACAGAGTTGATCTTTATATACAGAGCAAAGGAAACACTCAGGAATATAAAGATATAAGAGGCGCTTTGGAAAATATCAAAAAGATGTCTGATGACATAGAATACATCTATGTTTATAAGATAACCGAGGATGGATGTGTTGCCGTATTTGATATTGATACTCCGGATATGAAAGCTGCAGATCCGGGTGAACTGGTGCCGTTTGATGCATCAGTAGATGAGTATATCCCTGCTTTACTAAAGGGAGAGAGAATCGAGCCTTTTATATCTAATGAGTATTATGGCTGGCTTCTTACATCTTTTATTCCGGTATATAACTCGGATGGTGAGACTGTGTGCTATGCGTGTGCCGATGTATCTATGAAATATCTGGGCGTATATAGGCGGAATTTCGTAGTACGTATTCTGATCCTGTGTTCAGGAATGATCGTAGTTATCATAATCACAGGACTATGGGTATCTAAGTACAGAGTTGTATATCCTGTTGATACTATGGTCATGATGGCCAAAGATTTCAGGTATGACAGCGAAGAGGCAAAAAAGGCTAATCTTGCGCTTTTAAATAAACTCGAGATTCGTACAGGCGATGAGATAGAGAGGCTCTACAATTCCTTCGTTCAGGTTGCCAAGGACAGTAGTAAGAGTTTTAGCAAGATGGTTCAGAAGACGGATTATATAGAAAAAATGCAGTCTGATCTTATAGTCATACTGGCTGATATGGTTGAAAACAGGGATGAGTCAACCGGTGATCATATCAGAAAGACTTCAATGTATACTCTTATCATCATGAGACAGATGAGGCGAATGGGCATAAAATCAGGCATGCTTACCGACGACTATATACAAGATGTATATAAATCTGCTCCTCTCCATGATATAGGTAAGATAAGGATTCCTGATGCGATTCTTAATAAACCCGGTAAACTTACACCTGAAGAATTCGATATCATGAAAAAACATTCTGTATATGGCGGAGCCATTATTGATGAGCTGATAGAATCTCTTCCACAGGCAAGTTATCTTGAAGTAGCAAGGGATATAGCTTTGTATCATCATGAGAGATGGGATGGTACAGGATACCCTGAGGGGCTTAAGGGTGAGGAGATTCCGCTTCCTGCAAGGATCATGGCTGTTGCAGATGTTTTTGATGCGCTTATATCTGACAGGGTCTATAAGAAGGCTTTTTCATTTGAAAAGGCGATGGATATCATAAAAGAAGAATCAGGAACGCATTTTGATCCTGATATAGTCAAAGCCTTTTTTGCAGTGGCTGATGAAGCCATGGAGACTGCAAAGAAGCAGAGCGGGAAGTAGCAATGGCTTGGCCAAAACGTATGCCGTCCATTGCATCTGTGCAGACACGGGCTGTTTATAAAATCAGACTTTGCCAGGCAATGTGGCATCCACAAAGCTTCGCAAGGTACATTGGCTACACGCAGGCAGATAATAAATCATTGCCACGCTGTTAATTGTTTTATAAATTCATGGCACGATAGCTGGAGTTTTTTATTCTGGGGTCTGAAACTCGCTTCGCTCAGACAGGCAGACCCCTGGCAGAATAAAAAACTTCATCTATCATGCTCATGAATTTTATAAAACAATTAAAAAGCGTGGCAATGATTTATTATCTGCCTGCGTGTAGTCAACGTGCCTCGCAAAGCTTTGTGAATGCCACATCGCCTATCAAAGCCTGATTTTATAAACAGCCCGTGCCAGTATAGTCTTAAGCTACATTTAAGTTTAAATAAAGCTTGCTTTAAATATAGGTCATTATAGTGTACTTCGAAGATTAACGTGAACTATTTTTCGGAGGCTATAATGAAGGATTACGAATTAGATGAGCAGGCAATAGATAATAACGGGGTATATAGCAATGTGGCTGACGGTGATGGAGATATTGCTAATGAAGATACCAGTAGTGAGAGCATTATTGGAGAAGGTGACATTCTTGAGGATAGTAGCAATAAAGATCTGATAGACGAAGATAAGATCTACGAGAAGATGATAGGTGAGGATCTTATTGGCGAATATAATATCCATGATGATATGCTGAGTGATGAGCTTGCGGATGAAGATTCGATCAATGAATATCCTAACAATGAAGAGTCATTTGGTGAAGATTCTATTAATGAAGACTCTAACAATGAAGATATACTAGATGAAGGCTTTGCCTGTGAAGATGAGATTGTAGAAGATGCTTTCGAAGATGACGAGTCTGGTGAATCCGCTTTGTCAAATAAGAAGGATCTTAAGATAAGCCCTAAAGCAGTTCTTATAAAGTGCGGCAATGATATTAAGTCTCATAAGAAGATGGTCTTTGCTGCAATTGCTGTATGTCTTGCCGGCGCTATGGGAGTTTCAGCGTTTTCTTTTGCCAAGGCTAAGGGGGAAGAAGTGGAGGCTGTTCCGGCAGCTACAGAGCAGATCATCAAGCAGGATCTGTCCAAGTCCATAGCAGTAAACGGAACTATTGCAAGCAGTGCAAGTTACAGTCTTTCTAGTGAAGTGACGGATGTTACGGTTAGTGAGCTCAATGTGTCTGTCGGTGACAGGGTCAAGGCAGGAGATGTCATCGCAGTTCTTGATACTACATCTTTAGAAAAATCCCTTGAAATTGCTAACAAGAATCTTGAGACTACCAAGGAAAAAAATGAGCTTGACGTAGATGCTTCAAAGAGAAGCTATTCTAATGCCACAGAGTCAGCTTCTACGCAGAATGAGAGAGCCAAGGATGATGTAGATAAGGCGCAGGATGAACTTAATAAGTCTACTAATGACATGAATACTGCAAGTAAAGATGTAGATACCACCAAGTCTGACTCTCAGAGTAAGGATGCTGCAGTAACAAGTGCCAAAGATGATGTTACCAATGCTACTAATAATGCAAACAGTAAGTCAGATGCAGCTACTAAGACTCAGAAGGAGTATGACAATGCGGTAAGTGCTCTGTCTGATGCCCAGGCGCAGCTTGATACTGCCAAGGCCAATGCTCAGACTGCTATAGATGCTGCCAAGACCAAGGTAGATACAGCACAGGCTGCATATGATACAGCTCTTTCTGACAAGAATACTGCCCAGAGTACTTATGATACTGTCAAGAGTGCCTATGATACAGCTGCAGCTGAACTTGAAGACCTCAGATCTCAGAAAGATTCAGAGAATCCTCCGGAAGATATAGATACACAGATAAGTAATAAAGAAAGCGATGTTGCAACTAAGAAGGCAGATATGGATACAGCCAAGCAGACACTTGATGATAAGACATCTGCCTATGATACAGCTTCATCTACTCTTGACAGTGCTAAAACTGAGCTTAGCAATGCTCAAAACAGCCAGGAGTTAAAAGATGCTCAGGCCAAATATGATGCAGCCCTTGAAGCCAAAAATAAAGCAGAACAGGCCAATGACACCGCACAGACAGATAGTAAGAATGCTCAAAGAGACCTTGAAAGTAAGCAGTCAGCTCTGACAGAAGCCCAGACAGCTCAGTCTGAAGCAAAGAGTAAACAGTCAGAAGCTCAGTCCAAGTATGATACTGCCAAGTCTCAGACCAAGACCAATCAGGAAAGTCTTGATAAGGCCAAAGAGAATCAGGAAGATACTAAGAGAAGTAGTGATAAGAGCGTTGCAGACAGCGCTGATTCTGTAACTAGCAGTAAGCTTTCGGCAGAGTCATCTTTGCTTTCTGCTCAGCAGGAGGTTGACAAGATCACAGCTCAGATTGAGAAGGCTACGATCACTGCTCCTTTTGACGGAGTTATCACAGTCCTGGATGTAAAACAGGGAGATACCTATAAAGGAGGAGAGCTGGCTCTTCTTCAGGATGATAGCGGGTACAAGGTATCAGCTACAGTAGATCAGTATGACATAAGTGATATCTATGAAGGCATGAAGGTTACTATTAAGACTGATACAACAGGTGATGAGCTCATGGACGGAATCCTGACTTTTGTATCACCTGTTCCTAAGGCTACAACGGCATCTTCCTCTACCAATGAATCTGCTGGTGCATCCGCAAGTACAGACTATCCTATAGAAGTTACCATCACTAATCCAAGTGACAGACTTCGTATAGGTATGACTGCCAAGCTTACTATCATCCAGCAGGAAGTTACAGATGCTCTAACTGTATCAGAGTCATCTGTTCAGATTGATGATAACGGTCAGCCATATGTGGAAGTAGTGACAGGAACAGATGCTGACGGCAATCAGACAACTCAGAATATATCAGTATCATACGGACTTAAGACAGACTATTATGTCCAGATAATAGGAGATGGAATCTCTGAAGGCATGGAAGTTAAAATGTCTGATCTTATGACTGATACAGGCAGCAATGAGGATACGGGAGACTTTACGGAAGGCATGTACTGATGAGTGATATTATGATCGATGCAAGAGGCATCATTAAAAGATTTAATATTGGTAAGGAAAATGAGCTTGAGATACTACATGGAGTTGATCTTAAAGTCAGAAAAGGTGAGTTCGTATCCGTAGTAGGTCAGTCAGGATCCGGCAAATCTACTCTTATGAATATAATAGGTATACTGGATAAGCCTACGAAGGGCTCCTATATACTTGACGGAATTGATATTGCTAAGGCCAAAGATAACCAGCTGTGTGCAATACGTAATCAAAAAATCGGCTTTGTATTCCAGACATACAACCTGATCCCCAGAACAAGTGCTCTTAAGAACGTGGAACTTCCCATGCTCTATGCAGGAGTTAAGGCAAGAGAGAGAAAAGAAAAGGCCATGGAACTGTTAGAACTTGTAGGAATGGGCGAAAGGACAGATCATAAGCCTGATGAGCTTTCAGGTGGTCAGAAGCAGAGAGTTGCTATAGCAAGAGCTCTTGTCAATGATCCTGCCATAATCCTTGCCGATGAACCGACAGGAGCTCTGGATAGCGCAACCGGAAGGGCTGTCATGGATCTTTTTCACAAATTAAACGAAGAAAAAGGGATAACCATAGTCTTCATCACCCATTCTAATGAACTGGCAGAAGAAACAGGGAGAATCCTGACACTTCGAGATGGAATGATCATAGGCGAAAGGCAAGGGACTAATCAAAATTCCTATGTTAAGGCAGTCAGTAACTTCTGACCGGATGTTTTAGATTTTTTCATACATAATAAGGAAAAAATAGAAATGATATTAGAAAATATAAAACTGTCTCTTTCAGCTCTCTATGCCAATAAATTAAGAACATGTCTTACGATGCTGGGAATAGTGATAGGTATAGCTTCTATGATAGCTATCATGACAGTAAGTGATGCTATGAATAAATCTACTATGAATTCCATGGGAGATATGGGTGCCAATGTAGTCAGCGTATTCCTCACTCAGAAAGCTGATGAGAACGGAGAATACGCTGAGAATGTCCGCGCCATGAAAGACAAGGACTATGTTTCAAGCCAGATGCTTGAAGGCATCCAGAAGACTTTTGGCAGCAGTATAAGTGGCATCTCCATATCTGCAGAAGTAGGCAGCGTGAAAGTTACTGATAAGAAGAACTATGCCAATATAACCCTTATTGGAAGCAATGCTACAAGTATCAAAAAGAACAATCTTACATTGCTTGCAGGAAGGAGCTTTGTATCAAAAGACTATGAAGATGGCAAAAAAGTCATCCTTGTGAGCGATAAATATGTTCAGAATATGTTCAGTGGTGATAATGAAGGCGCCCTTGGACAGAATGTCGAAGTTGTTATAAACGGCAAATACTACAACTATACTATCGTAGGAGTATATGAATATCATGATACCGGATATAGCAGCGGCATCAGCCAAAAGGACATCCAGACAGGTGCATATATTCCGTATAAGACAGCTGCAAGACAGCTTCGTGACAGCGCCAGGATCACAAGCTTTGATGTGCTGACCAAGGCCGGAGCTGACCCGACACAGTTATCCTTTGATCTTACTGATTATATGAACGAGAACTTCTATAAAAACAATGATGCTTATGAAATCTATGCTTATAGCATGAAGGCTGAGCTTAAAGAAATGGAGAATATGCTTAATACTCAGAAGATGGCCTTCATGGCAGTTGGAGCCATATCTTTACTGGTAGGCGGAATCGGTGTTATGAACATCATGATCGTATCTATTACAGAGAGAACCAGAGAGATAGGCACCAGAAAAGCTCTTGGAGCTACCAATGGTTATATAAGGCTTCAGTTTATTACAGAAGCAGTAGTTGTATGCTTTATCGGCGGAATAATCGGTGTGATATTGGGTATTGTATTTGGAATAGCTGCATCAAATCTCATGAACTATCAGGGAAGTCCGTCAGTAACAGGTATCGCTGCATGTCTACTTTTCTCTATAGTATTCGGAGTGTTCTTTGGATATTATCCGGCAGGCAAGGCTGCAAAGCTCAATCCTATTGAAGCACTGCGGTATGAATGAGGTTACGACTTTGTAAGCCCCCGCCCTGGCGGTGCAGTATCCTCGAAGAATTTGTTCAAGCGGGATAACATCATTAAATATGATCAAATAGTACAATGATAATATAATAAAAATCATAAATACGAAAAATATATTGTTGCAAAAGCATATATTTAAGATTAATATACAAATATCTGTTTGTTTGATGTTTTTTAAAGGATTAAGGTTTTAATGTTGAGGATAAGATACGAAGCACAGGAAACAGTTAAGTTAGTCGGAGCCAAGATCATGGCATCCAGACAGTTTCAGGAAGCAGATCTCCAGACACATCATCACGTTACCACCGTTGCAAGACATAGTTTCAGAGTTGCATGCATATGCTTTTGCATATGTCATTTCCTTTATGCGGTCTTCAAGATAAGGACTAACTGGCAGCTTCTTATCGTATGCGCACTCTTGCATGACCTTGGCATTATAGGCAGACACTTCAAGTATGCAAGTAACTCTGAGTGTTATACGAAACATCCGGTAGATTCAGTTGATATAGCAGATAGTCTTCTTGGTGGACTTGATGATACCGCAAGAGATATCATAGGCAATCACATGTGGCCTGTAACTCCAACACGTCCTCGTACTATTGAGGGATTTATAATAACTGTAGCAGATAAGTACAGTGCCATGACAGATTTCATTCCTATGAATCATAGGCAGATGCTTGTAGAAGCTGCTATTTTATGATGATTATTCTTTTTAACTATTCTTTTAGCCGTCACGTAAAGTGGCGGTTTTTTTAGATTCTATGATTTTTTTTTATGAAAAATATGCTAAATAAATGTCAATAGAACGTTGCTGCGATCGCGAGGTAACGGGATAGCGACATCTACGTGTCGTTCGTCGGATATAATTGACGTTTCGTCAGAATTGCGTGACAAGAAAAATATCAATATTATAATGAGGGCAAAATTTTGTTTTTGGGGAGCAAATTATTTATGGCTTGTAGATGTACAGAAAAAGGTATGTGTGAAAGAGATCTGGTCCGCCTTGCCAGAGCTGATGGATATTATGGTAATTCATCAGAAGATGATGCAGCAATGACGAACAAGTGGTAAAGCGGCTGTGCCCGTCCACTTGACGTCAGATAAAGAAGGCGAGATAGATGCTTCAATCGATGATGTGCATGATGAAATCACCAGTAATATATCGGTATAATGTTAATTCCATAGATTTAGCGTCAGTGGAACAGGTTAACGAAGCTATTGGCCTTGTTGAAGAGGCAGTTGCAAAGCTGGGAATTATCACAGTCACAGAGGAAAGTGTTAAAGACGTGACATCATGGATAAAAGAGGAATCAAAGAATGGTTAAAAATGCGAAGCTTTTTAGAACGATAGTTTTAATTTTATTACTTGTGCTAATTGCTATTGTTATCTTGCAGAGAGAGAATCTTAAAAAAGAAGAGCAATTTAAAAAAGAATTAGAGTTATTATATGAAGATGAGACATTTTCACTAGGAATGGATACATACAACTGTTATAAAGATTTCAGCTATGTCGATGTAAACGTTCTAATCATTAATTTAGCAGCGTATAAGCATTTCAAAGACGGTGAGGAAATAACAGTTGAAGAAGTTAAGACTTTTCTATCTTCGGAATATGATGAAAATGGAGAATTATATGTATTAAATCCGCCAGATGATATAGCAAAGTTTATAAAATGGTATAGAACTGGTGGTAGATCTTTGACGGACAAATATTTTATTTATTTGTGCCGCTATCAAGATGATCATAGCGATAAGTATTCATTAAAAGGTATCACTATGTTGGATGTAAATATGTTATATGAGCTAATAGAAGATTTTGAAAACTGCCCCAATAGAGAGGATTATGAAGTGCATTGATGAAAACCTATTACCACCTTCCAGGGTTATTTGAGTTTTATGAATTTTATAAAGTTTTTTTGCCTATATTTAGGGAACATAGGGAGTATTTCTATGACTGGTGCGATATAGGCTCTATATACGGTGCTCCTGGAGATTGTCTCTGGGGAGGCGGGAGAGTAGGATTTGGAGATGCAGACTCTGTTAAGGTCAAGTCTTTGATGGAAGCATATAACATATCCATGCGTCTTACTTTCAGTAATTCTATGTTAAGACAAGAGCATCTGTCTGACCCAAAGTGCAATGAGCTATGTGCCATGTTTGAGGGTAGGGATACAGTAGCGACCTGCGATTATCCAAAAGCTGTAAAGGGTGTTGCGGGAGCTTTTGAGGATTCAGATGTAAAGAAGAACGGCATAATAATACATTCTGATCTGCTTCTTGAGTATATTAAAAAGAAATACCCGGGCTATTATTTTGTTTCATCCACAACCAAGGTCCTGACTGATTTTGAGGATCTTTGCAAGGAACTTGACAGGGAAGATTTTGACTATGTAGTTCCGGATTTCAGACTCAACAAGGAATTTGATAAGTTAAGCTCCTTAACTGCTGCTCAGAAGGATAAGGTAGAGTTTCTTTGTAACGAGTGCTGTTTCTTTGGATGTTACGATAGGAAGAAATGTTATGAAAATGTCAGTCTCAAGTGCCTTGGACAGAAGGTGGAAGATCATATATGCGTATCTCCTGACAAAGACAAGGGCTATCGCTTCTCAGATGCCATGAACAATCCGGGCTTTATAGGAATAGATGATATTCAAAAAACATACCTTCCTATGGGATTTTCTAATTTTAAGATCGAAGGTCGTAGCCTTGGAAGCGCTATAATCCTTGAGTTCTTGCTATATTATATGACCAAGCCTTCCTATCAGCTCAAGGTAAGAGAAGAGATATATCTTGACAGTTCGCTTGATCTCTTTTAACTAAAATAGAAGTTTAAGATTCTATATTGAATTAATGGATGAAACATAGTAGTATTAGCTACGAAGAAATTCATAGAACGTTTGTTCAAAAACTTTTAAATCAGAATAAAAATGCAGAGTAGATTTCAAAGCGTTAAGTGCTAGGTGAACAGGGAGTTGTCACTTGGACGAAAAGTTAAGTCTTGCGGTTTTGGAGTCGCATCCCGCTGCTACATACCAGGATATTATACCTTCTTATGTAGTTGTCAGGACGAGCATAAGGAGGTTTTTTATTGCAAATGATGAATTATGAACAGGCACTAAATTACATTGAATCAATCGAGAAGTTCGGTATAGACCTAGGACTTGACAGGATGAGAGAGCTTCTTAGGCGCCTTGGAGATCCTCAAGACGGGCTTAGATATGTACATGTAGCAGGAACCAATGGTAAGGGTTCTACAGTTGCTTTTATATCCAATATTCTCATGGCAGCAGGCTACAAGACAGGTATCTACATATCTCCGTCTCTTGACAGATTCACTAAGCGTATTCAGGTTGACGGCAGGGAGATAGACAGGGATGTTCTGGCTGCGCTGACACAGAAAGTCAAAGACGCTGCTGATAGCATGCAGCAAGACGGAATGTCTGTCCCTACAGAGTTTGAGCAGGTCAATGCAATTGCTTTTCTTTACTATAAGCATGAAAAGTGTGATTTTGTAGTACTTGAAGTAGGTCTTGGCGGAAGGATGGACTCTACTAATGTTATTAACTGTCCGGAAGTTGCAGTCATTGCTTCTATAAGCTTTGATCATATGCAGTATCTTGGTAACACCCTTCCTGAGATAGCAGGCGAGAAGGCCGGCATCATGAAAGAAGGCGGAGACGTAGTTGTATATGACCAGGCTCCTGAAGTTATGGAAGTATTTAGAAATGTAGCCAAGGAGCGCGGTTGCAGGCTTCATGTATCAGAAATGCCTGAAGGAGATAAGGCAATAAGATACGATCTTACTGGGCAGTATTTTAAATATGAGTCCGAGATCTATCACATAAGCCTTCTTGGAGACTATCAGATCCGTAATGCGTCGCTTGCTCTGGCAGCTGTTCGTATATTGCAGAGCAAAGGTTATGACAAGATCACAGAAGATGCTATAAGACAGGGGCTTGTTAATACCAGATGGGAAGGCAGATTTGAACTTTTGCAGGATAGCCCCAAGGTGATAGTGGACGGAGCTCATAACCCTGATGGTATCAGAGTATTGTGTACTAGTTTGAAGCGTCTTTTTCCTGATAAGAAGATCATATTTATAGCCGGAGTTCTTGCTGATAAGGATTACAAGAGCATGATGAAGATGGTGGCGCCTCTTGGCAAGGTCTTCCACACGATCACACCGCCCAATAAAAGGGCACTTCCTGCTGAGGATCTTGCGGATACTTTCAGATCCTTTGGTAGTGAGGCTGTATCTCATGGTAGCGTAGAAGAGGCGCTTGATAGTGCGCTAAAAGAGGCAGCAGAAGATGATGTTATATGTGCATTCGGATCACTTTATTATATAGGCCAGATTAGGAAGCTGATCCTTGGAGCGGTATAGAAGGTGTGATCAGGCATTGATTTAGTAGCCACATTATAAAAGTGTCAGTATAGTGATGCTTTTTATTATTCCCTAGAAGAATGGGAATCTATAGATTTATGGTTATATAAACGAGGAGGCAGTACTTTGGACGATAATAAGATTAAAGAAGGCGTAAGACTTATTCTTGAAGGAATAGGTGAAGATATAAACAGGGAGGGACTTCTTGAAACACCCGACAGGATCGCAAGAATGTATCATGAACTGGCAGCAGGATATACTGAGGATGCGGCAACTCACCTAGCCAAGCGCTTTCATGTGGATACTTCAGATATAGTTGTTGAGAAGGATATTCCGCTTTATTCATTTTGTGAGCATCATATGCTTCCTTTCTATGGAACAGCGGCTGTTGCATATATTCCGGATGGAGAGGTTGTAGGCCTTAGTAAGATCGCACGTACAGTAGACGTATTTGCTAAGAGGTTCCAGGTTCAGGAGCGCCTTACATCTCAGATAGCAGATGCCTTTGAGACAGAACTTCATCCCAAGGGAGTTATGGTACTTGTAGAAGCTGAGCATATGTGCATGACCATGCGCGGAATACGTAAACCGGGATCTAAGACAGTTACAGTTGTAACAAGAGGCGCGTTCGCTACAGATAAGAACCTTCAGGACACCTTCTATCGCATGATAGGAAGATAGTTTTAGTCATAAGCTCTGGATGTTCTAACTAATAGTCACTCGTTTTCATTCGTGGCATGAGGCTCATATGAATCATATTGATAACAAAAATAATACTGAAAAAATAAATAATATAAAATCAGTAAATAATAATGAAGCAATAAATAATACTGGAAAAATAGATTATTTAGAAAAAATAAATCATACAGAACATATTTCCAGATGCCAGCTGATATATGATCATCCTCTATATCAGGCGGAGCTTGTAAAAATTGCCGGATATGAATCTGACAGGATCTTTTGCAAGCACACCTTTGAACATTTTATGGATGTTGCGAGGATAGCTTATATTATGAGTTTAGAGAAGGGATATAAGCTTTCTAAGGAGATTATCTATGCAGCAGCGCTGCTTCATGATATAGGAAGAGCTATACAGTACGAAGATGGAACACCTCATGACAAGGCAGGAGCAGAGATCGCAGACAAGATACTTTCTGATTGCGGATTTAGTGATGATGAAAGGAACATGATTGTAGCTGCTATAATAAGCCATCGCGGCAGCGTACATGAAAGCGATATCCATAAAAGTGATAAGGACGCAGAGTATACAGAGCATACAGAGTATACTCGAAATATACTTTCAGCTATCATCTACAAAGCTGATAAATTATCTCGCCAGTGCTTCAGGTGCAACGCTCAAAAAGAGTGTAACTGGAGCATGGAGAAGCGTAATCTTGAGATTAATATATGATGATGTAGAAAAAACTTATAATCCCAACTTGGACAGACATGACTACGACCAGAAAGGTTTGATGACAAAATGAAGATAGGTAACAGAGAATTTGATGTTAATAGTGCTGATCATAAGTGTTATATAATGGGTATACTTAATGTAACACCTGACTCTTTTTCCGACGGAGGTAAGTGGAATACTTTGGGCAAAGCCAGAGACCACGTTGCCGGAATGATAGAAGAGGGCGCCGACATAATAGACGTAGGCGGCGAGTCCACAAGACCCGGGCATGAGCAGATATCTATAGAAGAGGAGATAGAGAGAGTCACTCCTTATATAGAGATGATAAAGAAGGAATTTGACATACCGGTTTCTATTGACAGCTATAAGGCAGATGTTATTGAAGCGGCTCTAAAAAGCGGAGCCGATCTAGTCAATGATGTATGGGGCTTTAGGTACGAGAAGTTCTATGAAGGCTGCGAAGAAATACCAAGGATCGCTCAGATCACCAAAAAGTATGACGTACCTGTATGTCTGATGCATAACAGACCCGATAGAGACTATACTGATTATATAGAAGATGTTATTGCTGACCTACAAGACTCCGTAGATATAGCACTTAGTGCAGGCATTGATAAGGGCAAGATCATCATAGATCCGGGTATTGGCTTTGCCAAAGATCTTGAACAGAACCTTATACTCACAAACAGGCTTCAGGAGCTGGGAAGACTTGGATATCCTATACTTCTTGCAACATCCCGTAAGTCCATGATAGGTCTGTCACTTGACCTTCCATCTGATGAGAGAGTAGAAGGAGCTATTGCAACTTCCGTGTTGGGAGTTATGAAGGGCGCTTCTTTTGTAAGAGTGCATGATGTTAAAGAGAACAAAAGAGCTATAGAAATGACGAGGGCAATTTTAAATGAGCAAAAGTGTTTATGATAAGATCACAATAAAGGGACTTGAGGTATTCGCTAATCACGGCGTATATCCTGAAGAGAACAGGCTGGGGCAGAAGTTTGTAGTTAATGCGGTATTGTATGTTGATACAAGAGCTGCAGGATTATCTGATGATCTTGACTTGTCTGTAAATTATGGAACAGTATGCCATCAGATAACAGATTTCCTTACAGCCAATACCTATAAGCTTATAGAAAGGGTTGCAGAAGAGCTTGCAAGGCATATCCTTATTAACAATCCGCTGGTTCATGAGATAGATGTAGAGATAGAAAAGCCTGGAGCTCCTATAGGACTTCCGCTTGAGACAGTAAGTGTTAAGATTCACAGAGGCTGGCATGACGTAGCTATAGCACTTGGAAGTAATATGGGTGATAGCAAAAAGTTCCTTGATGAAGCTGTAGAGAAGGTTGGACAGCTTCCGGATACCAAGGTCAATAAAGTGGCAACTTATATTACGACTAAGCCATACGGCGGAGTAGAGCAGGATGACTTCCTTAACAGTGCCATGACCATAAGAACTATGCTAACACCAACAGAGCTTCTGGACAGGCTCCATGATATTGAGAGAGAAGCCGGACGTGAGAGAATAATCCACTGGGGACCAAGGACTCTTGATCTTGATATACTTCTATACGATGATCTTGTTATGGATACCGAGGATCTGACTATACCTCATATCGAGATGCATCTTAGAGACTTTGTCTTAAAGCCTCTTGCTGAGATAGCACCCTGGCTTCGTCACCCTGTATATGGCAAGACTGTTGCACAGATGCTGAGCGAGCTTAAGTAGTGAACAATAGAGCAGTGGAGACCGTATATAACACCCGAAAGGATTTTATTTATGAATAGTTTTATGCCTGCAGATGAATCTTTTAATGGAGATATGGAATTTGCAGATCTAATGTCTGATCCGGATGCGCAGCTTCTAATAGCTCAGATCATGGATTGGACACAAGATCCAAATTGGCCTGACACTACAAGAATATTAGAGATATTACATCAGCACGAACAGATCCTGATACCATACATCAGAGATGTACTAAAAAATCAGGACCCGGAATGGAAGGAATGGATCCTTACATATCTCGTTGCATATTTTCCGGATGAATATCTAGCAAAGCTGCAAGAAGAATTAAAGCTAGTCATGAACACAGATATGTATGATAAAGACTATAAAAATATACAAAAAGTAGCAAATGAACTGTATACGAGAATAAAAGGATAATAAACCGCATACAAGTAATTTAACTCAAACTTTCCACTATGACGGTGCAGTATCACCAAAGGCGTTGCAGGGACAGGCAGTATATAGATCATTGCCATGCTTTTTAATCGTTTTATAGAATTCATGAGCATGATAGATGGAGCTTTTTATTCTGCCCGGGGTCTGTATGTTTGAGCGAAGCGAGTTTCAGACCCCAGAATAAAAAGTGACAGCTATCATGCCATGAATCTTAAAACGATTAACGGCATGGCAATGATCTATATACTGCCTGTCCCTGCAACGCCTTTGGTGATACTGCACCGTCCAAACGAGAAGTTATAAAAATATTCCTTAGTACTTTACTCGAGTGCTTTCACGTGGTATTGTGATAAAGTAATTGTCAAAATAGGATTTTTATATGTTCTAAATAGAGAGGAGAGCAGTATGAAAACTGAACAAGATAAGAACATCCCTTATAAGACATACCTTGATGAAAGCGAACTTCCCAAGAGCTGGTACAACGTCCGTGCGGATATGAAGAATAAGCCCGCACCGCTTCTTAATCCTGCAACACATGAAGTTATGAAAGCTGAAGACCTGGCTCCGGTTTTTTGTGATGAGCTTATCAAGCAGGAACTTGATAATGATACAGCTTATTTTGATATTCCTTCAGAGATTCTTGATTTCTACAAGATGTATCGCCCATCACCACTTATAAGAGCATATTTCCTTGAAGAGAAGTTACAGACTCCGGCTAAGATATATTACAAATTTGAAGGCAATAATACTTCCGGATCACATAAACTTAACTCTGCTATCGCTCAGGCATATTATGCCAAGAAGCAGGGACTCAAAGGTGTTACCACAGAAACAGGTGCAGGTCAGTGGGGAACAGCACTTTCTATGGCTTGTTCTTATTTTGATCTTGACTGTAAGGTTTACATGGTCAAGGTTTCTTATGAACAGAAGCCTTTCCGCCGTGAAGTCATGAGGACATACGGCGCCAGTGTAACACCTTCACCTTCTATGGAGACAGAGATCGGCAAGAAGATCCTTGCTGCTCACCCGGGGACTACAGGAAGCCTTGGATGTGCCATCTCTGAAGCTGTTGAGAAGGCTACGTCAACGCCTGGATATCGCTATGTACTTGGAAGCGTACTCAATCAGGTACTTCTCCATCAGTCGGTAATAGGACTTGAGACCAAAGCTGCCCTTGATAAGCTTGGTGTCAAAGCTGATATCATAATAGGATGCGCAGGCGGCGGATCCAACCTCGGCGGTCTTATCTCTCCTTTCATGGGTGAAAAGCTACGAGGAGAAGCTGATTACAGGATCATTGCTGTTGAGCCCGCAAGCTGTCCTTCACTTACAAGAGGTAAGTATGCATATGACTTTTGTGATACCGGAATGGTATGCCCTCTTGCTAAGATGTATACACTTGGACATGACTATATCCCTGCTCCTAACCATGCAGGTGGTCTCCGCTATCATGGTATGAGTTCAACATTGTCTCAGCTTTATGACGATGGTCTTATGGAGGCTGTATCTGTTCCTCAGACCAAAGTATTTGAAGCTGCAGAAGAGTTTGCAAGAGTAGAGGGTATCCTCCCTGCTCCTGAAAGTTCACATGCTATAAGAGTTGCTATAGATGAAGCTTTAAAATGTAAGGAAACAGGCGAAGAGAAGACTATCGTATTCGGACTTACAGGAACAGGATATTTTGATATGGTAGCTTATGAGAAATTCCATGATGGTCTTATGGAAGATTACATTCCTACTGATGCCGAGCTTAACGAGTCTTTTGCCAAGCTCCCTAAGATGGACTAAAAGCTTATTTGAGCATATGTTGTCTTTTTGCGAAAAAACACGAAATAATAATAATTCCTTGTTTGTATACTAATAATGAATTATTATGTTGTTATGATTATATCAATATGTAATAAGCTCTCCGCTTTTTAATAGGCGGAGAGCTTGTTGTGGGTATAAGCGCTTTATATAGGGGAAAGTGTGACCCAAATGGGTGAGGTAAAAGATGAGTGTTGGGTTCAAAAAACGCATACGCACAGCACTGATAGCGATCTTTATGCTATTGGTTTTATGCATGACAATTCAATATTTTAGTATTACTGCTTTTAATTCGACCAAGCATACTTTTAGTAGTATGGATAAAGGGATGATTGATGAGATGTCTGATGAGACTTCAATGGACATCCATTATAGAGGAAATAATACTTCTACATGGATCAAAAGGGACATGGATATCTATGGGATAATATCGGATGTCCGTGTATACAATGGATCTTCTAGTGTTATAAGCTCATGGACGCTCAGAGTTAATATCAAAGGGCCATGTTATATTAATCAGTTCTGGAATGGTGATGTAGAGATACACCAGCATGTGGGCAGGGATGATGAAGTGATCCAGACTTTGAATCTTGCCAATTATGACGAGAAGGAGATCAAACTTGATTATATTATCAATGAGTCTGATCTATTGATTCCACTTGATGAAGGTGATTATTTTGTCTACTATCCTGAGGAAAGTATGCGTGAGATGCCTATAAAATCAGGGGATGAGACAGTAGTTGGCTTTATCATGTACTATGATGATAATATTGATCTTTCAGATTACACTTTTTATTACTATTTCAGTAGAAGTTATTTTGAAGGTCCTGTTTTCCTTATTATCTGTCTTCTTCTTGTATGGGAGTTCTTTGCATTTGGAATGTATCTTACAGCCATGTACGTATATAGAAAGGCTGACAGGGAGATGGAACTTCGTAAGTCCGGCCTTTCGAGCATGTCAGGACTTTATACTATCATTTATATAGTAGATCTTATTGAGGATAAGATCATACCTGTAAGTTACCCTGAAGGACTTGATAAGATCCGTCCCAGAAACCTTGGTGCTAATGATCAGTTCAAGAATCTCTACAAGCTGGATGCTGTTGAGTCTTACATAGAACCTTTGATGGAATTTGGCAATCTTAAAACCCTCCCTAAAAGGATGGAAAACAGAAACAGTATATCAATTGAATATGTAAGTAAAAGGTTTGGCTGGAGCAGGATCAGATTTATCAATATGGATACAGGTTCTGACAGGCCTGTCGAAAAGGTTCTATTCACGATAGAACAGATTAATGAAGAGAAAAAAGAGATAGACAGGATCTTAAGTCAGGTTGAGCAGGCTGAGTCTAAGAGCCGTGTAAAGAGCGCTTTTCTTGCCGGTATATCAAGAGAGATCAGAACACCTATAACCGTGATGCTCAAACTTACAGATCTTATTGTGAATCGCAGTAATGATGATCTTATCAGATCATATGCCAAATCTGTTATAAGCTCCGGCAAAGTCCTTATGGCAGAAGTTAACAGCGTTATAGATTATTCAAATCTTGAAGCCGGTGAACTTGAACTTACCCCGGCAGATTATTCATTAAGAGGATTTCTTGATGAGATGTATGAGCTGATAATGCCGAGGATCAAATATAAAGGAATAGAATTCCAGGTAGATATAACTGATACTATTCCTGATAAGATGCATGGCGACAGCGTCAGACTTATGCAGATACTGATCACACTTATAATGTATACCTTAAGTCGTAATAAAACAGGCGGTATCAGACTTGGTATATTTGGTAAAGTTACAGATGAAAGAAAAGTTCATCTGCTAATATCTGTCAAGGAGATAGAGTCTTCGCGTAGAATTGATGAAAAAACAAGGTCTTATCAGAAGTACATGCAATCTGAAGGTGGACTTCCTCCTGAAAAAGAAAATGAAATAAGTATAGATCTTGTACAAGGCCTTTTGCAGGCTATGGGAGCTATTCTTAATGTTTCAGATACATATGGAGATGGTAATGACTATTACTTTGAGATCGATCAGGAGATAGTCGAAAGAAGCCCTATTGGACAATACAGCCTTAGAGAAAGTGAGATAACCTGGTAAATGATTACTTCCTTTTTTGGTATACTTCTGGTAATATCTGTGCTTGTAATACTATACATGGCACAGAAAAACTATGAAAACATTGATATCTACTACTGGACTCTGGTAATCCTGATTCCTGTTGTGGTTCTTGGATACTGGCTTAAGACTAGAGTTACAACAGTAGAAGGAGCCAAGCTGTGCTTTTGTTTTATCTATATCGACAGTACAGTTTTACTTACTGCAGTGATCTTTAATATCATGCGTTTTATGGGAATCGCAGTTAAATCCTGGATCAAGCTTGTAGCTTATATAGTCGGTTTTGGGCATTTGTTCATTATATGGCTTTGTTTTGACAATGATCTGTATTATAAGAATGTGACGCTGATAGATACAGGACTTGGTACTGCTACTAAGATGGTTAATGGTCCTTTGAAGATTGTTCACTGGATTTATTTGATCCTTGTTCTTGGCATTATTATTGCCCTTATGATAATGGCTATTGTGAGAAAAGGAACTTATTCCAGAAGGACACTGACCCTCTATTCACTTCTTACAGGAGTTGGAATTCTTGTATATATTATTGAGTCAATTCTTGATGTTGATTTTTCTAACCTTCCGGCTCTTTATGTTACGGCAGATATACTTATTGCACTTAATTATGATCACGCGCATACACATGATATAGCATGTCTTATCTCTGAACAGCAGAAATATCACGGGACTAAGGGCTATGTTGCCTTTGATCTTGACAGGAACTTTCTTAGCTGTAATTCAAAAATCTATGATTTTGTTCCGGAATTAAAAAAGCAGATAGTTGATGAAAATCTTCCGCCTGATAGTGAACTTCGAAGCATTTTTTACAGTCTTATAGATGATTACAGAAGAGATTTCAAAAATGTTAAAAAGTTCGACCATGACGGTAGGATATGTCAGTGTGAGATTTCTGAGTTTTCTATAAGAAAAGACGGAAAAGTGCAGGGATATCTTTTTGATATAGATGATGTTACAGAAGAAGAAAAGTTTCTTCAGGTCATGAAGGACTATAACACGACACTTAACAAGGAAGTTGATATTAAGACTGAAAGTATCAAGAATATTCAGGAAAAAGTAGTCCTTGGCCTTGCCAATATGGTCGAGAACCGAGACAACAATACCGGAGGTCATGTTAAGAGAACCAGTGATCTTATCAAGATAGTTGTTAATGAAGCCAAAAGGCAGGGGGTATACAGTATATCCGAACAGTATGCGGAAGATATAGTAAGAGCTGCACCTATGCATGATATAGGTAAGATCACTATTGAGAATTCTATTCTATGTAAACCCGGAGATCTTACCAAAGAAGAGTTTAATATCATGAAGACGCATTCTGTTAAGAGCGGCGAATTCGTTAACCTTATCTTAAAGGGAGTAGAAGAGAAACATTTTGTGGACGTTGCGTACAATGTAGCCAGGTATCATCATGAAAGGTGGGACGGAAGAGGCTATCCGGAAGGCCTTGTAGGCGAGATGATACCTCTGGAAGCAAGGCTTATGGCTATAGCAGATGTATATGATGCTCTTGTAAGTCAGCGTTATTACAAAAAGCCTCTCAAGTACGAAGAAGCTGCCAAGATCATGATTGAAGGCATGGGAAGTCAGTTTGATCCCAATATGTTGAGCGTTTTCCTTGGTTGCAGGCATGAACTTGAAGAATACTATAAGGATATTCAGGAAGATCTCGATGCCCACGATGAGAAGCTTCTGATTAGCTAAGTGTGTTATAAAGTGCGATATATCTGGATATGAATAACAGGCAGGTTCAGAGAGAATTATCTGATACCTGTTCATACGAAAAAGCATGTTAGCTGTTTATGGCTATACATGCTTTTTTATTGTTTGAGATAAAAATATAATTCCCCCCTTTTATTTATAGAACATGTGTGAGATAATCTTAATAACAATAACGGGACACGTGTTCCGTTATAGAAACAGGATATTATTTTTTATGCAGGAGGTTACTTCAATATGGGGAAGTTTTATGCACTTACATCTGATGAAGTTACATCATTAGAAAAGGAGAACCAGGCTCTTGTCAGATTACTTGCCGGAGAATGCATGGTTGTTTTGGAAAACGATGGTGCACTACCGCTTGGTAAAGAGGAAAGAACCATAGTTTTATATGGTAGCGGTGCAAGAAACACAGTAAAAGGTGGCACCGGATCAGGAGATGTTAACTCAAGAGAGGTTATAAATATCTATGAAGGTCTTAAAGCTGAAGGCTTTAATATCCTTTCTGATGACTGGCTTGACAGATATGATAAAACTCTTGAAGATGCTACAAATGCGTACATGGCTGATATTAATGAAAAGGCAGCCAAACAGCATGTTCCGCCTATCATGATAATGTTCTCTACACCTTTTGTAGCTCCGGATGAAGAGTTGATAACACAGGTCAAAGATGCTGATATCGCTATATATGTCATAAGCCGTAATTCCGGAGAAGGTGCTGACAGATATGATGTCAAGAAGGATTATGAGCTTGATGATAATGAGGTCAAGAATATACAGTTTCTTGCAGCAAATTATAAAAAGACCATCGTACTGTTAAATACAGGTGGTGTTATAGATACTAAGGTTCTGAGAAATACTGATGGAATAAATGCAGTGATGATCGCAGGCCAGATGGGTAATATCGGCGGCAATATCGTCAGCGATGTTCTTACAGGTAAGTCAATTCCTTCCGGAAAGCTTGCAGATACATGGGCTGAGAATTATAGCGATTATCCATCATCAGCTACTTTCAGCCATAATAATGGCAATATAGATGATGAATATTATACAGAAGGTATATATGTTGGCTACAGATATTTTGATACTTTTGGTATAAAGCCCGCTTATTCATTTGGTTATGGTAAGGGCTATACTGATTTTGCTTATGAAGTTGATGATGTAATTGCTGATGAGAAGAAGGTATATGTATCTGTAACAGTTACTAATACCGGATCAAAGTATGCAGGACGTGAAGTTATCCAGGTTTATGTAACTTCTCCTGAAGGCGGTATTGATAAGCCTTTCAAGGAACTTAGAGGCTTTGCTAAGACAAGTCTTCTTGGACCTTCACAAAAGGAAACTGTAACTATAACTTTTGATACAGCAAGTATGGCTTCTTATGATATAAACAGAGCTTCTTATGTGCTTGAAAAGGGCAATTACATCATAAGAGTCGGCAACAGCTGTGATAATACAAGACCTGCAGCAGTTCTTACTCTTGATAGAGACGTTGTGACAGTTAAGTGCAGGAATCTTTTTGGACTTGATGAAGCTGTAGAAGAGATACAGGCTCCAAAGAGGGAGAAAGAAGACATAAGTGGTCTTAAGGAGATCGCATTAGACAGCTCAAAGTTTACAACATCCGTGATCGAGTATCAGATTGACAGACCTGTTCTTGAAGATAAGCGCAGCGGCGAAAAGCTTACAATGGATGATGTAAAAGCAGGCAATGCTACCTTGAAAGAACTTGTAGCGCAGCTGACGCTTGAAGAGATGGCAAATCTCTGCGTAGGACTCTTTGATCATAGTGCAAGTAATGTAGTAGGTTCTGCATCAGGATCTGTCGTAGGCGCAGCAGGAGAGACTATAGGAATACCTGACAGGAAGATCATCCCTACTGTTAATGCTGATGGACCTGCAGGACTTAGACTGCAGCCTCACTTTAAGACAACTGCTGATGGTCAGGTTCTGCCAGGCGGAGAAGTTTTTGGAATGTCCCGTAATCCATTCCCTGAAGATACTCCGGAAGATGCTATAGATTATTATCAGTACTGTACAGCAATTCCGATTGCATCTACTCTTGCACAGTCATGGGATATGGAACTTATAGAGAAGATGGGTCATATTGTAGGTACAGAGATGCAGCAGTTCCATGTGCATCTGTGGCTTGCTCCCGGTATGAATATCCACAGGAATCCTCTTTGCGGACGTAACTTCGAGTATTATTCTGAAGATCCGCTTATTGCAGGATCATGTGCAGCAGCTGATACTAAGGGTGTTCAGAGCTTTGCCGGTCAGGGAACTACTATAAAGCACTTTGCAGCTAACTCTCAGGAAGACAACCGTATGTACAATAATGCACATATTTCCGAAAGAACCCTCCGCGAGATCTATCTCAAGGGATTTGAAATTGCTGTTAAGGATTCACAGCCCCTGTCTGTCATGACATCCTATAACCTTATAAATGGTATACATTCTGCCAACAGCAAAGACCTCCTTCAGGGAGCACTTCGTGACGAGTGGGGATTTAAGGGCTTTGTAATGACAGACTGGTTCTCAAGTCAGGATGCAAGATCTATAGGACTTGCTCCTGCCAATGTTAAGTATGACTGTGCATCAAGCCCTGATTGTATCAAGGCCGGCAATGATGTTCAGATGCCGGGAAGTAA
This sequence comes from Butyrivibrio sp. TB, assembly GCF_900110805.1. NCBI lineage: Bacteria > Bacillati > Bacillota > Clostridia > Lachnospirales > Lachnospiraceae > Butyrivibrio > Butyrivibrio sp. TB. The sequence continues at coordinate 113,950 of NZ_FOER01000011.1, read as the reverse complement.
GCAGAATGTTGACGATATTATAAAGGGCGTAGAAGATGGCAGGATCACTCTTGGAGATGTACAGTTCTGCGCACTGAACATACTTGGCGTTGTAGCCAAATGCGAATAACTAAGAGCTTATCAGTATAGCAATATAAAATTGCGCTGATACTCTTATGAGTTTAATAAAGTATACATTTTTAACCTCATGTCGCGAGCAAAGCGAGTGACTAATGGTTCAAATTGGTGGAGCTCGCGACACCAATTTGGGTTTGAAAGTGGAACACTTTCAAACTTGGATCTTTGATTCAAAAATGTATACTTTTTGACACTGAGTAAAAAAGGCATCCGGATTCAGAGCATAACTCTGAACTTCGGATGCCTGTTATTAGTGTACTTTACATCGCTTCTTTATGATAAATCAGCACACCTGATACAGTTTCAGATGTCTTTTTCATCAGTCTGTGTATCAACTGATTCAAGCGGATATCCTACAGATATTTTCAATATTCTTATTATTTTTTCTTTGTTTTCAGAAGTGAAGCTGTAGATATTTTTGATAAGATAAGTCTGTTTGGGGCTTAGCTTAGGAACTCTTTTCATGACAGCTTCTTTTATGGCATTGCCACCGTGCTCTTCAATGTATCTGCCGGCAGCATTCTTGCGTTCTATAGCTTCGTGCTCGATATCTTCCATGAGTTTATTAAGATCAGTTATGTTATTGATGGAAAGGAATGTATCACCTCCAAGGAAGCCGGCAAGGAAAATAGCGATCACAGTTGCAGGTTCTGAAGGTATTGAGTCTACAAAGCCTATTATTGGAATAATAGCACCCGGAAGTAATATAACTCCGGCCAGTCCAAAAGCTATGGAACAGGACAAGCATATCCTTCCGTGAATGTTTAGAGGTATTGTAGAATAGTCCCACCATCTTGCGCCAAAGAATTTCTCTAATACAAATGATGTCAGGTATTCGAGAATGGCAGAACTTATCATACATACAAAGAAAAGTTTAAATGGACTACCAATAAATGGCCCAAACAAGGCTGCTGCGATATTGGCGCCAAATCCGTATATGGGACACAATGGGCCATACAGGAAGCCTCTGTTATCGAATTTGCCGGATAAGACTGTATACAGAACTGATTCCCATAGCCATCCACAGAAGCCGAATATTACAAATTTAATTACAAATGCTGCAAACATAATGTTACTCCCTCATCAAAACGTGATAAAAATATACCGCTGTATATTATACATGATAAACAGATTAAAAAAATAGTATATATCTAATCTGTAAGTCAGGTATTATATTATAGGTAATAGAAAATGGTTAATTTGCCCTTTAAAAGTGCTTTAGACACATACATCATAATATATATCGGGAGTATGTGTTATTTTTCTGATAAAACGTAAAAAATAGCAGATGAAATGAACTGTTTTCCTGAAAACTGCCGGTCTGATATAATGTAATGGTCAAAAAGAACTTTCAACATCTGCCTCATAATAACCTTATAAATTGTAAGGATTATAAGTGACAAGTACACTGCACCGTGATAGCGCAGCGCTGTAACAGAGCGAAAAAACGTTAATTTACATATAAAAACGTGCATCATAATTGTAAAATGTGCTGAAAATGGATACTAGATATTGAAAATAGGTACCCATTAATATAATAATTAATAGCTCTGAATATAAATAAGCAATAAATGCAGGGGAGATATACTCAATGAATATCAGAATAGAGAACCTTACTAAGGCTTACGGCGATTTCAAAGCTGTAGACAACATGAATCTGACGGTAGGAGACGGACAGCTTGTCGGACTTCTTGGACCATCAGGTTGTGGCAAGTCTACAACTCTTTTTATGTTAGCAGGTCTTACACAGGCTACTACAGGTCGAATTTTCTTTGGCGATAAGGAAGTAACAAAAGTTGCTCCTGAAGATCGTGGAATCGGTCTTGTATTCCAGAACTACGCCTTATATCCACATATGACAGTTGAAGACAATATCATGTTTCCTTTGATCAACCGTAAGGTTAACAAGCAGGAAGCTAGAAAGATGGCTTATGAGATGGCTGAGCTTGTACAGATTGAAAAGCTCTTAAAGCGTAAGCCAAGTGAACTTTCCGGTGGTCAGCAGCAGCGTGTTGCTATTGCCAGAGCTCTTGTTAAGAAGCCTGAAGTGCTTCTTCTTGATGAGCCTTTATCAAACCTTGATGCAAAGCTTCGTGTAGAAACAAGAGAAGAAATAAGACGAATCCAGCAGGAAGTTGGTATTACAACCATCTTCGTTACACATGATCAGGAAGAGGCAATGAGTATCTCTGATCAGATCGCTGTTATGAAGACTGGTGTTGTTCAGCAGTTTGATGTACCTCAGAATATGTATCTTAATCCTTGCAACAGATTTGTTGCTACATTCCTTGGAACACCTGAGATCAATATCATCGATGTAGAAGTTTCAGGCGGAGCTATAAGGTGCGGCGATGTAGTACTTAGAACAGGTGTTGATGTTAAGAACGGAACATATAAGGCAGGTATCCGTCCTGAGTCATTCACTCACAGAGGAGACGATCACAAGTACAGCGTTAATTCTGTTCGTATGATCGGTAGAGACCTTCTTCTTCATCTTGATATGGCAGGAGGAGATGTTCGCGCTATTACTCATTCAGGTCAGTCCATTTCCGCTGGCGATACAGTTGAGTTCTCAATAAGAGAATCTTCAATCATCTTGTTTGGATCAGATGATAAGGTTATCGGTAAATTCTGATTATAATATTTTGAATCTGTGACTTATTGATCTGCGGGTCAATGAGTCACTACTTCAAAAAGTGAAATAAACAAGAAGCTGACATGTGCGTCTATGAATAAGATCATGAGCTTGTCAGTACATTCGTATCCGGATTGGGAGATCATTTATGGAAAAGAAAAGTATGAAGGGTTGGCTTTATCTGTTGCCGGCTTTAATTATAATTACAGTGTTTACACTGTATCCTCTTGTAAAGGCATTTAGCATGAGTATCATGCTTAATTATGACATGGTACACAATACCTTTACAGGGTATGGCTTTGATGCTTATCAGAAGGTTCTTACTGATAAGACATTTCACAAGGCTTTGCTTAATACAACTATCTATTCTATTGTAGTTGTTCCTTGTTCTATTATTCTTTCACTTTTAATTGCAGCCATGATCAATGGCACTAAGAAGACCAAAGGTCTTTTTCAGACTATATATTTCCTTCCTTACGTTACCAGTGTTATCGCTATCGGTATTGTATGGAGCTGGATCTATAACAGTAGATATGGTCTTTTGAACAGCATCATGGGACTTTTTGGAATAGAGCCTATTCAGTGGCTCAACAAGCCGAAGTATGCACTTCCTGCACTTATCATTTTTGCAGTATGGAAGAGTATGGCTTTCAATATCATGGTATTCCTTGCAGGTCTTCAGACTATTCCCAAAGATGTATATGATGCAGCCAAGGTTGACTCAACTCCAAGATGGAGAGTATTCCTTCGTATCACAGTTCCGGGTATTGCACCTATGATCGTATATTCCTACATCATGGGAATAATCAGTGCATTTAAGGTATACAACGAGGTATATTCACTTTATGGTGGCAAGGCAGGTCCTGCTAACAGCGCTATTACAGTCGTTTATTATATCTGGCAGAAGTTCTACCAGAGCTTCAAATATGATGAAGCAGCTGCTGCAGCAGTTATTCTGTTCTTTATCATTTTGGCATTTACAATGGTTCAGAAACTTGTTCGCAAATTGATGAGTCGATAAAAGGGGCATTACTATGAAATCAACTAAAATTTCCAATATTATTTTGGATATACTTAAATTTGCAATTCTTATATTGGGTGCAGCTATTACTGTGATGCCTTTTATCTGGATGATACTGTCTTCACTTAAGACTGCATCAGAGATCACTGCGATCCCGCCTACATTTTTCCCTAAGGAATTTCGTTGGGAGAATTATAAGGAAGCCTGGAGCAGAGCTCCTTTCCTTAGATATTTCGTTAATACTATCATAGTTGCTGTATGTAGTACTATTGGTGTTCTTATCACCACAGTTCTTTCAGCATTTGCTTTTTCAAGACTTAACTTCCCGGGCAAGAAGGTCATCTTCTCTGTTCTTATGGCTACACTTATGATCCCCGGAGAGATGCTTGTTATCACTAACTACATCACTGTTTTCCACATGAAGTTTGAGATCGGCGGTGTCAGGATCATGGGTATTGATTCTTACGGCGCTCTGATACTTCCGTGGATTGCGAGTGTTTTCTATATTTATCTCCTGACTCAGTTCTTCATGCAGGTTCCGGATGCCATATATCTGGCTGCTAAGGTCGATAAATGTTCCGACTGGAAGTTCATGTGGAAGATAATGCTTCCTATGAACAAACAGGCTGTTGTTACTATTGGTATACTTAATTTTATTAGCAGCTGGAATGCATTCATGTGGCCACTGCTTGTAACAAATGATCCAAGCATGAGAGTATTGTCCAACGGACTTACGCAGTTCCAGTCAGAAGCAGGTTCTGATTATCAGCTTATTATGGCTGCATCCTGTATTCTGGTTATGCCTATCATCATCATCTACCTGTTCCTTAGAAAGTACATCATCGAAGGTGTTACAAGATCAGGTCTTAAGGGATAAGTATTTAAACAGATAATTTAGATAATATATTCAAGACATAATAAAACAGTTTGTCATCTATCATTGATCAGTCGTATGATTGAAGGGGTAGTAAATTGCCTTATGGCAAGTTAACTATACTAGTGCTTACCGTTTATACGGTACAAAAGGAGGATACGTATTATGAAGAAGAAAATGGTTGCAACATTGCTTACAGCAGTGATGGCAGCAGGAGCTCTTGCAGGCTGTGCTCAGAAGGTAGATCCTAATGCAAGTACAGCAGCTTCTAAAGACGAGGCTACACAGGAGACAACTAAGGAAGAGACAACACAGGATGGTACTACAACAGAGCAGGCAACTTCTGAAGAGAAGACAATTGAGCCTTGCGAGATCGAGTTCTGGCATGGAATGTCTAACACACAGGAAGAAGTTCTTACTCAGCTTACAAATGACTTCAATTCTAACAACGAGTACGGAATCACAGTTACACTTGTAAACCAGGGTTCATATGGCGATCTTTCACAGAAGCTTCAGGCAGCTGCAGCAGCTGACGGACTTCCGGATATGGCTCAGGCTTATAATAACTGGCTCAATCCTTACATTGATAAGGTTGTAGACCTTACTAATTTCGTAGAAACAGATTTCGATAACTATGACGATATTATCGAGGCTTATCGTAATGAGTGCAGCGAGTTTGGTTTCATTCACGCTCTTCCTTTCAATAAGTCTACATACGTAATGTTCTATAACAAGACAGTTCTTGATGAACTTGGATTCGAAGCTCCTAAGACATGGGATGACCTTACAACAATTGGTGAAGCTTATGTTGAGAAGTATGGCAACCCGGCATGGGGTGTTGATGACCTTGCAGGTTTCGTAGAGGCTTCTCTTCGTCAGAACGGTGAGGGTTATGTTGATGAGACAGGTGCTCTTTTCAATACAGACGGTGGTCTTGAGACTATGACATACATCATGGACCTTTACAACAACGGATATGCTCGTCTTGTTGGTGAAGACAAGTACTTCTCAAACGTTCTTTCTGCACAGTCTATGCTTGGTTATATCGGATCTTCAACAGGTGCTTCATACATCACAGCTGATGGTTGGGAGATGGGTGTATGCCCTGTTCCTTCAAACAAGGAAAGCGCTGCTTACTGCGCAGGTACAAACCTTGTAATGTTCACACAGGATGCTAACAAGCAGCTTGCAGCTTGGGAGTACATGAAGTGGCTCACATCTGAAGAAGCTACTGTAACATGGGCTACAGGAACAGGTTACCTTCCTGTAAGAACATCTGCTTATGAGTCTGCTGATTATCAGAACTTCATGGCTTCTGATGTAACAGCTACAGCAGCTTACGAGCAGTCTGATGCTTTCTTCACATCTCTTGCATCTTACGATGCTTCTAACGATGTAAGAACAGCTGTTGCTGCTAAGATGGAAGAGCTCATTCTTGATGAGACAGCTCCTCAGGATGCTCTTGATGCTCTTGTAGAAGAGATCAACGCTCAGTTCTGATATAGTATTAGTTAACTTAGAACTATATTTAAGCCGGTGCATATGCACCGGCTTTTTTAGGTGATATTATAATGATATTGGCACATACTCGCTATTGTGATAAAATAGATATCTTGCTCTAGAGATTTTTTCTCACAGGAAAGGAGTAATAGTTATGAGTATGACTAAACTTGGATTTTATAATGGCCTAAAGGAAATAGGCGGGACATTTGTGGTAGTTGAGACTGATACTGCCAGATGTATGTTCGATTTTGGTTTTGCCAATGCTGATATTATTGATAATAAAGTCAGCTGCGCGCCTGGCGATATGGCATATTATTATGTTAATCTCGGTATTCTGACACCGATGGATGGTATATATGATGACAATACTGCTCATAAGCTTGGGCTTAAGTCATTTTCAGAAGATACTAAAAAGAATTTCTTTATTATTTCTCACATGCATATAGATCATATGGGCGGACTTGGTATGCTGGATCCTGATGTTCCGGTATATATGAGCATGGATTCACTTAAGCTTTACAGAGCAATTGCAAGATGCGGTGAAGCAGAAGTTAGAGAACACGCCAACTGCATTGGAGTTGATTATGAAGACAGCTTCACAGTAGGTGATATTACAGTCAAAGTAGTGCAGATAGATCATGATGTAGCAGGTGCCTGCGGATTTATCATTACTACAGCTGATGGAAGTATCTGTTATACAGGTGACTACAGATTCCATGGTTTTCACAGGGATATTACAGAGAAGTTCGCAAGAACCTGCCATGGCGTAGATGTTATGATAACAGAAGGTGTTACTGCAAGCTTTGAAGATATAGATATGCTAAGCCTTGAAGAGCCTGAAGATATGGGCAATTCCGAGGAAGTAGTAGAAGAGTATATGAAGGATAGGATCCGTAATGAAAGTGGTCTTATCGTGATCAACAATTATAACAGGAATGTAGAGCGTATCCACAGGCTTATATCTGTATGCGAAAATGAAGGACGAACTCTCGTACTTGAGCCGATTCAGGCAGAGTATATCAAAGCTTTCTATCCTGAAGATAAGATTAGTGTATATGCACAGAATATTGATGAGTGCAGCTTTACAATATCTCCTGACTGGAAGATGGTTACGAGGAAGGATATACTTGATGATCCTTCAGGATATGTACTTCAGCAGGATTATAAACATATATATGAGCTTATAGATCTTAAAACCGTGCTCTCATTGTATGTTCATATGGATGGTGGCCCGCTTGGTGATTATGATCCTTCATACAAAAAGCTCCATGACTTTATGGAGCAGCTTAACATAAACTACGAGCACAAGGGAACAGGCGGACATTCAAGACCATATTATCTTCGCTATATGATAGATAATATAGCACCCGGTACGCTTATACCGCTTCATTCCTTCAGACCTGAGCAGGTTATGTCTGATAAAGCAGGTTGCAGGATACTGCCTGAGTATGGAGATATCTATACCATGCAGGAAGGAAAATTGTCAAAACGATAATTGATGATTGATTTTTAATTTTAGATTAAGTTTGGACGTTTATACTTACATAAGAATACAAAAAGAACTGACTGATTATAGAAAGTTGAATCAAAGTTTTATGAATAATAACACAAGATCATTAGATATCATATATACATCAGATACACATGGCCACGTATACCCTGTAGATTATGCCAAGAACGGGCCCTCAAACTGCAGCCTTTTGAACATAGCACATGAGATAGACAAGGATGGAAATACACTTGTTCTTGATGGAGGAGATTCACTCCAGGGAACCCCTCTTACTCAGTATTATCTGGCTAACTCAGATAAGTATTCATATCATCCTATAGCCGAAGCTTTTAATGCAATGGGTCTTGACTATTTTACACTTGGCAACCATGACTTTAATTTTGGTTATGAAGTTATCAGAGACTACCTTAATGCAATGAATGCAAAGTGCCTCTGTGCCAATGTGGAAGATCTTGGCGGAGAGTTAAAGCTATATAAGACAGACATAGTAACACTTGATAATGGCCTTAGGATCGGTCTTTCAGGAGTTGTAACAGATTGGGTCAATGTCTGGGAACAGGTAGACAACATCACAAAGACAAGGGTCACAGATCCTCTCAGCGCTGCAGCCAAGGCACTTGCTGAGATTAAAGATCAATGCGATATAACTGTCCTTATATATCATGGAGGCTTAGAAGAAAATCCTAAGACCGGCGAGAAGATGTCTGATACCACCGAGAATATCGGATGCAGAATAGCTCATGAACAGGACTGGGATATCCTTCTGACAGGTCATCAGCATATAGCTAATGAGAAGTTTGTCATAGATGGAACCTATGCAGTTCAGCCGCCTGCCAAGGCAGAGAAGTATATATCCATGCATGTAGAAATGGGTGCACAGCAAGGTGATGATGAACAACTTAAGATCAGTTCTAAGCTTGTAAGTACAGGATCTGAGCATGAAGATATAGTTTATAACAAGATGATTCCACTTGAGCAGGATGTTCAAAGATGGCTTGATATACCGATAGGATCAATAGATGAGCCTATCATACCTGAAGAAAAACTTGATGCAGCACTTAACGGAAGCAGGCTTGCAGCTATTTTTAACCAGACTCAGCTTGAATGGAGCGGAGCGGATTTTTCCTGCACAAGTCTTGGTAATGATCCTTTGGGATTAAAAAAGAATATAACGATTAGGGATATATGTGCTGTTTATCCTTTTTCTAATACAGTATTTGTTGTAGAAGTTACTAAGAAGACTATCAAAGAATCACTTGAAAGGGTTGCTTCATATTTTTCCCTAATAGATGGAAAACCTGCGGTTTCGGAAGAGTTTTTAAAACCCAAGATAGAACATTATAACTATGACTTCTATGCAGGCCTTGATTATGAGTTTGACCTAAGACGCCCTGTTGGCGACAGAGTAGTTAAAATGGTCCGTATTGACGGAACAGAGCTTTCTGATTCTAAAATGTATACACTTGTGACCAGCAATTACAGAGCGACAGGCACAGGTGGATATAAGGCGATTGGAGATAGTAAAGTTTTAAGGAATAGTACAGAGGAAATGCCAGACCTGTTACAGGAATTTATTAAGAAAAACAGTCCTGTTGGAGATATAAAGAATTACAGAATAAAAGTAATATATTGATGTTTCAGATAATTCGTATGCCGTGAAAATATAGTAATTGACCTGGGAACATGCAGTATGTCAGTCATAAGATTTCATATATTGCGGATGACTGATATAAGACAGTTTATAGTATCAGTTACTATAGTACTTGAATAAGATCATTGTCAGATACTATTTCGAATATATTTTCAAGAAACGGGATACAGTACATGTGTTTAGTGATATACTGTTATAGATGCTTGCAAAGAAGGACAATAATCCTATGAAAATATTTAAGCTATTCACCAAAGATGATGATGTTTTTTGCGATTATCGAGATAGAATAAATGAACTGAATTACGAACGTATAGGGAAGCTTTCCATGATGGGAGCCACCCTTCCTATAATGGCTGTAGTATTCTTTTTGATAGTGGGAGATCTTGAGGGAAGTTTCGAATCAGCTATGATCATGATCTATTTTGCCACACTTAGGGTTGTTTATAATTTTCGTGGTAAAGACAGACCATTTAAAAATTCGACAATTATCTTTTATCTTGTAGTAATTCCGATACTTTTATTTGCGGCTTCTGTTGATTCATATTTCGATCCGGAAGAAGAGGGATTTACATCGCTTCTTTTTCTATGTGTGATTCCATGCCTTATCATAGACAAGCCAAGAAGACTTTGGTCTTTCATGATAGGAGTTGCAGTGACATATGGTGTAATATTTGACTTCTATAATGATGGGGCTGTAATGGAAGCTTTTACTTCTCATATAGCTGTTGCTTCCATCGTATCGATAGTAATATCAGGATATGTACTTACTATACAGATCGAGAATATCAGAAGAGGTGAAGTGCTTTCATATCAATCTGAACATGACGGAATGACAGGGCTTTTTAACAGAGCAGGAGGAGAGAAGAGAATCTCAGAGTACTTAGAAGAAGGGTGCAGTGGTTTTTTCTATCTGATAGACGTTGATAACTTCAAGGAAGTCAATGATTCATTCGGTCATGACATAGGTGATGAAGTACTTGAGGATATATCAGGAATACTTACAGAATCCAGTGGTGACAAAGATGTCCTTATGAGAATCGGCGGTGATGAGTTTGTAGGCTTTGCGCAGGGAGTCTTTAGCGAAGAGATGATTCAGAGGCGATTTGAAAGAATTCAAAGCGGCCTTAGATGGACTAGATTCTTTAGAAATTACAAGCAGAAGATAACCCTTTCTATGGGGGCAGTAATCCTTGACAGTAAGACAGACTATACATATAAGACTCTGTATAAAACAGCGGACGAACTATTATACACTTCCAAACGAAATGGCAAAAATGTATTGACTGCGCAGTGATGTGCAGTCTTTTTATTTTATCCCGTTTTCCTTGTTCTGGATTTCAGACTGTTTTGCGATTAAAGAGATATGTTCGACCTGTAGCAGATATTATCAATATTTAAGCATATAACATCAAACTAAACTAAGAGGGTTATGTGATATCATAAATGCATGGCCCTCTTTTATTTTTTTCAGGCTTACAGGGCTTTTATACAGGTATTATGGAGGTATTGATTTGAACAGAATTTCTATTAGTGACAATGATAAATGGAAGATGAGAATTATATCATCAGATTCAAAAGGCAAGTGGATCAAGGCTGTAGTTCCGGGAAGTGTATATACAGATCTTCTTAGAGAAGGACTTATGGAAGATCCATTCTTTAAAGATAATGAAGATAAAGCTCTTATGCTTATGGACAATGATTTTGAGTATGAGACCAGCTTTAATGTATCCAAAGATTTTTTGTCATGTTATGATCAGATACTTCATTTTGACGGCCTGGATACAGTCACAGATGTATTACTTAATGGCCAAAAGCTTGGAAGTACTGAAAATATGCACAGAATGTATGAATTTGATATTAAGGATATAGTTAAGGAGAAAGGCAATAAGCTTACTGTTTTATTTCATTCTCCTACAAGATATATCAAAGAGGCTGTAGAAAAAGACTATGTGGACGGATCATCAGATGCTATGCCGGGATTTCCACATATCAGGAAGACGCATTCAAGCTTTGGCTGGGACTGGGGAGCTCACCTTCCCGATGCAGGAATATATAGACCTGTATACCTGATAGGATCAGGAAGCGTAAGACTTGAAAGCGTGCAGATACTTCAGAAGCATATAACAGTCAAAAATAGTGTATCTGATAAGAAAGCTGTAAAGAGCTCAGGCAGGAATACTAAAACTTCAAATAAAAACAATATAAATGAATCTACTAATGTAAAAATTTCTTTTAAGCCGGAACTTTTAATTAATAGTACTGACCTGTCCGATCTTGAATCAGCTCTTTCCAAGCTGACCATAGATGTCAAGATTACAGATCCTGATGGTAGAGAATTAAGGAGTAAAGAAACAAAGCTATTCCCGTCATCAGGAAGGAATAAGTCTTCTGATAAGAAGCCAGCCATAGATGCTTTTGCCCTTAAGATGTCAGGAATTGAAAGTGCTGACGGACTTGTAGGTGTAAGAGTTAGGGCATTGGAGAATTCTCTTTCTATAACTATAGAAGATGCCAAGATCTGGTGGCCTAGAGGATACGGCCAGCAGCCCCTGTATGATGTAGAAGTGACTTTATATGAAGACGGTCAGAAGATAGATTCATGGACTAAGAGAATAGGACTTAGAACTGTAGATCTTAATCTCAAAAAGGGAAGGAAAGCCGCAGACTTTGCAATAAGAGTAAATGGAACGCCTATATTTGCCATGGGCGCAGACTATATCCCGGAAGATCACCTTCTTGGAAGAGTAAATCCTGCTACTACCAGATCCCTATTAGAAAAAGCTGCTTTTGCAAACCACAACTGCGTACGTGTATGGGGAGGCGGCTACTATCCTGAAGACTGGTTCTATGATATCTGTGATGAACTTGGCCTTTTGGTATGGCAGGATATGATGTTTGCCTGCGCTGTATACCATCTGACGGAAAAGTTTGAAAATAATATAAAAGAAGAGTTCGGGCAGAATTTAAGGAGACTTCGTCATCATGCATCTCTTGGCCTTATATGCGGCAATAATGAGATGGAGATGTTCGTAGACAGAGGGGTATGGGTTCATTCCAAAGAAGAAGTACGTGACTATACGATTATGTATGAACGCATAATTCCCAGCATGCTTACAGGCATAGCTCCACAAGTTGCATACTGGCCATCCAGTCCATCATCGGGAGGAGCCTTCGATGATCCGGGTAGTGAGACAAGAGGAGACCAGCATTACTGGGATGTATGGCATGGAGATAAGCCATTTACAGAATATAGAAAGTTCAGGTTCCGCTTCCTGTCAGAGTTTGGATTCCAGAGCTTCCCTCTTAGAAAGACCATCGACCTTATAACAGATGATGAGAATGACAGGAATATCTTTTCATATGTGATGGAGAGACACCAGCGCAATGGCGCAGCTAATGGCAAGATCATGAATTATATGCAGCAGACTTACCGTTATCCATCCGATTTTGATACTCTGTTATATGCATCACATATGCTCCAGGCAGATGGAATCAGACTAGGAATAGAACATTTCAGACGTTACCGCGGAGAGTGTATGGGCGCAGTAGTATGGCAGCTCAATGACTGCTGGCCTGTTGCATCCTGGTCTTCAATAGACTATGCAGGAAGGCTCAAAGCGCTTCATTATGCAGAAAAAAGAGCTTTCGCACCACTCATGATATCCTGCGAAGAGAACGGACGCATAAACTGCGGCAAAGCTGTTAATGAGTATCCAAAGGATTTTGAGAAGTCCATAAGACTAAATGTTGCCAACGAGAGCATGGAAGACAGGGTAGTTACAGCTATCTGGGAGCTTAGAAATGCCAATGGAACAGCTGTCTCAAAGTCTGAAGTATCATGCCCGGTTTCAGGCACTAAGAAGATCACAGTCCCTGCTCTTACATCAGTATGGCTTGATAAAGTGGATATGGAAGGCGTAGACGAGTTTAGCCAGTATGTAAGCTATCATCTTCTTGATGAAAATGGTATAGAGATTTCAGGCGGCTCAGTAATCTTCTCACTTCCTAAATACTTTAAGTACGAAGATCCAAAGCTTGAATTAGAGGCCAGCGCAGATACCATCACCATCACCTCTAGTGCCTATGCAAGAGGCGTAGAAATACTTAATGACAATGAAGATATAATCTTGTCTGATAACTATTTTGATATGGATAAGGGTACAAAGACGATCAAAGTTATATCAGGAAGCTGCGATAACTTAAGACTTAGAAGTGTTTATGACATAAAATAGAATAATTCAGACTTCCCACTTGCCAAGCACAGCTCCAAGGTTATGAAGCTGTTTGCTAGTAGGAAAACTTGAGTAAAAAAGCTATCGCCAGGAAGGAACAAGCCTGCCAGGTGATAGCTTTTATTTTATCCTAGTGCGACATCCAGTGTCATCATCAGTGTGAATCCCAAAGCGAACATAACTGTACTTACATTAGTATGCTTGCCGGATGCCATCTCCGGAACCAGCTCCTCGACTACTACATACATCATAGCTCCTGCCGCAAAGCACAGAAGATATGGAAGAACCGGAACTATAAGTCCTGCAAGAAGGATAGTGATGATAGTCCCTATAGGTTCTACAAGACCTGAGAGAACGCCGCTTATAAATGCCCTTGTTCTGGACTCGCCTTTACTTCTAAGGGGCATTGATATGATAGCGCCCTCAGGGAAGTTCTGAATAGCAATACCAAGAGCTAGTGCAAGAGCACCGGCAGCAGTGATACCGCTTGTACCTGTAAGCCATCCTGCATATACGACACCTACAGCCATACCTTCAGGTATGTTGTGAAGTGTAACTGCAAGTACCATCATGGTTGTCTTTTTGAAATTGGCTTTCATACCTTCCGGTTCATCGCTGTTCATATGAAGATGAGGAATCAGCTCATCAAGACATAGTAAGAACAGGATACCGATCCAGAAGCCTGCAACTGCGGGTATGAACGATAGCTTACCCATAGAAGCGGATTGCTCCATTGCAGGGATTATAAGACTCCATATTGATGCAGCTACCATGACACCGGCAGCAAAGCCTTCCAGTGCATGATTTAGCTTTTCACTCAGTTCTTTTTTCATGAAAAAGACCATGGCAGAACCAAATGCGGTACCTAAAAATGGTACCAGTACGCCTATTAATAGCTGATTGTTCATCAGAACTCAACTGTGCGCGCAGGCGCTGTAAATGATGAGAAAGTAGCTTTTCCTCCATCAAAATACAGAACAGCAGTATTGCCGTCTCCCGGGGCGTACATATTCTTTAGACCGGGATTTTTATCAAGCATATCTGTTTCTGCTTCGATGCGGTTGTCGTAGACGAGCTTGCCTTCTACTCTGAGCCATTGTCCGTCCTTAAAGGCGCAGATCTCGGCTTTTGGGTTTTTCTCTAACTGTTTGAAGACATCTTTTTTCTTACCAGTCTGGATATAAAGCTTGCCCTCGAATATCTCAGCGGTTCCAAAAGGTCTTACTCTTGGCTGGTCACCATCTACCGTTGCAAGGTAGTAGGTCTGAGCGCTGTGAAGGAATTCTCTTACTTCTTCAATTGGTGTTGTTGACATATTATAGCCTCCTTAGTTATATAAAATTGTGCCTGTTTATAGTCTGTATCTATCGGAAGGTTTTGCTATAGCCTGTTACAGGCTATCCGTATTTATTATATATCATTACACATGATTAAAAAAAGTCATAGATGTTACAAAAATACGTGTATATCAATTGAAAAATTGAGCGCAATATAATAGAATTAAATATACAGATGATCTTTACTTAGACACATAATAAGAATTATTTATTTTATTGATCATTTTTAAATTCATGTCGCGAGTGACTAATGGTTCAAATTGGGTTTTAATATCTATTTTGCAGCTGTTGTTCGTATATTACGCATTGGGTCATAAGGAGGACTTTTATGTTCTATGGTACCTGGGTGTCACTTCTTCCACCGATTATAGCTATAATACTTGCACTTATAACCAAGCAGGCCTATCTTGCTTTGTTTGTAGGAGTTACGACAGGAGCTTTTTTTATAGCAGGTCCTCATCCATGGGAAGCTTTTGGAGTTTTTCTTGATACCATGGTTTCAAATGTAGATCTTACCATCATAATATTCCTGATTCTTATCAGTATAGTTGTAAGGCTCATGCAGATGAGTGGTGGAACCAATGCATACGGAGAATGGGCATATAGGAATCTGAAGAATAAAAAGTCATCTTTGATCGCTACAAGTCTTCTTGGAGTACTTATATTCATGGATGATGGATTTAACTGCCTTACAGTAGGTTCCGTTATGATGCCTGTTACAGATAAGTTTAAAGTTTCAAGGGCCAAGCTTGCATACATAATAGATGCAACAGCTGCACCTGTGTGTATTCTGGCGCCTATATCGTCATGGGCAGCAGCAATTAATTCATATATTCCGGAAGGATATCCTATTAATGGTTTTAGTATGTTCGTAAGAGCGATACCTTTTAATTTCTATGCTCTTCTTACCCTTATTATGGTATTTGGGACATCTGTATTAGGATTCGACTATGGGATTATGAGAAAATATGAAAAAGTAGTAGAGGATGGACAGCCTGACATAAGCGCCGGTAAAAGAAGCAGTGAATCGGCAGATTCTGCCGGAATGAAAGGTGCGGTCATAGATTTGGTACTTCCCATGGCTTTTCTCATAGTTACAGCTATATCAGCTATGATCTATACCGGATATCTGGCAGGCGGAACAAGCCTTGTAGAATGCTTTGCAAACTGCGAATCAGCAAAAAGTCTTGTATTTGCATCGCTCCTTACTATCCTTTTTTGTGCATGCCTTTATCTTCCAAGAAAAGTTATGTCATTTAAGGATTATATGGACTGCATACCTACAGGATCTACGCTTATGGTTCCGTTTATGATAATACTGGTTCTGGCCTGGACACTAAAAGGTATGATAGGAGGCCTTGGCGCAGACGTATTCATAAACTCAGTGATGCAGGGAGCCGGCAGCGTATATCCTCTTATTCCGATATTCCTGTTCCTTATATCTGTATTCGTGTCCTTCTCATCAGGAACCAGCTGGGGGACTTTTGCCATCATGGTGCCTGTAACTGTAGCGATGCTATCATCTGATCAGCAGATGCTGCTTATAGGTATAGCGGCCTGCCTTGCAGGAGGCGTAACAGGAGATCATATATCTCCAATCTCTGATACGACTATAATGTCAAGTTCAGGCGCCGACTGTAATCATATAGATCATGTTAGCTCACAGATTCAGTATCAGATACCTGTAATAGTTGCATCTTCTGTAGGATATCTTATTGCAGGTTTTACAAAAAGCTTTGTTATAGCTTTTCCAGTTGCAGTGTTGGTTCTTGTGATGGAGCTATTCTGCATATATAAGTTTGCAATCAAGAGATAGAGTTATTGATCTTTGATTCCATTGCGCTTTTTAAGCTTATGGAACTGTCGTCAATATCAATATCACCTGTTGGAAGGAGAGGATCGGCTTTGAACATAAAGCTGTCTTTTCCTGTCTTCTTGATTTTGTATAGAAGCTCGTCAGCCATGTCTTTTAGAACCCTAAGATCATTCTCATAGTCGCAGACACCTCTGTAGATACCGCAGCTGATCGTTGGTGAGACATCTGCTTCTTTAATCCTGAATTTTGTCAGGTCTTTTCTTAGAGAGGAGATTCTTTCTTCAAAGCTTTTTTTGCCATATCCCGATATGATGAGGAATTCATCGCCGCCTATCCTGTAGCAGTGTTCTATGCCAAAATACTTGCTAAGAAGCCTTGCTACTTCTCTGATAACGTTATCACCTACAGTGTGACCAAATGTGTCGTTGAAGTACTTGAAATCATCAATATCCATCATCATTACACTTAATATATGTCCGTTGTATTCAGACCAGTCAGCCCTAAGAGCATTTCTGTTCTTAACACAGCTTAGTTCGTCATAGAAACTTATGGAATGAAGCATTTCATTGCTTTCTTCCAACCGCTCTTTGGCCAGAGTAAGTTCTTCATTGACTCTCTTTAGTTCGAAATGATTCTCGTACCAGGTACAGGTCAGGTAGTATCTGATAACACTTATAAAATTTATAAAAAAGAAATACTCCGTCATATTTAGAACGTCCGAATATTCTACATCATAAACCGGAATGAGTACCAGATAGAAACAAACAAGGGAGATGATACTAAGAGTTATGGATCCGTATGGATTGATGACTAGTATTCCAAAAACGCAAAGAGTCATGATAAAAAAGACATATGAGTTGCCGCCAAGAAGAAGGTCATAGACAGAGATATAGATACCAAAGGCTATCTCTATAATGGAATATGCAAGCAGGACGAAGCAGATTTTTTTTACATTGCCGCTGACTTTATTTCTATAACTGATAAGGTACAAGAAGACTATTGCAGATATGAGCATCATCATAACGCAAGAATTGAGCCTTATCACGATATATAGGTGTGGAATCTCCGGATGGAGTATCATGATACTGTAATTCCATAGTGAAAAATAAAGTTCAATAAAGAAATTGACTATAGCGATAAGACTTATGCAATATATGTTCTGAGCTGTGATAGATGCTATGATATCAGAGCTTTTATGCTTAAATAAATAATGAAAAAAAGGATCGAATCTTAGCTTCATGGGACATCTCCTGTTCAAATATCTGACGATTCAAAATTCATGATCTATTATTATTTTTCGACCAAAAAAGTGTATTTGTTAACCATGTTAAAAATTGGTTCAAAAGAGGATATTATGAGGTAGGTGTCAAAAGTTCCTTTTGACACCATATGACTACCGGATTGTTCCGTTTCTTCGAAACTCTCACAATCCTTAAACATTCGCAAATCCGCACTACGTGCTACTTTGCTCATGTTTGGCGGGTCATAAATTCATATTCGATTTCGAGCAAGCTCGAATCGAAATGACTTTTGACCCTTACGTCATATTATAAAAAAGTTAAAACTCCTCCCCCTGTCATTGCCATATATAAGGAAAACTTGCTAATAGGGTGTCTTAAAGTGAACATAAAAAAGAATATATACGGTATTTGCTATAATTCTTTTTTCATAGTAAAATGGCAAAGATGCACTGTATTTGAATCTAAATAAAAGAATAATAGAATAGGAGATCATATATATGAAGTTAGCGGTTACATATGCCGGAGGCGACATTTTTCAGCATTTTGGAAAAACTGAAGAGTTTAAGATCTATGAGATCGAGGATGATAAAGTAGTAGCCAGCACAGTTATTGGCAATGAGGGACTTGGACATGAGTCTCTTGCAGGACTTCTTGCTGAGCAGAAGGTAGAGAAGCTTATCTGCGGAGGACTTGGACAGGGAGCACTTGATGCACTTACAAGCGCTGGAATCGAAGTTATATCCGGCGCAGAAGGCGATGCAGATGCTGCTGTATACGCATATCTTAACGGAGAGCTTGAATCTAAGGGCGTTAACTGTGATCATCACCATGAAGAGGGAGAAGAGCACAGCTGTGGTCATCATGAAGACGAAGCAAGCGGCGAAGAGTCTGGTTGCGGCGGATGTGGCAGTGATGAAGGCTGCGGCGGATGCGGCGACGAAGAAGAGGGCTGCGGAGGATGTGGCAGCAGTGAAGGCGGCTGTGGTGGCTGCGGCGGTTGCGGTGGCCCAAGACCTGTTATCTTCGAGGGACCTAATGCCGGCAAGAAGGTAAGCGTTCATTATAAAGGAACACTTGATGACGGAACACAGTTCGATTCATCTTATGACAGAGGTCAGACACTTGATTTCATCTGCGGTACAGGTATGATGATCGAGGGATTTGATAAGGCTGTAGTTAATATGGAAGTAGGCCAGAGTGTTAATGTACATCTTGAGCCTGAAGAAGCTTACGGAGTTCGTGATGCTTCCAACATCTTTACACTCAATATCACAGAACTTCCGGGATCTGAGAATCTTAACATAGGACAGAAGGTATTCCTTCAGGATCCTGCAGGCAGAGCATTCCCTGTAGTTGTTAAGGCCAAGGATGAAGAGACTATCACTCTTGACGCCAACCACGAACTTGCAGGCAAGGCACTTAATTTCCAGATCGAACTTGTAAGTATTGAGGACTGATAAGTCAATTATATTTAATGACATCTACCTCATTTTTATATGAAAAAAGGATTTAGGTTATAAGAACTTAAATCCTTTTTTTGTGCCTAATAATAACTCACTTACGACAACGATCAAAATATGAAAAAAATTTTCATATGTCAATGTCATAGGGCAGATAGTACCGGATGAACCTAAAATACCTTCCGTATATCAAAAACGGGATGGGATTTGTGATCGAAGAAGCCTGAGTGAAAGGTGTAAAAAAGAGTCCTAGGGTATATTTATTAGGGCTCTTTTTCACGCTTCTATGTGGTCGTTTAGCCTTTCATCATACCTCTTAAGCTGTCCATTTTCGTTACTTCTTAATGCTGTTATGCGGTCGTTTAGCTTTTACTCATACCCTCACAATAAGAACACCTTTACTACCAAGTACTCCAGTCCCATCTTTATCAGAACCATCCCATTTGCGTGTAAATAAGACTTCAGATCCTGCTGATATAGGTATAGTTACATCATCTTCTTCGCAGTTAAGATATACTGCAATAGTCCCTGATTCATCAAGTTTAAGATAAGAGATAACGCGTTTTTCCTTGATATCATTGGGGAAGTGGAAGTTCCTGCTCTTGCAGGCAGGGGTACTCTTCCTCATAGCAATAAGAGCTTTCATAGTGCTTAGCTCTGCGTCTCTAAGACCGCTATCTATCTGATCCCAAGGCATACATCTGCGGCAGTCGGGATCGAATCCGCCTTCCATTGCAACCTCGGTGCCATAGTAGATGCATGGACTTCCCGGCATTGTAAACAGAATCGCCAGTTGCTGATAGAATACATCTATATCGCCGTGCACCTTATCAAGGAGTCTGTTAGTATCATGCGAGTCCAGAAGATTAAAAAGTACGTCATTGACCTGTGAATAGTACATGGTAAAGCATCTGTTGATGTCATATTCAAAGCTGCGTTTATCCCTATCCTTATAGATCCAGAAATCTGATATGGCACTGGCAAGGGGATAGTTCATAACTGCATCGTACTCATCTCCGCGAAGCCAGTTTACAGAATCATGCCAGATCTCGCCAAGAAGGTAGAAGTCATCTTTCATGCGCTTAGTCATGTATCGTACAGCTCTTAAAAAAGAGTGCGATACCTCATTGCCCACATCAAATCTAAGACCGTCTATATCAAATGTATCAATCCAGAATCTTATGATATCAAGAAGATAGTCTACAACTTCGGGATTGCTGGTGTTGAGCTTTGGCATATGCTCTGCAAAGGCAAAAGAATAAAAACGGCCATCTCTTGTATCGCGTCCGGTCTCAACAGGCCACTTATTAACCATATACCAGCTGGCATATCTGGACTTTTCTCCATTTTCAAGGACATCTATCCACATCGGATGGTCCGATCCTGTATGATTAAAAACTGCATCCAGCATGACACGGATACCAGCAGCATGCGCCTCATCAACAAGTGCTCTAAGGTCATCATTGGTACCAAAGTGACTATCGACTTTCTTATAGTCCCTGGTATTATATTTATGATTTGATTTTGATTCAAATACCGGATTTAAATATATTCCGGTGATTCCAAGGTCTTTAAGATAAGGAATCTTGTCACGGATGCCCTTTATATCGCCGCCGTAGAAGTCTCTAAATCCTGTCTCTT
The DNA here is from genome assembly GCF_900110805.1 of Butyrivibrio sp. TB. Classification (NCBI taxonomy): domain Bacteria; kingdom Bacillati; phylum Bacillota; class Clostridia; order Lachnospirales; family Lachnospiraceae; genus Butyrivibrio; species Butyrivibrio sp. TB. The sequence goes on along the minus strand of NZ_FOER01000011.1, from coordinate 92,912 downwards.
TGTATTCCCAGTCAAGTACGTCATCAGGATCTAAAGAGTGATCACCGTTACAAAATCTCTCTGGGAATATCTGATACCATACAGTATCATTGACCCAGGAAGGAGTAACAAATACATCACACGGATTCATCCACGGCATTATGAAATAGGAGAGAGCCTTGCCATCCTGATTCATTTCATCTTCAGTATAGAAGCCGTCTTCGAAATAGTACATGCACTCATCGCCGCAGTGTAGCTCGAAGTAGTATTTACATCTCTTATATTCCGGGAAAAGAGTTGTAGTCCACCATATATGATCTTTGAGACTTTTCTTAAAGCAGATCTCTTCACGTCTGCCGCTCCATCTCTCACATCCGCCCATAATACCGGCTTCATAGGGATCACCATGGATAATATAGACATGGTCGATGTCATAGCCGGTCTTAATATTTATAACAAGGCTGTCTGTATCGAGGCAGTAACAGTACTGATCTGATGTACGGTGATATATTGCTCCTAAATTCATGTTGATTCTCCTAATATAAGTATTGCTTATAACAGATACGTGTTTCTGGGAAAAATAATCCGTTATCAAAAAGACACATAAAAACATGCATCACGGAAAACGTTTTCCTTAAAAGCAATATACACTACTCTGTAAATAAAATCAACCAGAACTTTTTAACATCCATATATATGCAGCAACAGGTAGCCGCAAAGAGTCCTAAGGGTCTTATTTTTTGTGGGAGTATTCTTCTATGAGCAGCTTTTTTATAGGAGGAATGCATTTCATCCCATATTTTTGTCAATTCGTCGCAAAAGTCACACAAGCCTTATTTAAGCTGATATTATGGCTTTCGTGCCTGGGATGATATGAATAATTCCGGCATTAAACTATTTTTTTCGTTCTAGGGAGGAAAGTATGAGTAAAAGAACATCAATTCTAAAAAAACTTATGATCATTACAACAGTAATGACAATGACCCTTGGGGGATCAATGACAGCATTTGCTGCCGAAGGCGGAGTATGCACATGTGACGAACAGGCTACAGTTGTAGTAACCGTTGATGAGCAGGCAGCTACAGAAAATGAAAAGGAAATACTTGGTAATCCTGATGAGCAGCAGACAGAATCAGAGACAGCTATATATGAGGAATATACTAAATCTGATATGGATGAATTTGCAAAAGAGACAGCAGAGGAAATCGAAATGGGAGAGCGCTATGTAGATCCCGAAAATCAGAAGCTGGCTACAGAGTATGCTGATGACAGAGAAGAAGGAGAAGCACCAATAGATCCTTTGGCAGAAGGGAATGCTCATATAACAATCACCGATTCTTCACTTGAAGATGAAGATGTTCTTCAGGGAAGAACAGAGATAATAGCTAATACTACAGACAATAGAATTCCGCTTGAAGCTGATGAGGAATCAGCTGAGGCTACTATATATTTTGTATCTTTAAATTCTACTAATACAGAAGTTCTTGATGGTAAGAATATTGAAGCGGCTGTTACAGTTCCTGTAGCTACTGACTGTGACGATCCTGCAAACGCAGTTGCATATGTTGATCCTCAGCTTGGTACATTCGATGCTATTGATAAAGTAGCTTTGAAATACGATGCTGAGCATGGAACATGGACAATTAATATTACACTCAAAAGTTCATATTCTTATAAAACTATAGATGGCACAGATTATCCTGTATCTTATTACAACTATGGTACAATTTATCTGGTAAAATACGATGCAGTTAAAAAAGAAGTAGTAGTTGAGCCAGTTCAGCCTGGTGTTGAGCCTTCTTCTAACGAGAATGAAACAGTTCTTGCAGTAGTAGATGCAAGCGGCGTACAATCTTCAACAGAGGTATCTACAGTAGCACCTGTTAATGATTACTATAAGTTCAACCTTAACGCTGCAAAGGCTATCAGGGAGGCAGCTTATGGTGCAACAGTAGACATTGATGCAGGTGAGTATGTAAGCTTTGCAGATTTCGTCATCGAAGAGATTGATAAGCGACCTGATCTTACAATCAATGTTAACTATATCGATGCGAAGAATGGTCACTCAAAAGAGCAGATCGTAATCCCTGCAAGACAGGTAGCATCTGATGGAACAGTACTCGGCGAATCAAGAATAGAAGAACCTGAAACCAAGTATTATGGCTTTAGGTTTGTTGATACTAAAGTTAATGCATAATTAGCTTAGGTATTAGAGTGATAAATTGAATTGATTTAAGTCAGAAGATATGCTATACAATCTTTTTTGCTAACGACTGATAGCATATGCACTTTTTGAACTTCCCAATAGCTTTGTTAAAAGAAGAATGGATATAATCCCCGGTAAGACAATGCAAGGGTCTATGAAGTTTTAGTAAAATATAAAAATGTCCTTTTCAAATATCCGGCGCTTTGGAGGTGTTGGTAAAGCGCTCAGATATTTATAGTAAACTACTTAAGAAAAGGACATTTTTTTATGTGGATAATTATAGTACCGGTATAGAATTACATGCTGGTATATCCGCCGTCAACAGGAAGTGCTATGCCGGTTACATAGCTTGCAGCAGGAGATGCCAGGAAGCAGGCAGCAGCATCAAGCTCGCCTTCTACACCGTATCGTTCCATAGGAATTGCTGATTTTGCATATTCCTTGAAGAAATCAGAATCCAAGGTTTCTTGGGTAAGTGGTGTGTAGAAATAGCCTGGGCATATGGAATTGACTGTAATGCCGTGCTTGCCCCATTCACATGCAAGAGCTCTTGTAAGATTGACAACGCCGCCCTTTGCTGCATGATATGGTGAAGAAGGAGCAATTTTGTTGCCCACAAGTCCGTACATGGATGCGATATTAATGATCCTTCCAAAGCCGGCAGGGATCATAGCCTTCTTGGCAACAGCTCTTGCAACCTTAAAGGTTCCAAAGAGGTCTATATTAAGCTCATTGGAGAACTGCTCGTCGGTGATATCTTCAGCAGGTGCTACAGCGCCTGTTCCTGCATTGTTGATAAGAATATCTATCTTGCCAAAGTGCTCTAAAACCTTGTCTACAGCATCTTCAACCATTTTGGTATCTGTTATATCACATCTTACAGCCAGAGTATCAACCCCATATTGTTCGTGAATCTCCTTAGCTACTTGATCGATAAGTTCCTGCCTTCTTGCAAGCGCTACGATACTGGCACCTTGACGGGCAAGCGCCTTGGCCATCTGTACTCCAAGTCCTGTGGAGCAGCCTGTTACAAGTGCTACTCTACCTGTAAGATCGAAAATATTGTTGTTATTGTTGTTCATAAAATCACGTCCTTCCTTATTTTTTTATGGGATATAGAAATACATCCCTGTATTTCTGGACATATCCTGTTTACATCGTGTAAACGGATATAGAAATACATCCCTGTATTTCTTAACATATCCTGTTTACATCCTGTAAACGGATATAGAAATACATCCTATAAATCCTTTGTTTGACTAATCTGCATGATCAATTTGTGGAATGGTTGCGTGCAATCAATTAATTACAATATATCACTGTAATGAATTGTATGCAATATATATTTTTAGTAAACAAAACTTAAACTGTCCCCTTATAAAAATATAAATTTTGCAATATTATATTGACACCAAAGTAATTATATGAGATTATATGCAAGTTAGTTCTGGCTAACTAAAGAAAGCATAACATATTTTCACACGAGGAGTGAAAGTTCCATAATAACAGATCCCGAAACAGGAGATCCTTACGTCATCCCAAGAAGTAAAGCCAGCTAAAAGACTCAAACGTCTCGTATAGGGCAGTACAGTATATTCAAAGGCCATGCAGGGGGTACGTGAACCACGGGCGGGCAGAATATAGATAATTGCCACGCATTAACCATTTTATAAATTCATGGCATGATAGCTGGAGCTTTTTATTCTAGGGTCCAAACTCGCTTCGCTCAGACATGTGGACCCTTGGCAGAATAAAAAACTCCATCTATCAAGCTCATGAATTATATAAAATTGTTAAAATGCGTGGCAATTATCTATATTCTGCCCGCCCGTGGTTCACGTACCCCTGCATAACCTTTGAATATACTGTACTGCTATGGAGGGAAGATATAATAAAAAAGTTCTAAATAGTAAGTTAAGAGCAATAATCGAGGGGATTTGCCTGGCGTATAGCTGTTATACTAATTCTATATTCAAACTTCGCACTTGCCAAACATACGCCACCCTCTGAGGCAGAGCCGATGCGGCCCGTTTATAATACATTTTCGTATCTTTTGAAGGTGTTATTAAATTCAGGAGCGAGATATCTGGATCTTTATATTCTTCTTAGGGTTCACCTGTCTGAGCGAAGCGAGTTTGGACCCTAGAATATAAAGATCCAGATATCTTGCCCGGTTACAGGATGTAACTAGACATGTATAGAAATACATGGATGTATTTCTATGTCCTTGAATTATAACACCTTCAAGATACGAAAATGTATTATAAACGGGCCGCATCGGCTCTGCCTCAGAGGGTGGCGTATGTTTGGCAAGTGCGAAGTTTGAGTTCTATACTTAATGAATAATTGCAAGAAAGGATAGGAGCAAAAATATGGGGAACTGGGGAGACGATGTTGATTATGAAGCAATGTCCATAAAGGATCATAAGGGACGTTTTACCATCAATTTTAAGAAGATATTTATGGACGTAGATGAGATAGCGCTTAAGACGCTTGAGATTACAGACAAGCATCCCAAGGATTCACTGCTCAAACTGTGGGCAGGTACGATGACTGGGATGTTTATTTTCTTTCTTTTTTCGTTTCAGATATTATATTTGGTTACTACGCCGTTTCTGGCATTTTATCTTATTGCACTTTTCAGGATTGCTGGGTGCTGGAAAAGCTTTGGATACAGCGCTGTTAAGTTCTGGGGTATGAGTGTATGCACGATTGCTTGTATGTTTGCATTGTCAAGAGGCGCATTGTTCTTGGTTGACAAGATGATATAACAGTCTCTGATCAGTATAATAAAACAACCCAAGTCTATGCGACCTGGGTTGTTATTATTATATAGTCTTGGTTGTCCATTCAGCGCAGTTCCAAACCTGCGTTGCAAAGGATTTATAGAAGTCCGGTTCGTGGCATACCATAAGGATGCTGCCGGGATATTCTTTGAGGGCGCGTCTTAGCTCGTCTTTGGCATCGACATCCAGATGGTTTGTAGGCTCGTCCAGTACCAGAAGGTTTGATGGATGGTTTATGAGCTTGCAAAGTCTGACCTTGGCCTGCTCGCCTCCTGATAATACCTTGACTTTACTTTCGATATGGTCTGATGTAAGGCCACACTTGGCAAGGGCGGAACGTACCTCGTACTGATTGAATCCGGGGAATTCGTTCCATATCTCTTCAAGGCAGGTAGTCTGGATATTAGGATCTGTCTCCTGCTCGAAATATCCAATCTCAAGATAGTCTCCAAGTTCTACAGTTCCCTGCAGAGGCTTGATTATACCAAGTATACTCTTTAGAAGAGTTGACTTACCGATACCATTGGCACCTGTCAGTACTATCTTGCCGCCTCTTTCCATTTCAAGATTTAGCTCTTTGGAAAGTGGTGAATCATATCCTATGATAAGATTCTTGGCTTTAAAGAGGTACTTACCGGGAGTTCTTGCGGTAAGGAAGTTAAATTCTGGCTTTGGTTTTTCGGCAGTTTTCTGGATAAGCTCCATCTTATCAAGCTTCTTCTGCCTTGACATAGCCATGTTTCTTGTGGATACGCGGGCTTTATTCCTTGCAACGAAGTCTTTGAGCTGGGCTATCTCTTGCTGCTGTCTCTTGTATGCAGCCTCATTCTGAGCTTTCTGCATCTCATATACTTCCTGGAAGTGGTCATAGTCACCTACATATCTGGAAAGTTTGCAACCTTCCATGTGATAGATGATATTGATGACACTGTTAAGGAATGGAATATCATGAGATATAAGGATAAAAGCATTCTCGTATTCCTGAAGATAGCGCTGAAGCCAGTTGATATGCTCAACATCCAGATAGTTGGTAGGCTCGTCCAGAAGCAGGATATCAGGCTTCTCCAAAAGAAGCTTACCAAGGAGAACCTTTGTTCTCTGACCTCCTGAAAGCTCTGTAACATCCTTATCAAGGCCAAGATCCAGAAGACCAAGAGCCCTTGCAACCTCTTCAACCTTGGAATCTATCATATAAAAGTCGTGATTGGTCAGATATTCCTGAAGCATACCGGCTTCATCGAGGTATTCTGTCATTGTGGCTTCGTCAACCTCTGCCATCTTCTCATAAAGCTCAGTAATATGCTGCTCAGTCTGGTAGAGAGGGTCAAAAGCGCTGTGAAGAACGCTTCCAATAGTCATGCCGCTTTCAAGAACCGCATGCTGGTCAAGATATCCGGCCTTAACATTCTTAGACCACTCAACTTTACCTTCATCAGGCTGGAGTGATCCTGTAATGATATTCATGAAGGTTGACTTACCCTCACCATTAGCTCCAACAAGGCCTATATGCTCGCCCTTAAGGAGCCTAAAAGATACATCTTCAAAAATCGCTCTGTCACCAAAACCATGTGACAAGTGTTCAACATTTAAAATACTCATTATAATCCTCAAATCTTTTATTAAAAAACTGCTTGTTTATAATATCGGAATTGTGAATATTATGCAAGAATATTGTGACTAATATATAGGATGGACAAAAAACAAAAACATAGTTAAGATGCGGCATGTAAAAGAATATGATAGAGAGCCGGGAGATAACACATTTTATGGCAGGCCTCTTTAGAATGTGGTAAAATTTGGATATGACAAACGCAGAAGAGATGTTTATGAAAGGCAACTTAAAAGAGGCTTTTAATATATTTCTTTCTCTGGCGCAGCAAGGTGATGGGAGAGCGATGTACTTTCTTGCGCTCTATTATGCCCTGGGCCTTGGCGATATCGATTTTCCGGATGATGTCCTGGCAGGTAAGCTGCTTTCTAAAGGAGCCGAAGCCGGAGATTTACTTGCAAGGCTCAATACAGCATACTTTTTCGATCCACAGTCCCACGAATTTACAGCAACTATAAAGGAACTCTTTGATAGTATCAAGGCACTTGCGGATTCCGGAGATATTTATGCACAAAATGAAATGGCAGATCTGTATATGAACGGTTGGGGCACCGCCAAAGATTTGGAGAAGGGATTATCTCTCTTAAAAGGCTGTTCTGAAAAGGGATTATGGCTTTCTTCCTACAGACTGGCCCAGTACTATGATAGCCTTGAAACAGAAGAAGGCCAGAAAGAAAGTATGTTCTGGCTCCATAAAGCAGCAGATCAAGGCTGCGAGAAAGCTGGAGTAGTCATAAAGGTTATGGAGCTACTTGAAGATTAAATTTAACTATAAAGATTTATATTATCAAAATCTTTCCACTTGTAAAGCTCAGCCCCATGCAATCGCCTCTGCCAGGGGCTGAGCTTTACAAGTGAAAAAACGATAACGAAATACTAAGGGGAGCTTTGGGGGAGTTTTACATGATCAGCGTATTTTTGGTAGAAGATGAAATTGTTATGAGGGAGGGCATAAGGAGCAACATTGACTGGTCTGCCGAGGGCTATAAGTTCGTCGGAGAAGCAGGTGATGGAGAGCTTGCATATCCCATGATAAGGGATCTAAAGCCCGACATAGTCATAACAGATATAAGGATGCCTTTTATGGACGGCCTGGAACTTAGCCGCCTTATCAAAAAGGAATTGCCCTCTACAAGGATCATAATCTTAAGCGGTTATGATGACTTTCAATATGCTCGTGAAGCGATCAGCATAGGTGTTACAGATTACCTTCTAAAGCCTATTTCAGGCGCCCAGCTTCTTGAAGCCATCGGCAAGGTTTCTGATGGTATAAAAGCTGAGCAGGATCAGCTCAGATTTATGGAAAGGTATAAAAAAGAACGTGAAGAAAACCGCATCCTTGAAAAGCGTGTACTTTTCAGGCAGCTTGTTGCGGGAGCTCTTTCTATGCCTGAAATCCTGAATAAGGGCAAGGCACTTGGCATAAATCTTGCTGCCGGAGCTTATGGCATCGTTATGTTCCAGATCAAAGTAAGTGATGAAAGCAGAGGCGAAGGGCAGATAACAGAAAGTTATAGTGAAAGCATCGAGAAGATCACTTCTGTTATCAGGGATAAGTACAATTCCAAAGAAGGCATACAGGTTTATGAGCAGCTTGGCGGAGTTTTTGTATTTCTTGTCCTTGGAAGAGATAGGCAAGAGACAGCTGATAGTATGGATGGACTTCTAGGAGACCTTGAGGATATGATGTCTGATAAGTTGGGGATCAACTATTATGCCGGCACAGGCTGTGTTGTAGACAGAATCAGAGAAGTGGGCAGAAGCTATGAGTCTGCAAGTAAAGCCTTCGCTCATAGATTCCTGTATGATTCCAGCAGGGTCTTTGACGGCCACCGTAATACAGATCAGGCTGCAGAGTCTGCCCCTATAAATATGGATGAAATAGATATAGGCAAGCTTGACAGACGCATTGTCACAAGCTTTCTAAACAATGGAAGCAGTGAAGAACTTCTGCATTTTGTAGAAGACTTTGTTGACAATACAGGAAAAGGCAACTTTCAATCACTTATATTCAGACAGTATATAAGTGTGGATCTGTATTTTACAGTGGTTTCATTCCTTGAATCTATAGGCTATTCAAGAGAAGAGATAACAGAAAAGCTTGGCAATATCGGTGATGGGCAGTCTTCACAGGGAGATACCGATAAGACCAAAGACTATATACACGATATACTCTCTAAAGCCTTGGAAATGAGAGATAAAGTCTGTGATTCAAGATACAGTTCGTTGATAAACAGCGCAAGAAGCTATATCTATGATCATTACAGCGACGAGGATATATCGCTTAATCAGGTAGCTGCCAGCGTCAATATAAGTCCCAACCACTTCAGCTCTGTCTTTAAGAAAGAAACCGGAGAAACCTTCATAGAATTTCTCACAAGAGTCCGAATGGACAAAGCCAAAGAACTCCTTGAAACCACAGATCTGAAAGCGCAGGAGATCGGCTACAAAATTGGCTATAGAGACCCGCACTATTTCAGTTATATCTTTAAGAAGACGCAGAACATCACCCCCAGACAGTATCGGGATAAAGTATAATAAACTACAAATGATATAGAGGCACATATGGCTAAAGATCAGAAGGCGAATATAATCAGTGGTCTTTCTGTGGGCAAAAAGCTGACTGTTATGGTTATGGTCATGCTGATCCCCTTTACATTGATCACTGTATTCTTATTATATAATCTCTATCGATTTGGTAATTCTTATAATCTTGTCGTATCCAATGTTGCGATTGCCAATCAGTACAACCTTGAATTCAGGGAAAAGTACGATGCGGTTCTCTACCAGATGGTAGCAAGATCAATTACCAAAGACCATATAAATGAAGAACTCGGACTGATCAACCCGGATGATATGACAAGCAGTGTCAGACAGAGTTTTGATAGCCTCCTGACATGTTCAACCTCTCCCAATGCCAGAAAAATAGCGGAAAGTGTCCTTAAACTCCTATCCACACTAGATGACAGGTGTAATGATATCAATAACAATATAATCGAAGGCGGATCATATGATGTCAATATGAGCGCTCTTGATAATGATATCCGCGTAATCACTGAGCTTATACAAGAAAGAATCTCCGAATACATCTATTATGAAGCAGGCAGCATGGAAGTTATAAGGGCTGCAATGGATGCTGAGCGTATCAGAGTGATACGCTTTATCGGTATGTTCTTTATTATCTTTTTCATATTTGTACTTCTATTAGTAATATATCTGTCCTCAGCTATAACTCATGAAGTCGACATACTGGTCGGCGAAGTCAAGAGCGAGCAGATCAATTCAAGGAATCTCGAATTAAAGCTCCTTCAGTCCCAGATCAATCCGCATTTTTTGTACAACACTTTGGACAATATAGTATGGCTGTCTGAGGGCGGTCGCAAGGACGATGTAACAGGTATAGTTACGTCTCTTTCAAGGTTCTTTAGGACTACTTTGTCCGGAGGACTTGATTATATAACTATCAGGCAGGAGATATCACACATAGAGTCGTACCTGCAGATCCAGAGATTCAGATATCGTGACATATTGAACTATGAAATTGATATACCGCAGGAGTTTCTTGAATACAGGATCATCAAGATGACACTTCAGCCTGTAGTTGAGAATGCGCTGTATCATGGGATCAAAAATAAACGCGGCGGCGGAACTATCAGGATATCCATGCACTATCACGACAGCGATCTTGAGATAGATGTAGAAGATGATGGTAAGGGTATGAGCCCGGAAGACACCCTCCATCTTCAGCGTCTTGCAGACGGCCTTGAGAAAGCGAGAGAGGATAATGCAGGCTTTGGAATGGCCAATGTCGGCGAACGTATGCGCCTTAACTATGGTGATAAATATGGCCTGAAGATTGAAAGCGAATATGGCAAAGGAACTATAGTAAAAATATTGTTCCCTAAGGAAGCGCAATAATGCGAAATTCACGACTTTCAGATGGATCTGATGACATCTGTCATAATAAAAAATCAAAATTTTTTCCGTAAAAAAACAAACTTTTTTAAAAGTTAATAAAAAATATAACTAAAAAGCGAAAATAATGTATCGAAACCTCGCCCTCCATACAATACAATTGGTAACAGTTACAGACCAACAATTATCAGATCCCTATTCAAGATAAAAGAAAATGCGCTTATCAGATGGCATTTTTTCTTTTCCCTGATAGGGTCCAAAGGAGGGTTCAAATGAAAAAGAGAGTACTTGGAGCATTAATGTCTTCTGCAATGGTTGTAAGTCTTCTGGCAGGCTGTTCATCAGGCACTGCAGAAACTACACAAGAGCCTGCAGGTGACGCTGGTCAGGAAGAAGCTGCTGATAACAGTACTGATACAGCGACTGATGTAGAAGAGGCTGAGAAGGAAGTAGCTGAAAATACCGAGGCTTCAGATGGGGAACTGATCAATATCGGTTTTGCACAGGTTGGACATGAGTCTGACTGGCGTACAGCTTCTACCAAATCCTGCCAGGATGTATTCTCAGAAGCTAATGGCTATAACCTGAGCTTTGTAGACTGCGATAACGATTCTGCAGCTCAGCTTGAAGCAGTTAGATCTTTCATCGAGCAGGACGTTGATTACATTATCATCGATCCTATCGTATCTACAGGTTGGGATACAGTCCTTACAGAATGTGAAGATGCAGGAATCCCTGTAATCGTAATCGACCGTACAATTGATGATTCTGACAAGTATGCAGCATGGGTTGGATCTGACTTCAAGCAGGAAGGTCTTGCAGCTGGTGAGTGGCTCAAAGCATACGCAGATGCTAACGGTATCTCAGAGATCAACGCACTCGTTATCTCCGGTACAACAGGCGCATCCGCACAGATCGGACGTTCTGACGGATTCAAGGAAGTTGCTGACAAGTATGGATGGACAATCCTTGATGAGCAGACAGGTGACTTCACAGAAGACGGCGGACAGGAAGTTATGGAATCATACTGCAAGAGCTACGAAGGCAAGTTCAACGTAGTTGTATGCCAGAATGATAACGAAGCATTCGGTGCTATGACAGCTATGGACAATGCAGGTGTTACATATGGTCCTGACGGCGATGTAATCCTTATCTCTTTTGACGCATGTACAGCAGGTCTTGAGGAAGTTAAGGCTCGTAAGATCACAGCAGATTTCGAGTGTAACCCTCTTGCAGCTCCTACAGTAGAAGAAGTTATCCAGACTCTTAAAAACGGCGGAACACCTGAAGCAGAAGTTTACATGCCTGAGCACTGGTATGCACTTCCTGATGCTATCGTTGAGTTCTCAATTAACGGCGAAGCTCAGGAGATGACAGAAGTTACAGATGCTGTTATCGAAGCTCAGTATTAATTAAAAAAAACGGAATATTTTTTCCACATATAGTTTATTAAAAGATTAAGAAATCCTTTTAAAAGAATACATACTAATAATGGCCAGGATCTTGTCGGGTCCTGGCCATTGTTACAAAAAGATGTTTATGATCAAGGGAGGCGCGAATGGAAGAAAGTGTTGTTCTGACAGCCAGAGGAATCAGTATGACTTTCCCCGGTGTCAAGGCTCTCGAAGACGTAGATTTCACTCTTCGAAAGGGAGAGATTCACGCGCTGATGGGAGAGAACGGAGCCGGCAAGTCTACGCTTATCAAATGCCTTACAGGTATCAATGACTTTGAAGCTGGTGAGATACATATAGACGGGATACAAGGACCGGTACGTAATCATTCTACAAAAGATGCACAAGAAGTAGGTATATCAACTGTATACCAGGAAGTTAATCTCTGCCCCAATCTTTCTGTAGCAGAGAATCTTTTTATTGGAAGAGAACCACTTACCAAATTGCATACTGTCGACAGACGTTCCTATTACAAAAGAGCTGCAATGCTCATGGATGACCTTGGAATAGCTGTTGATGTAACTCAGAACCTGGAAAACTACTCGCTGGCAATTCAGCAGATGGTCGCTATAGCAAGAGCTGTCGATATGGAATGTAAGGTTCTCATCCTCGATGAGCCTACATCATCTCTTGACGATGAAGAGGTTGAGAAGCTCTTTGGCCTTATGAGAATGCTGAAAAATAAAGGCGTTGGAATTATATTCGTAACTCATTTTTTAGAGCAGGTATATGCTGTCTGTGACAGGATCACAGTTCTTAGAAACGGAAGACTTGTTGGTGAGTACAAAGTTGAAGATCTGCCAAGACTTAAGCTTGTAGCTGCTATGATGGGCAAGGATTTCGATGATCTTGCCAAGATCAAATCAGATACATCCAAAAAGATAAATGACGAAGTTGTTATAAGTGCAAGAGGGCTTAGTCATATCGGTACCGTTAAGCCATTTGACCTTGATGTTCACAAGGGCGAAGTCGTAGGAGTTGGGGGACTTCTGGGTTCTGGCCGTAGTGAGCTTGTAAGGACCATATACGGAGCTGATAAGGCCAATACCGGAACACTTAAAGTTAAGGGGCAGGAAGTTAAGATAGCTCAGCCTATAGATGCTATGAATAAGGGAATGGGACTTCTTCCTGATGACAGAAAAGCAGAAGGTATCATAGCTGATATGTCTGTCAAAGACAATATCATCCTTGCGCTGCAGGCCAAGAACGGAATGTTTAAGCTTCTGTCAGCTTCTGAGCAAAATGCGATAGCAGATAAGTATATCGATATCCTGTCTATCAAGACTCCAAGCAGGGATACACTTGTCAAGCAGCTCTCAGGTGGTAATCAGCAGAAAGTCATACTTGCCAGATGGCTTGCGACAGATCCTGATTTTCTGATCCTGGACGAGCCTACAAGAGGTATTGATGTAGGAACCAAGACAGAGATCCAGAAGCTTGTGCTTAAGCTTGCAGAAGAGGGCAAGAGCATCATGTTCATATCATCTGAGATATCAGAGATGATAAGGACCTGTAGTCGTATGGTCATCATGAGAGACGGGGCCAAAGTCGGGGAGATAGACGATGATCTGACCGAAGATCACGTTATGAAAGTCATTGCGGGAGGTAAGGAAAATGAGTAATGAGAAAAAAAGCAAAGATTCATTCTTTGCAAAAGTAAGGCGATCACCTCTTTTTCTTCCTATAGTCGCACTTATACTGGTAATGGCTGTTAATATAATCCATGACGCAGCTGTTGGTTCTAATCCGTTGGGATTTTTTGTAATAAAGCTTCAGAATACGACCAGTAACGGAACGATTCTGTATGGTCGAATTATCGATATTCTAAACAGGGGAAGCGAAGCTGCAATACTGGCACTAGGGATGACGCTGGTTGTGTCCAGCTCGGCGGGAACTGATATATCGGTAGGTTCTGTAATGAGTCTTTCAGCATCATTTTGCTGTATGCTCCTTGCAGGCTACGGCGTATCATCTACCACCGAGCTTGCAGTTCCGCTCTTTGTGGGAATCCTTGGCGGTCTTTTGATGGGATGCGTATGCGGATGCTTCAACGGCTTCCTTGTAGCTTACCTTCATATACAGCCGATGGTTGCGACGCTTATCCTGTATTCTGCTGCAAGAGCTATAGGACTACTTCTATGTAACGACCTTATCGTTTATATAAGAAATGGTTCTTATGGTATATTCGGAAGTTTTCTTGGTCCGATTCCTACACCGGTTATTATTACAGCTGTATGTGTATGTATCCTGGCTATAGTCCTTAAGAAAACAGCCCTTGGTCTTTATATTCAGTCTGTTGGTATTAATTCAAAGGCAAGCCGCATAGCAGGACTTAATTCAAGACGTATCATCTTCCTTACATATGTTATCTGCGGCCTTTTTGCAGGAATTGCAGGAATCGTGAATTCATCCAGGATCACTTCTGCGGACTCCAATAACATAGGCTTGTATCTCGAGATGGATGCAATCCTTGCAGTTGCACTTGGCGGCAACTCTCTTGGAGGCGGTAAGTTCTCACTGGCAGGTTCTATAGTAGGTGCATATACGATCCAGGCTATAACTACAACCCTGTATGCTCTGGGCGTATCAACAGATCAGGCTCCTGTATTTAAGGCAATCATCGTTATCATAATAGTTGCAATCCAGTCACCACCTATCAAAGCATATCTTAGAAAAAGAAATGCAGCAAAGGAGGTGGCTAGAGTATGAGCAAGCAGACAGAAAGTAAAAAGAAGACACTAAACAGCCATACCATCCTACTGATAATAACAATAATACTATTTATAGTATTGTATGCAGGCGGCTGCATAGCATATGGAAGTAAAGGTTTTACCCATCTTCAGACTTTTTTGAATATCCTTATTACTAATGCAGGACTTATCTGCGTAGCATGCGGGCTTACCTGTGTCATGCTGACAGCTGGAATTGATATTTCAGTCGGCGGCCTTATCGCTATGGACTGTATGCTCCTTGCAACAGGTATGCGCAATGGAATCGGAGCATTCCCCATGATAGTTCTGGTACTTGTGATAGGACTTATATTTGGCGCGGTTCAGGGATATCTGATAGGATACCTTGAGATACAGCCATTTATAGTAACTATGGCCGGTATGTTTTTTACCAGAGGTATGACTGCAGTTATATGTACTGAGCAGGTATCTATAACACAGGATATGAACAAGGCATTCTATGATATAGCCAACATCAAGATCAAGCTCCCCTTTGGCGGATATGTCAATGGTAAAGGAGTGTATATGGCTCCATATGTGAGAGTAGGTGTTATCATAGCTTTGTGCGTATTGATCCTGATATTCCTTATGCTAAGGTATACAAGATTTGGAAGAAGCTTGTACGCAGTAGGCGGCAATGCACAGTCTGCTGCGATGATGGGTCTTAATGTCAAGCTTATCAAGATGAAGACTTATATATTGTCATCATTTTTGTGCTCGATTGGAGGCATATGCTTCTGTCTTAATACTATGTCAGGTTCTGTACAGCAGGCTTTGGGACTTGAGATGGATGCCATATCATCAGCGGTCATAGGTGGAACACTCCTGACAGGAGGTGTTGGCAACGTTATAGGTTCATTCTTCGGAGTACTTATAAATGGAACGATCTCTTCAATAGTTAAGACCAATGGTAAGCTTGCAAGCTCCTGGCCCAATATCCTTACAGCAGCGCTTCTGTTCCTATTCATCGTAATTCAGAGCATAGCTGCAACTCTTAGAACAAGAAAAGCAAAGTAATGATGAACCCCCGGCTATGTGGCCGGGGGTATTGTATCGTAATGGTATAAGTTTGAAAATGTAGCGTTTTAAATCCAAATCGAAGACGTTAGTTCCATCAATTTGAACCATTAGGCACTTGCTTTACTCGCGACTTGAGGGTATCTATGATAAAATAAAATCTGATATATATCAGTATGCAAGATTGTCAAGATTTATATAAAGATGTAGATAGATTCACAGACAAGTGATTTGGTCAAAATGTAATACACTAAATTCAATATCGACAGAGAAGGGGCTTGAGCTACGCAACATATGCAAAAAAGACTTGGAAGGATTATATCTATTTTATCTATAATAAGTATTCAATCAATATGTATATGCGGCTGTACGGATCAAAACAGTTCATATCTTCAGGATTACGGACAGATGGTCAATGAAACTGAAGCTGACTCCAATGCTTCGGATACTTCTTTTAATGATGTAGCAGAGTCGGAATCATTGGATGAAGCCGGGATATATGTCAATACAGGAGATACCATCACAGTTGGCTTTTCACAGATAGGAGCCGAGTCTGACTGGAGGCTTGCCTGCACCAATTCTGTGGTATCGGCATTTACAGCGGAAAATGGTTACAATCTCATATATGATGACGCCCAGCAGAAACAGGAGAATCAGTTCAAAGCAATCAGAGAATTCATAGACCAGGATGTTGATTATATAATCCTTGATCCTATCGTTGAGACCGGTTGGGAAGGCGCCCTGCTTGAAGCTAAGGAAGCAGGAATTCCGGTTATAATCGTCGATAGAAGAGTAAGCGTAGAGGATGATTCATTATATACCGCCTGGGTCGGAGCTGATTTCTATCTTGAAGGAGCAAGAGCCTGTGCATGGCTTGATGCCTTTCTTTCTAAAAAAAATATTGAAAGTGAGATTGGCATAATAGATATTCAGGGAACACTTGGAGCGTCTGCTCAGATAGGCAGGAGTAAGGCACTTGAAGATGCTGTGGATACCCATGATAACTGGACTTTGCTTGCAGCAGAAAGCGGAGATTTTGTCAAAGCCAAAGGACGGGAAGTCATGGAGCAGATGATAGAAGAGTATGGCTACAAGATAGACATAGTCTACTGTGAGAATGACAACGAGGCCTACGGCGCTATAGAGGCATTGACTGATGCCGGCTACAAGATAGGAAGTGATATTGAGAATGGTGATGTGATGATCATCTCTTTTGACTCAACAAGAGAGGGCCTGGAGCTTACACTTGACGGGACGATAGCAGTTGATACAGAGTGCAACCCTTTGTACGGGCCTGTCCTGACACAGACTATCGCCTGCCTTGAGAACAATACCTATCTGCAAAAAGAAAGCTATGTTCTTGAAAGTCAGTTCTCGGCGGACAGAACGGTATATTCCACAAGAATAGATGGAAATACATACAAAGTTACTATATTATCTCAAGATATAATAGATAAAAGAGTATATTAGTGAGGTAGGTGTCAAAAGTTTCTATTGACACCTTATGACTAACGGATTGTTCCGTTTCTATGAAACTCTCACAATCTAGTGTTACCATAACTGACACAGCGAATTAACCTGCTTAATTCGCTGATTTTACACTTTTTTATTAGGAAAATAATGATAGAATTATCTTGTAAGCACGAAGTGACTGCCGCAGATGATGGTGGTTGCCACAAAGCTTATGATCCGGTATCTGATCTGACCGGAGATGTTTCTTATTTATTTTCAATGAAAAAATTTATTGGTCACGAAAGGAGATAAAATTATGGATATCACAGTTGAAGCAGTAGAAAAGGTAATTGACGCTACAGGCGTAGATTTTAAGACTGCAAAGAAGGCACTTGAAGAGACAGATGGTAATCCTGAAGATGCTATCAAGTATCTGACTCCTGAGAAAGATAATACTGAGGTTCAGGATATCATCGATAAGATCAAAGCCAGGGTTGAAGAGGGCAATGTTACAAAGGTTCAGATCCGCCGCAAGGATGAAGTGCTCCTTAGCTTACCTGTCAACGTAGGAATTATCGGGGGCGTTGTAGGTGTGGCAGCAGCACCGTGGGCATTCATCGCAGGCGCTATCGCAGCATTCGGATTTGGATGCACAGTTGAGATCGTTAAGAAAGACGGAACTGTTGATAAGGTAGAGTGAGCTGATAGCAGAATATGACAATTTAGTCAAAAGTCATATTGATCGCTGGCTATTTGAGCCAGGATATGATCTTAAATTTGACAATGTGTATGAGCAGCTGGTAAGACTGTAAAGTTTTACCAGCTTTTGTTTTATGACTTCATGTCGATGGCAAAATGAGCGGCCCCGCAGGTTTGGTATATTACACGCCGTGAACGGGAAGGTTGAGCTTGCGGCGCAAGTGCTCAAATCTTATAATATGACGTAAGGATAAAAAGTCATTTCGATTCGAGCTTGCTCGAAATCGAATATGAATCTATGACCCGCCAAACATGAGCAAAGTAGCACGTAGCGCGGATTTGCGAATGTTTGAGGGCGCAAGACATCCGGGGATGTCTGCTTTGCGCCGACCGGAGTGGAATGTAGATGTGAGAGTTTCGAAGAAGAGGTTAGGATGAAAAAAAGAGATGATATTAAAACTCATACGCATATAGATGAAAATGGTCATGAGTATACCCATACGCATGAAGACCATGATCATGTGCATGCTCATGACAATGATGCACATGAAGATCATGATCATGCTCATACTCATCACTCTCATTCACATACCCATGACCCCAAGGAGATGAAAAAGATCATAAATCGTATCTCCAAATCAATCGGTCATATGGAATCCATCAAGCGAATGCTTGAAAATGGTGAAGACTGTGCTGATGTTCTGGTTCAGATAGCAGCAGTCAAATCAGAGATCAATAATGCAGGCAAGGCACTACTCAAAGAGCACCTTGATCACTGCATAGTAGAAGCGGTAGCTCAAAATGATACCGAGTCTGTAGACAAGATGAACAAAGCAATTGATTATTTTATGAAGTAAAATTCACACCTTTTAGGTGGTTGTGTACTTTTTTCTGTACTTTAGAGGGGTTATTCCCTCGTATTTGTTGAACATATTTATCAGACCTCTTGCATCTGAGAATCCGCAGTCCATGGCTATTTCGAGAACGGACTTGGAAGAGCCTGTAAGAGCATCCTTGGCAGAATTGATACGCATTCTTGTCAGGAATTCTTTATAGGTTATTCCCATATTGGATCTGAAGAATCTGGAAAAATAGCTTGCAGAGTATCCAAAGTGCTGTGCGGCAGACATCTCATTTATATCCAGCCTGTAGTTATCTTCTGTGTAGGAGATTATCTTTCTTAAAATATCAGCATTTTTTCTGTCTTTTTTAGGCATTTCCATGTCTTTAAGAGTCAGGTCATCTCTGCAGATATAATATAAAAGCTCATGTACCAGGCCGATGAGGCGCATATTTTCGTATTTATTCAAAGTTTTTCCATCAGCATATCTTGCAAGATCTTTCATTATCTGAGCAGGTCTTTCTTCATTTGTTTTAAATACCGGCAGGAAGTACAGGTCTTCAAAGTTTGGAATGAAGCTTCGAAGAAATGAATCACTTATCTGAAGCACGGTAGTCAGTGTATCTGGCATGTCTTCATATGGAGTTGTCCTGTTGGATATGACTTTGTGAATACTTCTTGAGTTAACGATGATGAACTGGTCAGCTTCCAGATGGTGAGGTACACCATCTGTATAGTATATTCCGTCATTTGAATAAGAGTAGACTATTTCAAGCTCGTTGTGCCAATGATCGAGAACATCACTGGCAGTAGAAAGGTTACCGTTTCTGTAAAGATCCCTTTTATGCACATTTAATATATTGAAAGGCATCTCTGTATGGTAGTGTACTACTTCATATGAGATATCTTGAGTGGTTGATTCCGGCATATTTCCCCTTGTACTTCAGATTATATTTGGCAAAAATGTTTTATTGCATCAGGTATAAATAATTAAGATATGATATCAGGCGTTTTAAAAGACAGCTTGATATAGACATACTGTTATATGTATCAGAGATAATTATATAAGACGAAGATTAAAAGTCAAGAAAACGTAATTTTTGTGGCAAGAAATGTAAAGAGTAAATTATCAATTTTTAATATATTAGTTTCCAGAGAAGGAATTAAGGGTCCGGCTTCATAATAGCCATTATGGTGGCATCAAGGAGTGACACGGCGGCTTACTGATCTAGAGCTCATGCCTATGCAAGAATGGCAGTACGAAAGGATAGCAGCAGCCGGATCGAGGACCCTATATAAAGGGAGGAAACATATGGAAGCTATATACGAACAAAGTCAGGACAAGAAAGTACGTCTTTCTACCACAGAGAAATTATCTTATGGAATCGGTGACTGCGGCGCCAATGTAATAGTTGCTCTGGCATCATCTTTTCTCACAGGATATTATACAGATACTGTAGGAGTTGCTGCAGCTGCTATAGGAACTATGATGCTGCTATGCAGAGTATTTGATGGTATTACTGATCTTATTATGGGTGCAATTGTTGACAAGACTAAGTCAAAATATGGTAAAGCAAGACCATGGCTTTTGTGGACAGCACCACTTATGGGAATATCACTCTTTTTGATATTCAACGTACCGGCATCACTTGGTGCAACTGGTAAGCTCATCTACATCTATCTTACATATATCTTCCAGAACTGCATCATCTATACAGCTAACAACCTGCCTTACAATGCACTTCTTAGCCGTATGACACTTGATGTACAGGACAGAGCTCAGACAGCTTCTATCAGATTCGTAATGACTCAGGTTACATCACTTATCACAAACGTAATCACAGCTAACCTTATAGCAAGCGTTGGCTGGAGATCAATATCAGCTATCTATGGTACTGTTGCATGTGTTATGTGCGTTCTGTGCTTCCTTGGAGTAAGAGAGCACGTAGATGCTGAGGATGATGGAACAGTCAAAGTAGAAAGAGTTCCGCTTTCAAAGGCTCTTCCGGCACTTTTTAAGAACAAATATTTCTTCATTCAGGCACTTATGTTCATGTTCCTGTACATCAACGTAGTAACAACAGGTTCTATGACCTACTATTTCTGCAACAGCGTACTTGGAAACATCGCATTCCTTTCATGGACATCAGTAGCCGGAACTGTACCTGCTATGATCGTAAATCTTATGATGCCGGGACTTGTTGCAAAGTTTGGAAAAAGAAAACTCATGATCACAGGTGCAACAATCATGGCTATAGGCTCTTGCATCATTGGAGCAGCAGGTTCTAACCTTCCACTTGTAGTACTCGGCCTTATTGTTAAGGGATTTGGTACAGGACCTATCATGTCAGGAATATTCGCTACAACAGCTGACGTAGTTGATTATGGTGAATGGAAGACAGGAGTTCGTTCTGAAGGACTTGTTAACAGCTGTACAAGCTTTGGTATGAAAGTTGGTATCGGCCTTGGATCAGCTATCTGCACATGGATCATTGCAATCGGCGGATATGTAGGAACTGCAGAAGTCCAGACAGAAGCTGCGCTTGCATCAATCCGTTTTGGATATGGATACTTTGGAGCAATCCTGTCACTGGTAGTACTTGCACTGTGCATCATCATGAACATTGACAAGCACATCGACCAGATCCAGAGAGACCTTGAAGCTAAGAGATCTATGGCCTAAATGGTATAAAGGCATTTCAACCAAAATAGGGGATAGGAATTAAATAATAGTGCGGATGAACTGATTTTAGGTTCATTCGCATTATTAAATAACAAGTGTAGTAATAAGACTATAATTGATATAATGAAATATAGTTAAAAAATATTATTAAAAAGAATATTTTTAGGCAAAAGATATATATAAACGAAGTGAGGTAGTAAATATGTCAAAGACAAGCGACACAATAAGAGAAATGTTTTCAAAAGGCGATGCCATGAGAGATGCAGGCCTTGAGATTCCTGCAGATATAAAAAGATATAGTGATATTTCTTATGGTGATAAAGGACAGCACCCTGACTGGCAGCTCCTTGATGTATACAGACCGGTTGACTTCCCGGAAGATAAGAAGCTCCCTGTGATCGTAGTGATCCATGGCGGCGGCTGGGTATATGGTGATAAGGAAGTATACAAGTACTACTCAGCTTCTCTTGCACAGAGAGGCTTTGCAGTAGTTTGCTATTCATACAGACTTGCACCTGAATATACATTCCCAGCTAGCCTTGAAGATTCTTGTGCTGTTATTAACTGGATCGTAGATAATGCAGATAAATACGGCTTTGACCTTGATAATATCTTCGGTGTTGGCGATTCTGCAGGTGGTACGCTTATAGGTATCACAGCAGCCTTCCTTACCAACAAGGAGTATGCTGACAAGTTCGACTTCACAGCATCCGACAAGTTCAGGTTCAAAGGCATTGCATTCAACTGTGCTGCATTTGAGATAAAGTCTGTAAAAGAAGCTGATGACAACATGGGATCACTCATGGACGATCTTTTTGGCAAAAAAGTCACAGATGATGATCTTGATGTAATGAATGCCGGCAACTATATAACAAGCGCATATCCGCCATCATTCCTCATGTCCGCAACAGGAGATTTCCTTAAGGATGAGCTTCCCAAGATGGCAGAAGTTATGATCAGAAATTCTGTACCATTTACCTGCAAGTACTATACAAGTCCAAATGGAGAACTCGGACATGTATTCCACTGTAACATGAGACTTCCGGAAGCTGTTCAGTGCAATGACGATGAAACACAGTTCTTTAAATCGCTGATATAAAAGAAAATAGTTCTAAAGTATTGAACCCCCCTTCCATGCGAACAAGAGAAATAATATAATCTTGTACTGCTTGGAAGGGGGCTTTTTGTGAAAAAACGGGAAATGATATTATTGAAACTTCCCATTTCCCGTTTTATTATATTAATATAATAAAAACTCTGAGGTGGAACATGGATTATATCACATCAGCAAAAGCTGCAGAAAAACTTGGAATATCCCGTAGAATGGTAAATGCAATGTGCCAGAAGGGGACTATAAGCGGTTCCAAAAAAGTTGGCAATAGATGGATGATACCATTTGATTATATCGAAAAAATGGGAAATGGGAAATTTTCAAACAAACCACTTCCCATTGGCGTCTCTGATTTTGCCAAGGCTATTACAGATTATTACTATATAGACAAGACTTTGCTGATAAAAGAATTAATCGATAATAGACCGTTGGTTTCTCTTTTTCTACGTCCCAGACGTTTTGGTAAGACATTGAATATGGATATGCTTCGTACCTTTTTTGAAAAAGCTGAAAAAGATACAAGTGTATATTTTCAAAAAACCAAAATATGGTCTTCTGGACGGGAGTATAGAGAATATCAAGGCAAATTTCCTGTTGTGTATTTTAATTTTAAAGATATGAAGTTCGATAAATGGTCTGAAATGCTTATAAATATAAAAGCAATTATTCAGTCAGAGTATGAAAGACTTATATCTCAAATAGAGCAGAGTAATCTAACGGAGCTTGATAGAGTCTATGTTGATAAAGTCATTAATGGTACATTAGAAGAAGCTCTGTGGTCGGGAACATTGGGGAAGCTTACGCAGATTCTGGACAGGTACTGCGACAAGGCCCCTATAATAATGATAGATGAATATGATACACCTATTCAGCAAGGACATATGTATGGATTTTATAATGAAGTCATAGGCTTTATGAGAAACTTTCTATCAGGTGGGCTCAAGGACAATAAGCATATGACAATGGCTTTTCTGACCGGTATATTAAGAGTCGCTAAGGAAAGCATATTCAGCGGACTAAACAATCTGATGGTCAATTCTGTTATAGATAACAATTATAGTTCGTACTTTGGATTTACAGAACCAGAAGTAAAAAAACTCCTAAAGGACTACGGCGTATCTGAGCAATTTGCAAAGGTCAAGGAGTGGTATAATGGATATCATTTTGGTGATACGCAAATATATAATCCATGGTCGGTACTTAATTATGTATCTCAAAACTGTATCACCAAAACCTATTGGCAATCTACCGGAAGTAATGATGTCATAGGCGAGATTATCTCAAACGGATCCAATGAACTTATAGAGGAGATAAGAGAACTTCTTGGAGGAGGCAAAAAAAGTGTATATCTTGATATATCTGTAGTATATCCGGAGATAGGGAAAAGCTTTTCTTCTGTTTATAGTTTTTTGCTTATGGGAGGGTATCTTACTCTTGATTCAGCGGAATCACTGTATGATGGTAATACTGTAGGAGAAGTCAGGATTCCCAATATAGAAGTGATGCATGTTTTTGAACAGGAGATACTTTCAAGAACTGGGAATATAGTCTCAGGTGAAGATGCTATTGGTTTCCAGCACGCGCTTTTAAGTAAGAATAATGAAGAAATGCAGAAACGATTAACTGAATTTCTAAAGGAGACGATCAGCTATTTTGATGCGTCTGCAGAAGGTTTCTACCATGGTATGCTTCTGGGGCTAAGTGCCTCATTGAATAGGTTTTATGAGATTAAGTCCAATAGAGAAGCCGGTGATGGGCGCTATGACATAGCGCTTATTCCGAAAGCCAAGAATAATACAGGATACATAATTGAAGTAAAATCTCTATCAAAAGTCAAAAAAAATATATCCGAAAATGACTTGTTACAGCTACTTGACTACGAAGCTCAAATGGCTTTAGATCAAATAGATGATATGCATTATGCAGATGCTATGAAGAAAGCAAAGATATATAAAATTGGAGTGGCATTTTACAAAAAGAATTGTCGCGTGATCGGAAGAAAATGAGAACATTAAGTATAATATGATGTAAGGAGCAAAAGTCATTTTGATTAGAGCTTGCTCGAAATCGAATATGAATTTGCACAGATCGGAGGGAATTATGTTCAGAAAAATGAGAAGATTCAGGCAGCAGCTACCGGATGAAGAGGCAATCAAGATCCTTGAAAATGGCAAAACAGGCGTACTTGCTGTTAATGGTGATGATGGTTATCCGTATACAGTTCCTATCAACTATCTGTATAGAGACGGTAAGATCATAATACACGGTGCCAAGGCAGGCCATAAGTATGATGCCATGCTTAAAAGTGATAAGGTATCCTTCTGCGTTATCGACAAGGATGAAGTCGTTCCGGATAAGGTTACCAATTACTTTAGAAGCGTAGTAGCTTTTGGACGAGTTAAGATAATAGAAGATGAAGACTTGAGAAAAGAAGCCGCGCTTGCCATAGGCAGGAAGTTCTCTCCTGAAGAAGCTGTTCAGGAAGACATGAAGCGCTCCTATAACAATGTTGTTATGTATGAAATAAATATAGAACATATGACGGGGAAGGAAGCAATCGAGCTTGTGGCTATGAAGGCTACTCAGGGGACAAAAGAGGAGTAATTTGAAGTATAGGTATGAATTTTGGTAAGGAGTGTAAGTTTGAATTTATTTGTGCCATGTTTGCTCTGATAATTTTGATGTTCGGAGGAACTTGTTGGGCTTTATCAACGGTTTTTGATTTTCAGAATTGTCTGAGAGATGATTGGTATAACTATGAGTATGAAACAAATTTGGTATTGTCATGGGTTTGTTTTGGGTATTTCCTGTTTGGCTTATTTGCAAGTCTATTAAATATAGCAGGAATCATCAGATTTTGTATTAATAAAGCTCGTAAGAGGTATTTCCTTGTGCTTAATCTGATAACTCCGGTAGTAACATTGATAAGCTGGATTTTGTGCAAATATTTTGAGGCTAAATTGCCAAATTGGTAAAAAGTTTTAAGGGAGAAGAATTCATTCACTTTTTATAAGTGACTGGATTGTATGAAAAAATGAAGAATAATACTGGCAATGATTTGCTAAAAATGCTGGTTGCTATAATTGTTGGAGGATGTATAATCCTTTTTGCTTTTCCTTTGATTATAATGGGAATAGTTGGTTTATCCGTTCTTTTTGAAGGTGATACAAGACGAGTTAATGATACGTTTATATCGCCAAGTGGAATATATCAGGTGGAGAGTATTAATAACTCCGGCGGAGCTATGGATCAGGGCGAGAGCTTCCTTTGTATCGAATTTGAAGAAGATGGAAAGCCTTATTCTGTAGAAGGAGATAAGCCGTCCAAAAAAGCGGTTGAAATTGATGATATTCATGGCAGATACGCCGCAGAGTATGAGGTTGAGTGGATTTCGGATGACAGCTTTACGGTTACATGGAATGATTATGATAATGAATATATAGCCGATGTCGTAATAGATGGAAGAAGCTGTACAGTAACTAATACACAGACGATTGCCCAGAATTAATGAGTTTTCGTAATTCGATGAATCGATTGATAAATAGGCCAGGTGCCGAAGGTATTCTCAATTGGCCTATTTGATACATTCTTGAACGAAGTGGCAATAATTCATATTTTTGTTAAAAATGGTATAGTGTATTTGAAAAAGATTTTTGAAAAAAAACAACTTAAGAAAGAATAAAGGTGTTAGAAATGGCTAGAAAGAAAAATGATTTTAAGGTTTACACAGATTTTATCATGGAGAAGAGTAAGGAGCTTCTGTCAATTGACTCTCCTACAGGCTATACAGATGATGCAGCAGCCTGGGTTAAGAAGGAGTTTGAAGCTCTTGGATTTAAAGCTTCATTTACAGGTAAGGGCGGCGTTCTTGTAGAACTTGGTGGCAAGGATAAGAAGAATGGCCTCTTCCTTGAAGCCCATACAGATACTCTTGGCGGTATGGTATCTTCTATTAAGGGAACAGGTCGCCTTGTAGTAACACCTCTTGGCGGAATGAATGCTAATAATGCTGAGACAGAGAATGTCCGTATTGTTACTAAGTTCGATGGAGATTATGAAGGAACATTCCAGCTTGTAAATGCATCAATCCATGTTAATGGTGAGTACAATGATATCAAGAGGACTTTTGATACCTGCGAAGTTGTCCTTGATGAAGATGTTAATTCTAAAGAAGATGTTGAAAAACTTGGTATAAGCGTAGGCGATATCGTATGCTTTGATCCTTGTACACGTATCACAAAGTCAGGTTATATCAAGAGCAGATTCCTTGATGATAAGTTCAGCGTAGGTATACTTCTTGGATATGCCAAGTATCTTAAGGATAACAAGATCACTCCAAAGCGTGCAGTATATGTACATGTAACTGTATTCGAAGAAGTAGGTCATGGCGGATGTGCATCAGTTCCTGAAGGCGTAACAGAAGCAATCTCAGTTGATATGGGATGCGTCGGCGAAGGTCTTACATGTACAGAGCGTCAGGTATCCATATGTTCCAAGGATAGCGGCGGACCCTACGCTTATTCAGTAGTTAAGGGACTTATAGAAGCTGCTAAGAAGATGGGCGCTGACTATGCAGTTGATGTATATCCTCATTATGGATCTGACGTAGAAGCTACACTTCGTGCAGGCTTTGATGTTAAGCATGGTCTTATCGGCGCAGGTGTATATGCTTCTCACGGTTATGAGAGAAGCCACAGAGACGGAGCTGAGAATACACTTAAACTTCTTATAGGCTATATAGATTGATATTTAATAAGTATCAAAAGCATACTTTTTGGTTACTATAGTAAAACCACTGCCAATCATTACAAAAACAAGATATTGGCAGTGGTTTTTATATCTTTACAAT
Source organism: Butyrivibrio sp. TB (assembly GCF_900110805.1). Taxonomy (NCBI): domain Bacteria; kingdom Bacillati; phylum Bacillota; class Clostridia; order Lachnospirales; family Lachnospiraceae; genus Butyrivibrio; species Butyrivibrio sp. TB. Next base: position 65,582 of record NZ_FOER01000011.1, on the reverse strand, counting down.
TATTCAGATTTACGAACTATTATTTTTTTCTCAAGATAGCTTCATTATCAGAGAAATAATACTCGCTGATATATACACCTTCAGGAACAGCAAATATAGAATCAGTAGCAACTGTATCTGTAGGCGAGAGCTTGCTTCCGTTGAACATGATGTAGTCGATAGTCTCAAGTCTTACAGGATTCTGAGCATTTGAAAAATCCATAGACAGAACCCAGAAGATCATATCAACCTTGCCGGATACAAGAGCTGCAGCGCGGCTTCCGGAATTGATCGTTACAAGCTCGATATTCATATCAAGTCTCTTGCCAAGCTCTGCAAGGATTGCCGTATTGAATCCCATAGGAGTTCCGTCTTCTGATACATAGTCCATAGGAGGAAGATCGCCTGTTACTCCGACCTTTAATGTATCTCTTCCATCTACAGTTTCAAAAGTGACTGCTTCAGGCTGACCGCCTTCTATAATCTTGGTTATATATTCATCCTGAAGACTTGATAGCGTCCCATCTTCCTGCATAGCGATGATCGCGTCGTTGCAGGCAGGAAGGAGATCAACATGGGCTTCGCCAACGCCCAGAGAGTAGTTCTCCAAAGGATCAGCTGTTTCTACAACATACTTGCCATCTCCTTGAGTATTAGCGATATATTCTGCTACGGACTTACTCAGAGGAATATAATCAATATCACCGCGGTCAAGTCCCAGGAGCATGGTAGACAGATCATCGTAGCGGACTACGCCCGACTCGGTGCCATCGGTATAGTGAATGACATATTCATAGCTAAGGCTTCCTGCCAGCTCGCCTGATGTAGATCCGGAATCTGTGGCAGTTGTTCCATTATTACCGCATGACATCGTGAAGATACATGAAACAGTTAAAATAGCAGATAACAGTGATTTTTTCATAGTTCTCCTTTCGATTGCTGCTTCAAACGCTTATAGATATTGATTGAGAAAATACCGATATGATCTATAGCTCCATTCCCTTTTATTACTCTTACATTTGGTCGTTTATAAAGTGTTGCAAGGCTGAGAATAATAATACCCATATCATATACATTCTTATCGGATGATATTATCAATTTGTTTAGAAAAAAGAATAGAAGATATGACCTTAATATGTCGAGAATCATAGATTTAAAGGTAAAAGTTTTAGTAATAAGAAATAGAAATAAGATAATAAACTTCCCTGGCATGACACTGACCAAGTGGGAAGTCTGCAAATAAACAAGAAAATAAAAGAGAAAATAGATAAATTTTTAGAATATAAATAAAAACACATGGAGCTTTAGTGATAATCTACCAAAGTTCCATGCGTTTTTTTGCGTGAAATATTAATTTCAATCAAACTACTATTATTGTTATGCCTGAAAGTATTATTCGCGCTCTACAATTGCAGCTGCGCCCATGCCGCCGCCTACGCACAAGGTTGCAAGACCTTTCTTGGCATCTCTTTTCTCCATCTCATGAAGGAGAGTGACGAGGATTCTGGTGCCGGAGCAACCTACAGGGTGACCCAGGGCGATAGCTCCGCCGTTGACATTGAGCTTGTCCATATCAAATCCAAGATCCTGGCCTACTGCAACAGACTGAGCTGCGAAAGCTTCGTTAGCTTCGATAAGATCAAAGTCACCAATCTTGTAACCGCACTTATCCATTACTTTTCTTGTAGCAGCAACAGGTCCGATTCCCATGATCTGAGGATCTACGCCTGCAAGCTCGCCGCCGATCCATGTTGCCATAGGCTTAACGCCAAGTTCTTTAGCTTTCTCTTCGCTCATAACGATGATGGCAGCAGCTGCATCATTGATACCTGACGAATTGGCAGCAGTTACAACGCCTCCGTCCTTCTTAAATGCAGGCTTGAGACCTGAGATGCTTTCTGCTGTAACACCGGCACGCGGTCCTTCATCTGTATCGAAGAGGATAGTTTCTTTTTTCTTTTTAACTTCTACAGGAACTATCTCATCCTTGAACTTGCCTTCTGCGATGGCTTTCTGAGCCTTCTGCTGGCTCCATGCTGCGAACTCGTCAAGCTGCTGCCTTGTAAGGTGCCACTGCTCAGCAATATTCTCAGCTGTGATGCCCATGTGATAGTGATAGAATGCGTCTGTAAGAGCATCTGTGATCATGGCATCTTCCATAGTAGCCGGTCCCATACGATATCCAAAACGAGCCTGACGCAGAAGATAAGGAGCCATGGACATGTTCTCCATACCACCAGCTACGATGATATCAGCATCGCCCATAGAGATGAGCTTGGCAGCAAGGTTCACACAGTGAAGACCTGAACCGCACAGTACGTTGATAGTAGTAGCAGGAACTTCTACAGGTATACCAGCATTGATAGCTGACTGTCTTGCAGGGTTCTGGCCAAGGCCTGCCTGTATTACACAGCCCATGTAGACTTCATCAACCTGCTCTGGCTTAATGCCTGTTCTTTTTAGTGCCTCTTTGATAACAACTGTTCCAAGCTCAGGAGCAGGTGTATTAGAAAGAGTTCCTCCCATTGTTCCTATAGCCGTACGACACGCGCCGGCAAGTACAACCTTTCTTCCCATAAATACCTCCAATATGTTTTGTATTGCAGATGTATACATCTGTAAAAAATACTACTAATAAATATTATATTCTTGAAGTAAAGATATTTCAAAACTAAACTTAAGAGCGCCTCTTCCTTGATTTGCTTTTTAATGTTGTAAGGTGGCGTTTTTTATCAGTGAGTCATTCGCCTCATGAAAATGTCATTTGCCTCATTAAAATGTCATTCGTCGGATGAAATGTGCAATTTGTCGGAAAGTCATTTACAAAGCTCTAATTGTATGTATAATGGCAAAAGCGCTTGGCGGTTGCGGTTTGTGCAGATATATCTGATAAGCAATTCTAGCGTCACCATGTGCAGATGTAGATACAGACAGCATGAATAAAATAGCTAAGGATAAATTGATGAAGAATAAAAAGAAATTATTGTTATTGCCTTTCTTAACGGCAGGCTTGCTATTTTTAACAATGTATTGTATTTCCTTTTTTTATGATATTAAAATGCCTCTGGCAGTAAGTGATTACAAGATATTGTTTTTTTTGCCAATTTTTGTTTTTTTAGGAATTGTATATTTGGTCTCTGGAATCAGATATAAGAAGTCCGAAAAGTTTAGAGGAAGAGTTATTGATAGTAAAGAAGTAGAGATTGTTCACTTTGGTCGTGACGGTGGTGAGATATATGAGACATATTATGTCAGCTATGCTTTTAGAGGTAAGATGCTAAAAGGAGAAGTCCGTACGACTGAAACAGGGCTAAGACCCGGAGCCAAAATAGATGTTTATGTATATGATCCGGAAGGAGTTCATGAAATACAATCAGATATCGACTGGAAACATTTTAAACTTTATGCTATGGCTGGTTTGGTGATGGTTATAATGTTTTTAATATTTTGGCTTAGTGAGCGCTAGTAGATGGTAAGTTATTTATAGTTGTGCTACTAAACAGACCATATAGATTGATCGCTTTTTAGGTAGAAAGGTTTTGGATTACAGTGGAAGTGGAAGTGGAAGCAGTTTGTTTTGCAAGTGGTTGTATTATACCGATATATTGGTTTTTGACAATTATATATTGGATTAAAGGAATAAGATATAAGAAATCCAAATATTTTAGAGGAAAGGTCATTTATAGTAGAGGGACAAAGATTGTTAAAGTAAATAGGAGGCGTGGTGAGATATATGAGACATATAATGTTAGCTATGAATATAAAGGTAAGGCACTGGAAGGAGAAGTGTGCACCAGTGAAAAAGGTCTAGAACCTGGAGATGATATCTTTATTTATATATATGATCCGGAAGGAGTTCATGAAATCCAATCAGATATCAACTGGAGAAAATTTAAATTTTCTGCTGGGTTTAGTTTGCTAATGACGGTAGTGTTTTTGATAAGTTGGTCTTTACGATCAAGTATTGAAACAACACATTCCTATACGCATTTTGATGAGGAAGAGATGAAAAAACTAGTTGAGGAGTATTTGGAACATAAAAAATAGCGTGAAAGAAATAACTCGAATTAATGAATGCCAATAGCATTATTATAGCAATATATAGCTTGTGAGCGGCTTTTTACATGATTATGATGATATTAGAATATGAAAAATGCAGTTCAAAGGGGCCGGTTATGAGAAAGAAAAGCATTTCGATTTTATTGGCAGCAGTTATGACCGCATTGTGCGCATGTGGTGCAAATTCACAGGAGGATAAAGGTATGGGAGCAGAAAACAGTAACGAAGAGATTAGCATGGAAGTAGCAAATAGTAGCGAAGAGAGCAGCGTGACTACAGATAACAGCAGTGAAGACTTAAGCTCTTTTGCTTCAGGAATAAAGACAGAGGATGACTCAGAAGGTGCTGACACAGAGTTCGTTCTTAACGATGAGATAGATGAAAGATGTCCATTACTAATCGAGTCAAAGCGTGGTGATGTAGAATACGGCGAGTTCACACATGCAACTTATTATTCTGAAACCTGCGGACTGGAGAGGGGTTATAGCATACTTCTTCCTGCAGACTATAGCGAAGATAAGCAGTATCCGGTTTTATACCTTTTACATGGTATCTTTGGTAATGAGTATTCTTTTTCCTCAGATGGAGAGAATAGAATTAAAGAGATCGTAGGCAATATGGCGGCAGATGAGCTCATAGAAGAGACAATCGTTGTATGTCCTAACATGTACGCAACATCTGATCCTAATCAGCAGCCTGGTTTTGATAGCGAGAGCGTTCTTCCTTACGATAACTTTATCAACGACCTTGTCAATGACCTTATGCCTCACATTGAGAGCGAATATTCAGTTCTTACAGGTAGAGAAAATACTTATCTTGCAGGCTTTTCAATGGGCGGTCGAGAGACAATTTATATCACCCTTCAAAGACCTGAGCTTTTTGGCTATGTATGTGCAATCTCTGCAGCACCGGGAATCGTTCCCACAACAGATAAATTCATGACTCACGAGGGAATGATCGAAGAGAGCGAGATGAAATTTGCAGATGGCGCAGTAGAGCCTGATGTATTCATTATCTGCTGCGGCAGCAGGGATTCAGTAGTTGGAACATATCCGGAGCAGTATCATGAACTTCTGGAAGCTAACGGCGCTGACCACATCTGGTACGAGATTACAGGCGCAGATCATGATAATAATGCTATCAAGAGCGGTCTTTTCAATCTCTTCAAGCAGATCGCCTATGATAAGAGCAAGTCTTAAACTATAGTTCCCGACCAACTTTTCTAACCACGTTTCAACGACACCTCTGCAGGGCAGGAGATCTTAAATAGCTTGTAGCAATCATTCATGATCTTTGTTGCCTCTGTTGTCAGCAGCTCGGTAGCATATACTTTGCACTTCTGATTGCGGAGGTTCATAAACATTGAAATAGGGTATAATCCATTGAAAAGGGGCCGCGTACTTAGTACGAGGCCCCTCTTTTCCAATCTATTGAATCAGAGATTCATGATTATGAATTTTTTAATCTCATGTCGCGAGTAAAGTGAGCTACTAATGGTTCCAATTGATGAAGCTTGCGATATCAATTTGTTTTGTATATGGAAGTCTTCAAGCTTTTTCTTCGCGTTCCTGCATCTCGATGATGAATATTACCATGCAGCATGCAAGCATGATGATTGCAAGGTGTGCTGCGATAGAGGAACTATCACCTGTAGAAGCAAGTCTTCTTCCTGAGATACTGCTGTCACTGTTTGAAGCAGATGTTCCATCTTCGGAAGGTGTTACTGAAGTGTTAACAGTAGCTGTCTCCTGATCTCTGGAAGCTCCAAGTACAGCGCTTTCGTTAGTTGATGCCGGGCTGCTTTCAACATTAGATGTCTCGTTATTATTCTGAGTATTAGAAGCACTTCCTTCAGAAGCTGTATTAGAAGCTGTCTGAGTTGCGGATGTACTTCCTGTGCCTGCGGCATTACCGGAAGCAGTAGTATTACCTGCTACCGCTGTGTTAGAGCTGTTTGATCCTGAAGCTTCAGTAGAACCGGTAGAGCTTTCGTTAGTTGAACCAGTTGAACCCTCAGTAGAACCGGTTGAGCTTTCATTAGAAGCCTCAGTAGAGCCAGTTGAGCTTTCATTAGAAGCCTCGGTGGAGCCGGTTGAGCTTTCATTAGAAGCCTCAGTAGAGCCGGTTGAACTTTCATTAGAAGCTTCTGTTGAACCGGTTGAGCTTTCGTTAGATGCTCCTGTATTAGCATTTGCCGGATCATCAGAAGGCTCGTCTTCCGGATCAGCTACAGGCTTTTTCTCAGGAGTAACTATACTAACTGATGTAAGAGTCGGCTCCCATCCTAACAGTTTGGTATAACCGGCAAAGGTAAGACCAAGTTCTTCAAGATCTTCGAAGTTATCATAAATAGTACTGTTATATTTAATAGTACCGTCAGTTAATGTTACTTTTCTTTCCTTAACAACTTTATCTTCAAGCTTGTTATTATCTACAGTATTGTATTCTTTATAATTTACATCATATGGCTGTCTGTCATTCATCCTGTACCAGCCGGCATCATAGATAGTAACACCTTTGGAAATAGTAGTACTGCTAAATGTTACCATTGACTGTCCGTCCCAAGGTCTTCCGAAATAGCTTGCGCCAAGTGTTTTGCCGCTATTAGAAACAGCTACTTTGGACTCTGCTATAAATGGATCAGAAGCATCTGAAGTTGTAGTAGTATTAGGACCAGTTATAGTGCAGTCTTCAAAGAGGTATCCGTATGTAGAACCTTCGCCTCTTGCAGCTGTGATATATGAGTGCTTCTTGGCACCATCTGAGTAGCCTTCAAAGTGAAGCTCGCAGTTTTTGAATGCCCAGTCGCCATATCCGAAGATATAGTCAGTATTACCAGATATCTTACTATCTATGAAGTAGCCGCGTGTTCCAGGGCCAGTATAAAGTGTATCCTGGCTGCCAAGAACTGTTACGTTGTAGAACTCTGCATCGGCAGCTTCTATAGCAAGTGCGGTAGCTCTCTCTGTAGCTGCTACGCATGTTACATCTGCGCCTTCTTTTCTTTCGAAAGAAGTCTTTGAGTCGCCATATGCTGCTGCGTTAAGTGTTACGCCGTCTTCAAGCTCTTCTTCAGTCATATAGAGGTTGAAGGAGTTCTCGAAAGTGATACCGCTTGCTTTGAAACCTGTTGCATTTTTTTTGACATATGTTGAAGCGCCCCACTTAGTAACAGTTCCCTTGGAAGTCTGGTTGTAAGCTGCCTCTTCATCATAGTATCCGTTCTTGGCACTATAATAGGTATAGCCGATTCCATAGTACCATGTAAGTTTAACATCGCCGTCTGCAAGAAGAGTTACATTAGGTGTGTTTATAACAACCTGTTCTCTGTATGTTCCGGCATTTATCTGAACTACTACGCGATGGTCACCGGTTCTTGTGTTAGTGATAGCATCGATAGCTTCCTGAACTGTATCGAAATTGTAGTCTCTGCCGTCTGTATATCCTACGTATATTCTGTCTGCATCGCCTACTGTGATGTCAGATTTCTTTTTACCAAAATAGAGGTCTCTTGTAGTATCTTCGCCTGCTACAGTAACTGTAGTAGAAGTTGTGTATTTAGTATTAGATACCTTGACTTTGTAAGTACCGTCTCTAAGACTTACTTCATATCCTGCGTTATCAGCCAGAACAGTTGCCTCATACTCAGCCTTATCCTTGGTATTTACAAATGTAAGTGTTCCAAGATCTGCATCTGCAGTAAGGCCTATGAACTTACCTGTTACCTTGTAAGAGTTAATAAGTGTTGCAACAAAATCATAACCAGAGAGTTCATCATCTTCAGAAACAGTTATCTTGTTATCTGCAGCGATCTCATAATCAGGGCAGTTTGTAAGAGATACAGTGTATTCTATACCAGGTACTACGTTAATGCCTTCATATGATCCGTCTTTTGCAAGAGTTACTGAAACTTTATTATCTTTAGAATCAGTAAATGTGATCTGTGACTTGTTTTTCTCAATATATTCTTCGTCAATTCCTGTTACAGTGCCGCTTATAGCTACTGTAGATGCCTTGATTATAGTGATGTCATGAGTTGATGTACCAGAAGCAACTGTATTAGTGCTGTCACTTACATCATATCCTACAGGTCCTACGATGCTGATGCTGTAGCTATGACCTGCTTTGAGGTATACTGCGTATCTGTCATTATTGTAGTCGATATCAGCGTATACGTTTCCTACACTTTCATCATCTGTACATGTAAAAAGAAGTTTATAATCATCAGAAAGTGACTGTCCATCTTCGAAACTGATGTTTCCTGAAAGGACGCTCTGGCTCTTATTTCCTTTTACAATTCTGTAAAAATCAGGCTTGCCGCCATTGGTATTCTCTGTATAGATTGTGTATGTACCGCTTGTAGTAGCAGTGAATGTATAGGATGCAGGACTTCCCGCATTTAATGTAAATGTCTCATCCTGAGAGCCGTCAGCTGACTTGAAGTGAGCTGTCTCTGTTGTGGCTGTGGCAGAAGAGCTGAACTTAACTCCCATATAAAGAGTAAAAGTATCGCCCTGCTCAACGTTTGCTATTGTGATGTATCTGCTAGTAGGAGCTCCCTTCTTGATAGAAGTCTTACCATTACCGTAGTAATAACCTGATGATGTGTAGTCATCAAATGAGTAGATACCTTTTTTATTAGTTGCCTGATAGGTCTTACCTTCAATGCTTGTTGCTGTATAGAATCTGTCGCCTTTGCCCATATAAAGAGTAAGGTCGCCAAAAGATACAGAAGTATTTGAAGTTACGCTGGATGTCTTAGTATTGCCCTTGCTGTCAGTGTATGAACCGATTGAACTGATGTTTTCGATGTCTTTGGTAGAGATCATGTCTGTGGCACCTTCGATGCCTGATACCTGACCACCAAAATCCCATACGGATATATCGCCGTTTCCTTTATCATCAAGTGCTGACTTGGGATATTCGATCTCGATGCTGTAGAGATAGATCTGGCCTGTTGCAAGAAGAGTTACATAGCCGTAGCCCTTACCTGTGTATTCGTATGTATCTCCTGAGAGGAGCTTGGTCTCTCCATCTGCAAGGAAAGATGAACCGTTATCATAATAAGTTACCTTAAGAGTTCCTGCTCTGTTAAAAGGAACTACTATAAGAGTTGTGTCATTGACAAGTGCATCATCCTTGTCACCATTTTCTCTAGGATCGAACTTACCTGTAGATGCATCAATATAAAGTTCCTTATAGCTTCCTGTTTTACCTTCGTATTTGACATATGATTCTGCGTCATATTCTGTGAAGTTCCAGGTATAATTCTTAACAGGATATGAGAAGAACTTAGTATAGTCTGTTTCTTCCGGCTCTGTGACCTCGGGTTCTTCAGCTTCCTTCTTTGATATTGTAAGGCTCTGAAGATATGTGTCTTTTGCATTTATTGTAAGCTTTACAAGAGCACTTGAACTGCAGCTGCAGTCATAGGTGTATGTATAAGGATTGGAAGATCCTGTTACAGTCTTATCTGAGATAGATGATTCTGATCCGCCATCTACAATTACAGGAGTAAGATCATAATTGTCTTTATATGCAAGAATAGTGATAACAGAATCTGCAGGTATGGCAAAATACAGAACTGTTCCTTCGTTGAACTGTCCCCAGGATGAACCATTGGGTGCATATTTACCTGCTGATGTTGTATCTATGTATAAATTGTTATACTCAAGTGTTTCAACATTTGAACCATGCTCTACTTTAGTATTGATTCCGTTTTCAGTAAAATCCCATGAAGTATATTCAGCTTTTGAAAGATCTACAGGGATATTGTCTGAAGATTCAGAAGCTGCACTGTTTTCATTGGAATCTGCACTTATTTTGTTTTCAGTAAGTTCTTTATCTGATTCAGTTTTTTCTTTATCTGTTTCAGAATCTGAAGTTGTATCTGTATCATCGCCAGTAGAAGTGGTATCAACAGTAGTCTTGTCAGTTGTAGTATCTCCATCTTCGCCTTCAGTAGGTGAAACGGTTGTTACTACTTTAGTACCTTCTGTAGTACCAGATTCCTGTGACTTAGGATCTTCTGAAGAATTGCCTTCTCCAGTAACTTCTGAAGGATTGCTGCCTTCAGTGTTTGAAGTTGTCTGAACATCCTCCTGAGCCATGCTGGTTACAACATTGCCGCTAAGAAGAGTCATGGATAGTAGCGCTGCGAGTATAAAGCTTTGAACGCGCTTACTGCTAGAATTCTTTTTCATAAACAACCTGCTTTTCCGGATGTAAATCCTTTTATTTGTGGAAGCCCTTACATTGGGGGGACAAGCCACGATGGCCATAATATCAAAAAGGGTATCATCATTATTATCATATTTTTAACTATTTTTGTAAGAGCTTTCATTTGTGCGGCGAAACTCGCGCCAATACTAGAGTTTCCAAACAAAAAAATTTTTGATCCCTTTGAAATATAGTATTATGTAAGTGCAAAACAAAAGCTGACATCTCATTTATATAAATTGCCAACTATAGAAAGGCTGCTATATTACTGATGTTATAAGGCAGGAAGAAGGAGGAAACTATGAGATATTTTATTGCCAGTGATATTCACGGTTCATATTATTGGGCTGATAAGATGATGGATAGATTTGCAGGTTCAGGTGCAGAGCGCATGATATGCCTTGGAGATATACTCTACCATGGTCCTAGGAATGATCTTCCAAGAAACTATGAACCTAAGAAAGTTATAGAACTTATGAATTCTATCAAAGACCGTATATGGGCTGTTCGTGGCAACTGCGAAGCAGAAGTTGATCAGATGGTACTGGAATTCCCTGTCCTTGCTGATTATGCGATACTGGCTCTTGGCGGTCATACTTTTTTTGCAACACATGGACATCTGTATGATGAAAATAAAAAGCCTCCGCTATCAGCAGGTGATGTCCTGCTACATGGACATACACACCTGCCGGTATGCGAGAAGCTCGTACTAAATGATAAGGGTGAATACTTCTATCACCTAAATCCCGGCTCTGTCTCAATCCCTAAAGGAGGCAATCCCAACAGCTATGCGGTCTTAGATGACGATGTATTTACTATATACGACTTTGAAGGTAGTACAGTAAAAGATATTAGGCTCCACTGATCGATTGAATTATAGATATATTAACGTGGACTACTTGCTCGGACGAACCTGCAACACCCCTGTAAAGGCTTTGGTGATGCAGGTTCATCCAATTTGCAGCTTGAATACTATATTGGAACTTTATTGGAACGCCAGCTGAGCGAAGTTATAGAAGCCCAGATACCATACGCCGAAGGTGTGGCTGCCTGTTACTTCCTGCCACATATAGTTCTCGCCGTCTACAAACTGATCACACAGAGCAGGAAGTGACTTAACTGCCGCTGAGTGAGATGAATATGCTATATTGTCCTGCAGACCGCAGATATTGTAGAAATAGTATATAGGATAGGTGTTGTCTTTAAGAAGGCTTGCTGTAACGCCTGCAGTATTGCTGGTAGGCGCAGCAGAGAAGGCACCGAAATAGCCAAAGAGATCTATACATTCGCCGATACCGATATTGATAGTCTGCATGCCGCCCATAGACAGACCTGCCATAGCGCGGTGAGCCCTTGATGCAGACATGTCATAACCATTCTCGTCATAATCTGCATAAGTGCTGTAATGAGACTCAATATAAGGAATGAGATCATTTCTAAGCTCTGATCCAAAGCTATAGAAAGATTTGAAGTCAGATCCGTCACTTGAATGGTTGGCAGCAGATCTTCCGTTAGGAGTTACGACTATAAAGGGCTCAATATCTCCAAAGTAGGCAAGATTATCCATGATGATCTTGACGCGTGATGTTGAACCTGTCATGCCCCATTCATCCTCATCGCCGCCTATTCCGTGCATGAGATATAGGACGTTGTACTGTTTGGACTCATCGTAGCCATATGGAAGATATACGTTAGCTTCTTTTTCTACAGGAGCTCCGTCTCCATAATAGTCATGAGCTGTATAGGTGATGCGTTCGATCGTGCCTGCTTCCTTGGTATTAAGATTTGTATACTTGGGAAGGACTACGTCTGAAATCTCCGCAGTAGGAGTGCGATCTTCGTAGTCTTCTTCTGAAGCTTCGCCTGCAGAAGTATCTACGGCTGATGTCTCTAAGGCGATAGCTTCAGAGATGCCATCAGAGCTTTTGGCCACAGCTTCATCGGTTACTGTAGATGAAGAGTCATTAGTTGATGTAATACTTTCGTTTGCTGAATTGTTCATTTGCATACCCTCACTGTTTTTTGCTTTTGCCGCACATCCTGACAGACTCCCTGATATGAGCGTAAGTCCCAGAAGTATAGCGGGCATTTTCTTAGTAACTGTAGCTTTCTTCATAACATGATCCCCCCGATAAGTTATGTACTTAATTAGCCGCGTTTTTGCACCTATACTTACTAATGTAAGAGCAAAATGGCTTAAAAACAATTGATATGCAGCAAGATGGCAACACTTAGGTATAAGTTCGCATGAGGTGACAATTTTGGGTATAAACAGATACAATGCAGACTCTGAGTAATGCTTTACATGATGCATTTTGCAAAAGAAAATGGAATCTCATGCGGGAATATGTCCAAAAAAAGTTAAAAGTTTTTGGTAAATTCAGTAATTATATCGAGTTATTATTTTCCTTCTTCGTGTTAAAATAATGCATTGTTGCATGATTGGAAGTAAAAGGAGTATATGAAAAAAGTATGATAAAGAATAAATTCTTAGCTGTATGTGTACTTGCTACAGCTATGTTACTTAGTGGATGTACATCGACTGTTGATGCATCAGAAAGCGGACTTGATACATCTGTTCAGGCTGCACAGAGCGCATCTGAGGGAACTCTTGAAGAAACTGAACCCGGCGAGTCAGCAACTGACCTTCGTGGCCTCAAAGAGACAGGCCATCAGGCAGTATCAGTTCTTGATGACAGCATAGAAGCTTCAACCTCAGCACCTACAATAGAAGCTACAACATTTGATCCTAAGCAGTATTCACTTCCTGCTTATGAGAACTCTGATCCGGAATATGGTACAAGGACTCTCATGTCAGAAGAGGGATTCAAGCATGCAGTATCAACTTACTGTCATGTGTTTGTTACAGATTATGCTTCACAGGTTACTATAGAGAATTATAATGCTCCTGTGGGAGATATGATCAAGATCCATGCAGTTGTAACAGATACCACTGTTTTGGGAAGCTCAAGCAATCCTGTCAATGTCAATGTCGACTTTGAAGTATCTATAAAGACCGGCATGGGCAAAGTTACTAAGCCTGACGGAACCTATGATGTTGATCTTAAGACTTTCTCATCATATGCAGATCTTGGAGTTGCAGCACAGACTCAGAATACACTTAACAAGAATGTAGTTACCAGATATGGCGATCTTTATAACATATTCAAGAAAAAGGTCAGCCAGAAATCATCAGATTATCTGTATGGAATATACATAGTCGACTTCGACAATGATGGTGATAAGGAAGGCCTTGCCCTTACAGTATCTATACCTCAGGGCAATGATCCTACAGAATATCTTGCTACTTGTGAAAGCTTCACCAATGCTCATCTTTGGTTTGTAACAGAAGATGGAGGAGCAACTTATGTAGAGCCGCCGGCTGATTATGATATGAGTATTGTATACGGAATGTCCAGCAGCATGTACGGAGATGGAACCAGCGTAGTGATGCTCTCAGCTATAGAGTCAGACTACAATAGATACAGTTATGTTATTGACTTCCATAGCGGCAAACCCAAATTCATTGGCAAGCTCTTAAATGCCTATGTTGACTCTAATGGATTTATAAGTACCTGCGGTGCCCTCAGTATAGGCGGAACTAACTTCAGCTTCCCTGAGACATATGCTATCAATGGTGGCAAGCTTGAGCTTATAAAGTCATATCCTTATTAAATAATAAAAGTAAGATCAGAAGATGCTTTGACTTAGTATGATAATTTTGACCCTTACGTCATATAATGATTTTTAGTAAAAAGTGGTGATCCAATCCAGTGATCATCACTTTTTTCTTTTCATTATAATGAGTTTGTGATTTTATAATCCTTGAACGTAATTTTGTCCGGGGGAGTTTGAGTTAAGTAACAATTCTTGCATTAAAGCGCTAGTAGTGTACAGATAATATATGACTAAGAGCAAATAATGATATACTTTGCGCATAAAACAATAAGAAATCGTGTAAGATTATTTTTATTATATATGTAGTTGTATTTTAGCGGTATTGTCAGTTCTATATGAAAGAAGTTTAGGTCGCTATATATCTATATGATTGCGGAGGGTTGTATGAAAAATCTTGAACAGAAATTAAATCCATATATGCCGTCATGGGAGTATGTTCCGGACGGAGAACCTTATGTATTCGGAGACAGGGTATATGTATACGGATCTCATGATAAGTTTAATGGAGATGTATATTGTATGCTTGATTATGTGTGCTATTCTGCGCCTGTAGATGATCTTGGCGCATGGCGCTATGAAGGTGTTATCTACCGCAAGGATCAGGACCCTGCCAATGAAGATCTTCAGGGCAATCTGTATGCACCTGCTGTAACTGTTGGCCCTGATGGAAGATATTATCTTTATTATGTACTTAGCTCCTGGGGAGTAGTATCAGTTGCTGTATGCGATGAGCCTGCAGGCAAGTATGAATTCTATGGTTATGTACATCATACAGATGGAACCTACCTTGGTCAGAAAGATGGAGACGAACCTCAGTTCGATCCGGCAGTCCTTACAGAAGGAGACAGAACCTATCTGTACACAGGATTCTGCGGAGTAGGAGATAAGTCAAGACATGGAGCTATGGGTACGGTTTTAGGACCTGATATGCTGACTATAGTAGAAGGTCCTGTATTTGTAGCACCGGGTGAACCATATAGCCACGATACATCTTTTGACGGACATGCATTCTTTGAAGGACCTTCTATCCGCAAGAAGGATGGCAAGTACTATTTTATCTTCTCAACACAGCTCTTCCATGAGCTTGGATATGCAGTAAGCGATGATCCGCTTAAGGGATTTGAATATAAGGGCGTGCTTGTTAGTAACGGTGATCTTAATATAGATACTTATAAGCCAGCAGATAAGCCCATGTTCTACTGTGCCAACAACCACGGAAGCATGGTTCAGATTGGTGATGACTATTATATCTTCTATCACCGCCATACCAATGGAACCAACTACTCAAGGCAGGGCTGCTTTGAAAAGCTCAAAGAAAAGGCTGATGGAACCTTTGAGCAGGCACCTATGACATCATGCTGTGGTATGGAGCCATTAAGAAGTGAGGGTACATATCCTACATATATCGCATGTAATCTTTTTACAGATACAGATGTAACCTACATCCCATGGTCAGGCTGGATGGATGACCGATTCCCTAAGATCACTCAGGAAGGCGGCGATATCATACCCAAGGACCGTATGGAAGCTCCAATATGCTCTGAGCATATAGTAGAGAATCACGGTTCATGGCGCAGCACTAATTATGCATATATAGCCAATATGAGAGATAGCGCTACTGCCGGATTTAAGTATTTTGACTGTAGGAATGTCAAAGAGATGTCTGTATGCACCAAGGGTTATGCAACAGGCAAACTTGAAGTTCGTACTAAGTGGGACGGAGAAGTCATTGGATCCTTCGAGATAGGCTATGCCAATGAATGGCATGAAACAAAGGCTGATATCGAGATTCCTGACGGAGTGCATGATCTGTTCTTTACATTTAAGGGAACAGGACATCTGCAGTTCGCGGCATTTTCTTTCTGCTGATACAAAATGCCCTGGGGACGGGGTAAGGAACCATTTCTGTGATATCTATTCTGCGCTTGAGGAATTGCCTGAGTGCTTCAATAAAGCTAAAGAAGAAGGAGTTGTGATCATCCTTCTTCTTTTTTTACGATAAAAATGCATTTCATCAAGTAAAAATGGCGTTTCATCGGATGTTTTAGATATGAGCCGACATATCATGTATAATAACGGCGATATTAGTAATTGATTTAATCATAAATACGCTAAGCAGTATATTCGGAGAGGATATATCGTAGTGTTATGAGAGTCGTTTATGGTTTTAGTCGTAAACTGAAGTGGTGTTAGAAGAATATTGTTTTTTTAACTAAAAAAACAGTAAAGAGGTTTTTATATGTCAAATAATAAAATGCAAATGAAAAAAGAAGATGAACAGGCTGGAAGGCTTGACTATGTTTATAAAACAAACTTAACCATAGACGAGTGCATAAACAGAATTGGAAGCGCTGTACCTGTAAAACTTTCTGAATATAAAACAGAAATTGATAATGGAATCTTATATATATCTTTTATGGATGCTTATGATAATGCGGGCGGACTCTTTGCCACATCTCCGCAAAAATATGCTGTAAGATTCGAGAGCATGGCAGATAAAACAATAATAAGAGTCAGGTATGTATGGGCTGATATAAGCACGAATATTCAATATCTCCTGAGGTCAGACATTGATGAGTTCTTTGTATCTTTGTTTGATGCGTCTATTTTGGAATTTGATAATAAAATATGGACTGATACAGATGAGGAACTGCTCGAACATAAAGATCCACTATTAAAAGGTTTTAAATACCTTTTATATGAAAAGAGACTTATGGCTGTTTTTATATTTATTCTGTGGGGAATTATGATCTTTAATATTTATTCTGATTCAAAAGATACAAAGGAGAACTATAAATGGGTTCATGTTAATGAAGGTAAAGCCCTAGTCAAGGCAGAATACTATGATTCAGCGACTAAACAGAAATGTGATGATGAAAATTGTTATCTGGAATCAGACGAATGTAAGATGCTTGTTATTGATTTGCCGTCAGATGGAATAGATGCTGAATTCGAAGAAAAAATAGGTTTTTCTTTCGAAGATATTTTACTGCTAAATACTATCAAATCTGAATCTGATCTTCAGGCACTATTCGAAGTAGAAGATGAAAATGTAATAGATACTTTTAAGACAGATAGGATAAGTTTCAAAAAGTATGGAATAGTTTTTAAATCGAACGATAAGGTTGTTTCTGTAAATGTATACCAACAGGATCATAGAAGCATTGCTCAGATAATAGTTTCTGATGAAGGTTTTTTTACAGATGAAGAGTTTGGGAAAATGTTTAGCAATTTATATTACCCACAGTGGCCTAAGAAAAAATGAAAGCAGGGTAATGATGTGTGTTAGAGGAAAGTATTAAATGGAAATGCAAATATGTGAAAAAGGTATAATTATTGTTTTGCTTTTTGCAATTGTGTCACTTGTGGTATTGGTGATAATTTTGCAAGTATCAATATCATTGTCATGCAAGGAAAAAATTGAAGCGACTCTTATAGATTTGGAGGCAATCAAAGGGAAAAAAGTTACTACGCATGTTGCTGTTCCGCATGAAGCGAGGTATTCAAAGTACAGTTACACATACAAACCAAAGAAAGAATTTAAGTATAAGGAAGTATATACATATACATACCACCCAGTTTATCAGTATAACTACAATAATCAGTGTTTTACCAGAAAGCCATTGAATTTTTTGGATTATTATGAAAATAAAGCTTTTGAAAATAAGAAGTATAAAATCGGCCAAAAGTGCTACTTATATATAGATCCGAAGCGCCCGGCTCTTTGTGTTACAAAAAGATTTTCTTTAGCTAATACTTTGTTATTTACCTTTTGTTTGATCGGAGTGATCTTGTTTATATTTATGATTTTGAGGACATTATAAATGAAGCGGAGGATTTACATGAATTCAAAAAAGAAGGCAGGCTTTATTTCTACTATCTTGGCAATGATTCTTATGACCTGCATTGTTGCAGGTTGCAGTAGCCCCAAAGTAGCCAGTGAAGATGATCCATCAGATCCTGGAGTTAGCATTTCTGAAAATACTGTAATAACAGTAACTCATCATGAATGGTGTGCGATGGAAGGTTATGAACCAAAAGAGATCACTGAAGTATTCGAAAGCGCCGGCATTGAAGATATCATATACACTGATGGCAATTATGAGCTGAAGATCAAGAAGATAAGCTCAGATAAAGTTGTTATTAGCTCTTTAGGCGGTCTGATAGAGGAAAATGAAAATGGGACTATCAACCTAAATGTAGACGCACCATATACATTTACAATTCACAATGGAGAGGAATTAAAGCTTGCAAGCCAAACTATGGATGCAGGCGTTATCATAACGATTAAATTCGGGATAGCTGAGTAGTAAAGGAAGATATAAGTATTTACTATGAATGAATGATGGTGAGATTGTTGAAGTAAGAGAATGATGTAATGATCAATTACGATAAATAACAATTAGTTTCGGCAAGGAACGGTATAGCATGGATTATAGAGTTATAGTTACCAAAAGAAGTATATACAACATACTACCTTGGGCAATAATTTATTTCTTGCTACCGGTATGTGTATTCTTCGATTTCAAATATGACCTGAATATTTTAAAATGGGTACTCCTGGCTTTTGCCATATATACCATTCCTAGTATTTATTTTGCATTAGTATTTGTAAATGAAAAGATAATTGTGTCTTCTGAGGGAATCATACATATTCTTCCAACCAAGAAAGAACTGGTATATCGTTGGGGTGATGTAAAAAAGGTATATCTGGGTAGTTGTGGTCAGTATGCCAATTCCATGCTGATAATTCTTTTATCTGATCGTAAAAAGCTAAAGATTCCATTTTATTTAAAAGGATACGATTTACTAAAAGAATACATGGTTGATCACGGAATACTTGGTATGTATTCGGATAGTCCCTTATATTACTACACCAATATGGAAAAGTATTCGAAATATATCTACGATAAATCTTCAAAAATACAGAGTTTTGGAGATAGTAAGGTAGACATCTCAGATGTGATGGATACGGTTGCATCTGGTGAGTATCTACTCGCGTCGGATATCCTGAACCAAAAGACAAATATAGGTATGGACGAAGCGTTTCTATATGTCAGACAGATAAAGTATAAGAATGAGAGAAAAAATAAGAATCAATAATAGCCAATAGGATTAAGAGATATGTCTAAACAATATTATATTGCAAGAATAACGTGGATTTCAGAAGACGGAAGAAAGAATATTCCGCCAGAAGCGACACGCTATTGCCCGATCATAGATCTGCCAACTGAATCAGAGACTTGGAGCATAGATTTTGTGTGCCCGGATTTTGAGAAGACAGATGTGATAGAGTTTTCTTTCCTTGCTTCAAATGCACCAGATCATATGATTCATAAAAATGAAAAGTATGATCTATACGAAGGAAGTAAAAAAGTTGCTCAGATAACAATATTTGATATTCAGTAATTTTAGATAAGGAAGAAGTGCAATGGAAAAGTCAATTTGTAAGATTTTAGTACGAATAGGAATTACGATAGTGTCAATTCCGATCATTCTTATAGTTCTTTTTATAGTGATAGAGATAGTCGGATGTATTGCTAATCATGCAGCAACAGACAAACAGACAAAAGAGTTAACTGCATATATAGAGAAATCTATAGAAGATGCAAGTATAATAGATACATACTCTTTTACCGGAAATACTACCGGAACAGGTAACCATGTAGAGTGCGAATCTAAGATCACATTTAACTCAGATATGTCTGAGGATGATATGGATCGTATATTTGCGGCACAGTATAAGTATCGTGAGCTGGAAAAGAAAGACGGAAGCTATATTATAACTGTATATGGTGACGCTCCTTTTCCAGACAACATTGAAGGACATTAGATGAACTAATATATCCGAAGATAAAGTAAGAAAAACCACTATCCAGATGTGGTATCTGTAAGGATAGTGGTTTTATTTTGCCTTGTGGTTATAGTTCTCTCGTAGCTATAGCCTCTGTCGGATTTAATCTATGATAAATTCATGCATTTTATCGCATATAATTATTGTTTCGTCATAAAAAAGAAGTTAAGAGGATAAAAACAAGTATAGTAATCATGGCGTTTAGCGATAGCCAGAAGGCGGAAGAAGAAAATTAAAATGTGAAAGGGAAAAACAAAAATGAGTTTTATAAAAAAGCATCCGATGTGGTCTTTGGTTGTTGCATCTTTATTT
The DNA here is from genome assembly GCF_900110805.1 of Butyrivibrio sp. TB. NCBI lineage: Bacteria > Bacillati > Bacillota > Clostridia > Lachnospirales > Lachnospiraceae > Butyrivibrio > Butyrivibrio sp. TB. The sequence goes on along the minus strand of NZ_FOER01000011.1, from coordinate 45,481 downwards.
TTTAGTGTTGCACTTTCTTTTATTTATCTACTAATATCGGGCCGGGATAATCCAATAGTTGCATTTGGGAAAAGTATAGTATTATCACCATTTGCGGGAGCACTTTTTATTCTTCCATTATCACTTATGATTATGGAAATCTTGGGTCTTGCATATGAAAGCAATGGCAGTGAAATAAAAGGTATGTATATAGTTGATCTCATAGTTTTATTTCTTGGGATTATCTATGAAAGGGCTTATCTTGAATTTGTAAAAAATGTTACGAACTCGGATTGGCAAGAGCAATTACACAATAGCGAAAGGCACACTCCTATATATAGCAAGGCCGGCTTAACAGTTTTTATGGTGTTCTTAATTGCAATTATTGGATATTTTGTACTTCAATATATTCATATTGAGAAGCTGCCACCGCTGGTAGTAGTGTTTTCAATATCTGCAATGTATCTTGGAATTATCCAGCTTATTGTTTTTACAATTCAGGTTTTCAATTTAAATGTTGATCCGTCAGATTGTTTGATCTTATATCTCTTAATACTTCCAATATGCTGTATTCTAATTGCTGCAAGAACTATCCAGAGAAAAATACATGAATGGAATACAATGAAGATGGAGATGAGTAAGATAAATAAAAAACCGATCTTGACCATTTCACAGAAAATTATTGAAAACGCAAGGCTTTGGCCTGCATTTGCAATTGCTTTTATGTTCCCTCTTTTGGGAATAATTATTATGGTGCTGGTGGTATTCGGTCAGGCTCCGGATTCAGTAATAAAAGCCTGGACAGAAACAAGTGACTGGGTACTGTCTCAGAGGCAGGCTCCCCCGAATGTATATTATGACGAGCATTATCTTTGCACTGTTGCAGCAGGCGGTCATAGGAGAGTAGTGAAACCTATTCGTAAAGGCGTGAGACATGGCCATGAAGTGATCGTAAACAGACAGCTTTGTATAGCAAATGCTTTTGAAGAAGTCATTCAGGAAAAGACTCCGAGATTTCACAAAGCATTGAGGAATTTTTATGATAAATATGGATTCCTCATTGCTAAATTGATCAGAAAAAAGTGGCAGGCTGATATAGTATATATTATTATGAAACCTCTGGAATGGATTTTTCTTCTTGTTCTGTATTCAACAGATGTACATCCTGAGAACAGAATAGTAGTACAATACATGGGAAAGACAAAATCAAGTAAGTTATGATTATTCATTAGTTGTCTGAGATAAAGTTCTACTCACCAGATGATTTGGTTACATATGATTTTGACGAAAAAGCCACTATCCAGGTTTGATATGTACCTTTTTTACCGGACATCCTGTAAGAGGGGGGACATATCTGTATGGGTAGTGGCTTTCTTTTTATCTTGTAGTTATTGTTCTTTCGTAGCTATAACCTCTGTCGGACTTAATTTTAGACTTAGAAAGCTCGAAATAAACAACTGTTTCCGGATCTAAAGTCTGGTCAAAAGAGATACTGCCTTCGCTTGCTGTGAGTCTGTCTGATGTTACCTGCGGGAATGCAGCAGATTTTATCAGCTTGGTCTGCTCGCTATTCGGTGTTGCAGGCTCGCCTAGATCATGCCAGAGCTTAAGCGGGTTAGTAGTCTTAGGACTTACTGTCTTCAGAATCAGAGTGTATTCATTATCAGCATCCTCGCCCTTAGCAATATCTTCAAGGCTAAGCTTTATATCAAGACTATCATCGGAACTTTCGTTAAATAAGACTCCGGCATATCCCTTGGCAGTCTTTTCTATAACAGCATTATCATTCTTAAATACGCAGCCCTTTCCTAACTTCTTAAGATCTGTATAGAACTTGAATGTCCAGAATGTAGGCTTTGGAATGCTTCCTGCTGCGACAAGTCCAAATCCTCCATGGAAAAGAGAAAATGGAACGCCGGTCTCTTCGAATACGTCACCAAAAGTCCAGTAAGAATAAGACTCGTTCATATCTCCAAGACGTGAAAGCTGACGCGCCATAAGCGCTGCGTTTAAGTTAGTGTCATGGATTACACCCTTTGGAGTATAAGAGGAACTGAATTCTGTGATGTGAATAGGAAGTCCCTTATATTCGTCATAAGAGTCTATGATATCTCTTGTGGACTGAAGATTGGCAAAGCCTTCTTCTTCATCCATCAAAGTCGAATAGTCGTAGTGACCGTCGGCTTCAGGGAACTCTATTGTGTAGTGGTGCCTTGTGATAAAGTCAGGCTTTAAGCCGCTTTCTTTGCAAAAATCAAGGAAGCCCTTGATCCACTCGGCATCCTTGACGCCGCAGATTGCAGGACCGCCAACCTTGAATGATGGATTGAAATTTTTGATCGCTGTGAAAGTCTCTTTGAAGAGCTTACAATATTCCTTCATATCGGCATGCTCCCAGAATCCCGGAAGATTGGGTTCGTTCCAGACTTCAATAGGCCATGTAGTCACATCACTTTCACCGTATCTGTCTATGAGATGTGACAGAAGAGCTACTACAAGGTCGCACCATCTTTCGTAAGATTTGGGCGGAGTAGTATTTCCTTTCCAGTAAAAGATAGTCTGAGTACCGCTTGCAAGATCCTTGGGCATAAATCCAAGCTCTATAAAAGGACGGATTCCAAGTTTTAAATACTCATCCATAATGCGGTCAATATAGGTATAGTTGTACTCAACTTTATTAATTCCATCTTCTTCATACTCATGGTATATAGCTGTATCATCTGTGAATATGCCGTGGCCACGGATGTGCTTGAATCCAATCTCTTCCTGTACGAAAGCAAGCTCATCCAGATATTCTTTGGTAAGAGCAAGTCCGAAACGACCTGTTCCAACACAGAAGTCTACATTGTTGTAAAAAGGTGCTGAGTCTGCAGCCTTTACAGATATAGACTTATTTATAGTTTTCTGATTCTCCATATAATCCCCCTTAGATTTAATATAATCTTGAAAATCTGCACCAAATGCAGAACTGATCATCATATAAAGATAATCTAACCAAGTTTTGAACTTATATTCTATCGAATTATTGCTATTATTTTCTCATTTACTTTTGGTCTGTATATATTTAAAATTATTTAAAAATACATTTTGGTTGCAGAGGCGAAATAGAGATCATAAGCGGTTCCTATCGGGACTCTTCCGTTAGGAATAGAGTATGAAATAAATCTTGACCAAAAAACAATCAGATTACTGGAGTCTGCGACAGAATAGATTACAAAACAACGGAGGATTATCATGCAGCAAAAGATAAAGACAGGCCTTGTTCTTGAAGGCGGCGCTATGCGAGGTATGTTCACGGCAGGCGTTTTAGATGTGATGATGAAAAATGGCATAGACTTTGACGGAGCTATCGGAGTATCCGCAGGAGCGGCTTTTGGATGCAATATAAAATCAAGACAGCCCGGAAGAGTCATAAGATATTCAACCAAATACTGCACAGACTGGAGATTCTCAAGCTGGAAATCTTTTTTCAAAACAGGAGATCTCTACGGCTCAGAGTTTTGCTATAAGACAATACCTTACGAACTTGACCCGATGGATTTTGAAACTTTTGACAAAAATCCCATGGAATTCTACGGAGTATGTACCAATGTAGAGACGGGCAAACCCTACTATCACAGATTCTCAAACGGCATGGGCAAAGATATGTACTATTTTACAGCATCAGCATCAATGCCTGTGGTATCCAAGATAGTAGAAGTGGACGGTCATAAACTCTTAGATGGAGGAGTAGCAGATTCTATCCCGATAAAGTTCTGGGAGCACAAAGGCTATAACAAAAACGTAGTAGTACTGACTCAGCCCTTAGAATATGAGAAAAAGCCTAACAAAATGCTCCCTCTTATAAAGCTTATGTACAAAGACTACCCCGATTTCATAGAATCTGTGAGAGTCAGACACATTCGCTACAACAAAACTCTTGAATATATCAGAAAAAAAGAGCTTGCCGGTGAGCTCTTTGTAATACGTCCGCCCAAAGCTCTCGAGATAGGAAGCATGGAGCATAACCCTGATGAACTTCGCCGAGTCTACGACATAGGCATTGGCACCATGGAGTCCAAAATCGAGACTTTAAAAGAATATCTAAAGGCATAAACTATAGACGATTTAAACTTCCCACTTGGCCAATACAACACTCCAAAGGATTTACAGGGACTGGCTGTATCGTCCAAGTGGGAAGTTTGTAAATAAGCATATGTCGTGTGTATTTTTACTTAAGACATATGCTTCTAATAAGGAAAGTAAATAATCAGTATAAACAGGAAAGGATTAACGCGCTAATATGCGTGGTTTGGTTCATTATGAAAAAACAACATAAAGTAATGAAAATATTACTTGCTACGATTGTTATTATTGTGCTGGTAATCGTACTGACCAGCAATGTCGGATATTACCTTATGTGTAAAATGGCGATATCAAAGATTGAAAGCCTGAACATGCCGGATGGCATCACGGTTTACGGCCAGACCAAGGCTGAAGCGTCAGACATTTACTGGGTTCACATGAGTGCAGAAAAGGTCATAATCTGTGACGGCGGCCCGGAATATGTGCAGAAATATTTAGAGGAAAACAATTCGGACCTGGCTCTTATGAATATTGATGTTGAATACTTCACAGGCATGACTGATATGTGTATGTATGATTTTGATGCGCTCTCTGATGAAGAACGCGACAGAATATTGGACGATGATAGCGATAGATATGTTCGAATCGTATATGAACATAAGTATTTTTGGTTGCCAGTTAGCTGGTATTATATGAATCCGATTAGCTAACGAGGTTAGTGATAAATAGGAAAAATTTGAAATGTGCTCTATGTAATCTTCGCTTTATTCAGAATCCTCTTGGTCTACGAAAGTGGTAGATCAAGAGGTTTTTTTGCTTGAATGAACAATTCAAGGAGTTTAGTTACATTACATTTACACAATAATTACATGTAAATAAATGATTACAGTATGGATGTAATTATTTATTTAGGTGTAATTGAAATGTGAAGCATTGAAATGCGAAAAACTTTAGATAAGTAGCAAAAATGATTTGCAATACATAAAAATGGGTGTAAAAAGCGCATTAAATCCTTGCCTAAAACGAAATATTGGTTTAGATGAGAGAACTGTGCTATAATAGAATCAGAAATGATAATAAGGAGGTTGCCAGATGCTGATAAGCTTTAAGTTCAATAATTTCTGTTCTTTTAACCTTGAAAGCGAATTTAGTATGGAAGCGCCTAACAGTAAGGTCAAGACCAGATATCCGGACAATTATACTTCCACAGAAGTAGATTATGATCTTCTGAAAACAGCAGTCATTGTCGGCGAAAATGCAGGCGGTAAATCTAACTTTATTGGAAGTATCAAGTTTTTAAAATCTCTCATGGATTCAAATTCGCAGGTACAGTCTGTGGGAGCATATGTTAATACGTTTAGTTTTTTGACAGATAAGGATCCTGAACAGAGATTTGAAATATGCTTCATATCAGAAAAGAAGCATGTTTATAAATATTGCCTTTCCATTGATTCAAAGGGGATAACGGGTGAGGGCCTTTATAAGCAGGCTAAGAAAAAAGGTGCGTTCGCATGTCTTTTTTCTGTAGTTAGAGATAAATCTGGGGTTTATGAAAAGAAGGATGGAAAAGTTTCTGAGCTTGATACAGTATTAAAGAACAGCAATAACAGCTATGGCCTTTTTATAAGCAAACTTGCACTTCTTGGTAACGAAGATTCTATCGAAACTATAAGCTGGTTCAAGAATATATTATTGCCGGGTACTGTTCCAGCTGATAAGGAGAACAATCCTGTAAGAAAAGATGAGGATATCAAGGTTATGAGAGATCCTCGTTTTGTAGATATATTCCGTATGGTTGATTACAGTATCTGCAGCATAGAAGTTGATAATGATAAGCCATATAGCAAATCAATGATCATAAGAAAAGATGCTGCCGGAAATGAAATCCGCAGAGAATTACAGCAGGATTCAACCGGAGTAAGAGAGTTCTTTGCATGGGCAGTTCAGATATTCAGAGTGGTTTATGAGAATAGGGTTGTATTTGCAGATGAGATGGATAGAGTTCTTAATCCTATTCTTTCAGATAGAGTCATTGCTTTTGTAAATGGCGAAGAGCATAAGGGACAGTTCATATTCTCTACGCACAATGTACTTCATCTGAATCTTAAGACATATATGAAAGAACAGATCTATTTTGTTACCAAGAGTAAGGATAGCCTTACATCTGAGCTGTACTCGCTTGCAGACTTCCCGGAAGTCAGGTATGAGACTACCAGAGTCTATGAGTTTTATATGAAAGGTATTTTGGGAGGTACAGCATTTGAGTAGAAAAGAGAGGGTACTTAAGAAAAGGTACGCCATTTTCTGCGAAGGTGATACCGAGTACAATTACATTGACAAAATGCGTAAAAATCAGGGCGTTGAGCTTGTCTTAAAGCCAATCAATATGCATGGGGGTGGCTATACTAATTTTCTGAAGCAGATAAAGAAAGAAGCTCAGACCAACTATCTTGCTAAGTTTATCATTGTTGATGCTGATAGAATAAAGACAGTACCAGGAGAGCAGGAGAACTTTTTAAAACTATTGGAATACTGTAAGCTTCAAAATGATAAAGGGAATACACCTCATTTCCTTATAGCTGATAATCCGGATTTTGAGTATGTTGCTTGCCTTCATGATGCAGATTACAAAGGACAGGAAAGCAAAAACTTCATCGTTAATGCTTGGAAATTTAAGGAACTTGCAGCGTTTAAGAGTGTTGAAGAGGTTTATGAGTTTCTGAATACAGGGAATAAGTCATACAAGCTAATGTTAGAGGTAATTAGAAAGCAGGATAAGCTGGTCTCAAATAAGTATGAGATCAAGAAAAAGACGTTTGATATAAAAATAAAACATACAGATTATAATAAGGATTCGCTGAATAAGAGGAATAGCAATATTGAAGAATTCTTTGATGTGATCGATTGGTAAATATAATGGAAATGTTGGGCAGTACATGATTTTGAAAATTGTGTACTGTCTTTTTTGTGTGCTAAAAAAAGCACATATCATTTGCTACGCTTCTATAAAAGCAAGATTTTATAGGAAAGTGATAATAGATAAATGAGCAAGGATGTTGTTTATATACTTACTGTTAGATGCAATGACAGTAAGTGTGAAGAAGATCTCGAATCTCACATGATTATAAATGTAGATGAGAATGCTATCTATATTCAGGATAAAAAAATCTTAAGGAAAAATCTGATGGAAGTAGAGATCATAAAGGATGAGAAGGATGAAATGATATTAAGAGTTCCTTTTCTTATCAAAGAAGATGCAATTGTATGGGTAAGAGAGGTTTTTATAGAAATTCAAAAAAGGGGTACTGTTGATATGTATAATGCGGTTAAAGCAGAGTGGTTAAAGATAATGCATCCTAAGCATGATGTGAAGTGGTTTACCGGAGGAAGAAAAGTTGAAGAATGGCGCGAAGAAATGAAGAGTATAGTCGAAAAATTGTAATGTGCTAAAAAACGCACATGATAAAAGCGGTGTGATAATATAAAAGTATATCATAAACCGCGAATTAAGTTACGAAATAGAATGTAATGGTGGAGGACTGATTGATGTACGGAACAGGTACAAAGAAAATGCTAAACATGCTCATCTTGAACATTCTTAAGGATTATTCAGACGATGAACATAGATTACAGCAGCAGGATATCATAGAACTTTTGGATACCAATTATGGTATAAGCTGCGAGAGACGTGCAATAAAAAATAATATAGTGTCTCTCCAGGAAATGGGGTACGACATTGATTATAACAAAGGCTATTATCTCAAGAATAGAGATTTTACAGATGCTGAATTGCGTCTTTTGATAGACAGCATCTTTTCATCGAATGCAATCACAGATAAAGAAGCTCATCAACTGGTAAAAAAACTTGAGAAATACTCAAATAAGTATTTTAAAGCCCATGTTTCTCATATTCACAGTGCTTCTAGTGGTAAAAATGCAGAAAACCAAAAGGTCATGGAATCAATTGCCGCTATAGATACTGCTATATCAAAAGGAAAAAAGATTAGCTTTTCATATCTACAGTATGGCGTAGATTTTAAGCTCCATCCAAAGAGAGACATCAGATATGTGGTTAGCCCATATCAGATGATAAACAACAAAGGAAAATATTTCCTTATTGGCAATTATGACGCCTACGATGACATTTCGCACTACAGGCTGGATAGAATAACAGATGTTGAAGTCCTTACAAATCCACGTAAGCCTATGAAGTCGATTAAGGGACTTGAGAATGGATTGAATATAGCCGAATACATTTCCGAGCATGTTTATATGTTCTCAGGTGAAAGCGAACATATAAAACTACGTGTCCATGAGAAATTGATGGATACACTTATCGATAACTTCGGAAAAGACTTTCGAGTAAAGCTTGGAGAAGGTAACGACATAATTGTTGATCTTAAGTGTAATCCCGATGCTTTCTTCTATTGGGTAATGCAGTATGGACAGCATGCAGAGGTATTAGAGCCGGAAAGCATGAGAACGCGGATAAGGGAAGTATCATTAGAAATATATAGGAAGTATAAAGAATCTGATTCATCTAAAGGGTAATAATATGAGCGATGAAAATAAGATTAGAGTTATACCACGCAGAGGCGCTATGCAAATTGGCGGAGTCTGTACAGAAATAGCCACAGATAATACGAGAATATTGTTCGACTTTGGTTCACCACTGGAAGGCGAAGGTAGGCAAGATGTTTTGGACATAGAAGGTGTCACTACAGGCAAAGCTAACTGTGATGCTGTTTTTATAACTCATTATCATGGAGATCATGTTGGCGAAGTGCCTAACATTATGAAAGATATACCGGTTTATATGCATAAAACTGCCCGCGAAATCCTTCAGGCCCAGCAGGAACATAAAGTTAGTGTGGGTCAGATAGTATGGGCGAAAGAAATAAAGGAACTTACGGAAGGAGTTCCAATAGTTATAAAAGATCTGAAGATAACGCCTCTGGCTTCTGATCATTCTGCAAGTGATTCACTTATGTACTTAGTGGAAGGTTGCGGAAAAAGAATTCTTATTACCGGAGATTACAGATTGCATGGCTTTTATGCAGAAAAACTTAAGAATACATTTGAGAACATAGGACATATCGATTTGCTGATTACTGAGGGGACAAATCTTTCAAGGTTATCATCTGACTATAAAGATGAGCAGTGGTGCGAGGAAGAGTTTTGGAGAATACTTCGAGAAAAGAAGTATGTATTCCTTTTAGCTTCATCATCAAACATTGATAGAATTGCAGCTTTTTCAAGAGGTGTTCCTACAGGAAAGTATGCTTTGGCCGATGGTTATCAAACACATGTGATGCATATTGCTGATAAGAATAGAGAAAAAGAATACAAATCATATAAAATTCACACATATAAAGAAGAAAAACGAAAGCTTTACGAGAGAGGCGGTTTCGGAATGGTAATTCGAGCAGGCAAACGGCACACTCCTCTTGTTAAAGAGTTCCTTGAAAAATATCCGGATAAAACATGCTTAGTTTATTCAATGTGGAAGGGATATGAGACGATTCCAGATGTCGCTGAGTTGCTTGAGTATAGTAAGGGACATATAGAGCGAGTTCATGTTTCTGGGCATATTACAAAAGAGGATCTTGAGCAGGTGATAAAAATAGTTAATCCAGATAAGTTGATGATTCACCACACTGATACAAGTTATGAAGACGCAAAGAATATCGTGATTTCACCCCATGTTGAGTTGCTCAATACAAAAGATGAAAAAATAATTGAAGTTTAGGTTCTTAGAAGGAAGGGCATGAGATGAGAAGTATTAATGACAGATTTATCAGAGATCTTCTAGAGGGGGATTTATCATTTTTTCTTCAACAGGTTAAGAATAGGAAAAATGAACTAACCCTCGAGATTAGAAAAAATTATATAAACATTTATTTCAGAGGTGGAAACCTTCTTAGAATTATCCAAAACAAGGCGAGTTATACATTTGAGTTTAACGCTCGATATTGCTTGAACAAAGGTGATGATCATAATTATGAGCAGATATCTAAACTGAATCCGAAATCTGTTGATGATTACATCAAGACCTTTGATTTGCGTATAAGAGAGATGGAGAAATGGCTAGATGTTAATCATAAGGCAGAAAGGGAATATCAACATCAATTATTGATTCATAATCCTTCTATAATTGACATTGAGTATCAAATAAAGCGGGTGATGCGTCTTGATATGTTAATGATAAGAGACAGAAGGCTTGTTCTAGTTGAAAACAAATATGGAACAGGCGCAATCAGTGGTAAAGCAAGTCTTGCGAAACACTATAATGATATTTGTAGCGTGCTACAAACAGAGGAACTAAGAACGGAGGTATATGATTCTGTTGATGCAATTATTGGCTGTAAAAAAAGGTTGGGGTTGATGAGTGAGGCAGTACATATCCCTGATAGAAATAGTTTTGAGATTTTATTTCTTTTTGCTGATTTTAATTCGAAGAGTTTGAAATTGAAAAATGAGATAGAGCAGATTAAGAATCGGCCCATACCAGCCAATATAATTATTAATTCAGCAGACGACTATATACTTAATTTTGATAGAGCTAAAAATTTTTTTAAAACTGAACAGAAAATAATGTGAGTGAAGAGCAATGTGCATAAAACAGCGCATTGCTTTTTTTATTATAGATACAATACAAAGGAGCTTGCAGGAGAGTTTTTATTATGAATGAGTTAGAGAAGACAAAGCTTATTATAAAGAGTAAGTATTATTTCGATATATTCAATGCTATAACAAACTACCTTCGGGATAATCCTGACTTGTTCTGGTATGATGGGGAGTATTGCTATCTGCAGTGGTATGAACTGGGATTATGTGATTATAAGATTGTTGAGTTGTATTCTGTGATGGACCAGGGAACAAAAATAATGGAAATATTAGTAGAAGCCAGCATCGAAGCTTTTGATATGGAAGGAATTGACTTAATGAACCGCAGTATGACTGAGAAATTGCGCATTGGAGCGAACATTGATTCCGAATATGAGAATTTTGAAGTTGTATATATAGGACAACATATGAGTAGCTTCTGATGAAGAAAAAACGAGTTATTGTAATGTGCTCCAAATCGTACACGGAAGGAGAAGAAACAATGAATGATAATCGAGCTGTAAGCAAAAACTTCTTGGAAGCATTTTGGGAAAAGGGAGCTTTAAGTCCTTTTCTAGCCAAAATAAAAGAAGACAATAGTGGGCTCCAACTACGTTTTAGAGGAAATAATACTCCAGAAACTATTACGATTTATTATAACAATCATATAGTATGGAAAATCTCTAAACATACGCGTGGATATAAAGTTGAAGTCAGCGCCAATCATGCTAAGGGTTCACGTAAGGAAAAGCTTTTAGAACATTTGCGGCGAGAACCGCTGGGCTTTATTACTAATAGTAAGCATGCACAGTCATACCCATATGTGATAAAAGAGTCTTTCGATAAATGTTTTGTTGATTTGACCTACAACATGATGGTGGATGTAATAAAAGAGTTTTTCGGTGTGGCCAAATACCAAGAAAAGAGAATTCAACAAGAATTATTTGAAACACTCACAGATTCTCAAGATGGCTTATATGTTTATGATCTGGAATTCAAACAGAGAAAATGCAAGTTTGAAAATGAACCAGATATGCTTGCAGTCAGATATTCAGGAGGCATTCCCCAAGCTATTGTATTTATCGAAGTTAAATCCACTTGGAAAGCATGTGAAGATGGAACAAGCGGCTTAACAAAGCATCTGGATGGCATGGATCATTATATAAAAGAAAGTCCATTTTTAGACAATAGGAAACAGGAAGCACATGACATTATTTCAGCATATAAAGACTTGAAACTACACAATCCTCCTAAGATTGTTCCAAATTCGGATAGTATTAAAAGATTTGAGATGATGATTATACTCACCAACACAGCTATAGATTATTATCATGAGCATGAGGAATTTATTCAGCAATATATACGTGAGAAAAAGTATAACTGCAAAATAACGGAATGGACTGATGCCAAGAAGGGTATATATCAATAGGAGAGTTTTATGTTATATGGATTGATATGCGAGGATTGCGAACGCTATTATTCTTTTTATGAAGCATTTACATTACTAGGAATACAGGAATATAAAACAAAGTGGATTTAGCCTTTCTTTTTGCTAACAGAGATCCTGACAGTACAATAGTCAAAGCTGAACTTAGTTCAGCAGTAGAAAAGTACGGAAAGGAAAGAACTCAGGATATCTATGTAGCAAACGCTTCAGATGTAGGGTATGTATTATTCCGATACAAGGATAATGGCAAAGGACAAGGCAAGGCTGATCGCTACATAAGAATTGCGGATTATGTTAATCTCTGATAAAAAGCAATGTGCTAAAAAAGGCACATTGCTTTTTTTATTATGTGATTGTAAAGGTACATTAGTGAACACGGATTTGTTTCACCGCTGGTTAAGAAATGAAAGGATAATGCAGGGAAATGAAGGATTTTTTTGAAGAAATAGTTGGATATGAAGATATCAAAAAGGAATTACGAATTATTAGCGATATGCTGAATAACGCAGAAATGTATAAAAAACTTGGAGCAAGTATCAATGAGGGGGTAATTCTAAATGGTAGACCAGGCACTGGTAAGACTACCATGGCTAACTGCCTTATAAAATCCACTAACAGATCAGTTTACTTATGTAGAAAGAAGGCTACAGACGGTGAGTTTGTAAAGACAATAAATGATGTGTTCAAGAATGCTAAAGAAAACATGCCATCAATTGTGCTTTTAGATGATCTCGATAAGTTTTCTGATAAGGATGAGAATTGTGATGCAGAGGAATTCGCTGCTGTTCAATCCTGCATGGACGAAATAAAAGGGATGGATATTTTTGTTATCGCAACTGTTAACAACATACGAAAGATTCCTGATTCTTTGAAAAGAGCAGGGAGGTTGGGTAAAAGAATCTATGTGCGCTTGCCTAAAGCCAATGAGGCAGCAAGGATTGTAAAACATTATCTTGATAGGATTGAAAATTGCGATGATTTAGATGAAATGTCAATTGCAAGAATGTTGAATGGTGAATCGTGCGCAGCATTGGAGAATGTAATAAACAGCGCTGCTATGAAGGCTGCTTTCAATCGTCAGGATAAAGTGAATATGCAAAACATAATAGATGCATGTTTGGATGTGATATTTGACGCTCCCGAAAGTGAGGAGGATCTTTCAGAAGAGTTCAAACGTAGAGTCGCCTATCACGAAGCTGGTCACGCAGTTGCCGCTGAAGTATTGGACCCAGGGAGTGTAAGTATAATCTCTATAAGAAAAACAGATGGTGGTAAATATGGATTTGTCAGGTATTTAAGAAGTGAAGAAAAAGAGGACTTTTGCAGTGATTATAACGAAAACATTATTATGACATCATTAGCAGGGAAAGCGGCTACAGAACTTGTTTTTGGAGAGTCCGATATGGGGGTGAACGGTGACCTACATCATGCATTTGATAAAGCTAAATTATTGGTTGACAACAGATGCATGTATGGATTTAATAACTGGATTGAAGATAATGACTCAAGTTTTGTGGCTGAAAACAGAAACCGTGCTATGGCTATGGTATTGGAGAAAAACTATCTGGAAGTCAAAAAGCTGTTGGCAGTAAATCGAGATTTATTGGATAAAATAGCGGATGAGCTGATAAAAAAAACGACTCTTACATATTCGGATGTCCAAGAAATATGCAACACGAATAGGTAGGTGCTGTTGGTGATTGATGATAAGGAAAAAGGAGTACCACCATGGATAAAAATCTTTATTCATTTGCAGGAGACGTCGCAGCTCAATTAGTGATGAAAGCTACGACAGCAAGAAAAGATGGTTCTTATATAAATGATGACGGAATTGGATTTAAAGACCTTGATTATATGATTGCAGGACTTCAAAGAGGCAATCTGATAATTGTTGGAGGAAGACCAGCAATGGGAAAGACTGCATTTGCGTTGTCTATTGCGAGTAATCTGGCTATCCACAAGAAAAGGAATGTGGTGTTTTTTTCTGTGGAGTTATCCAAAGAGGCAGTAGTTAGTAGGATTATTGCTACAAAATCGCAGATAGATTTTACACACTTTCGGACAGGACAATTGAGTGATGAGGAATGGAATCGCTTGTGCAAATGCGCAGAAGAGCTAGGAAAATCTAGGCTCATTGTTGATGATACACCTAAAATTACTATTGACGAAATTTGTGATAGATGCCTCCAACTAAAGGAACTGAAAAGCGTTGATATAGTCTTGGTGGATTATCTTCAGATTGTATCGGCGGGACAAAAAGCTGAAAGTAGGCAACTAGAAGTGGAATACATAGTAAGAAAGCTGAAAAAGTTAGCAAAAGAAATAAATGTTCCGATACTTGTAATGTCTCAGCTTTCAAGAGCTATTGAGCAAAGGAGTGACAAACACCCTATGCTTTCTGACTTTAGAGAGACTAGTGCAATAGAACAGGAGGCAGATACTGTAATGTTCATTTATAGAGACGATTATTATTGTAAGGATTCAAAATATCGAGGGCTGGCAGAAATCATGGTTGAAAAGAATCGAACTGGTAATTTGGGATCGGTTTATTTGGAATGGGATTCTAAAAAATATGAGTTTAGAGATTTGGATGGCATGTTGCCATCTGAAACAGGTTAAAAGATATGAAAAAAGGTGTTTTTTGGCTAATTGACGAAGTGCTATTGGCTGTTCCATATGAGGATGATTCAACCACAGGTATTGCTAGGTCAGGTGATAACTATAATCATCGGATACTATGGAATTATGTGAAACCTAGAAAGTGTAATAAGCCCTTTAATTACTATCCTAGAGGAAGGGTAGAAATAAGCAACAAAGGAAAGCCTATTGTTTATATGAACCTGAGTATTGGAGAAGAGTTTATTCCTGAGATTATGAAATGTTTTGACCTAGAGGAAGAACCAAGGATTCATTATGATGGGAGTAGTATAAGATAATAATATGGTTGATATGATTGAAAGGATTATTTGAATATGAATTTCATCGGAAACTTAATTTGGATAATATGCGGTGGCTTATTTAGCGCTATAGGATGGTGGCTGGCAGGTATTCTTTGGTGTATCACAATAATTGGAATTCCTTTCGGCATGCAGTTTTTCAAGATCGCCAGATTATCTCTTTTTCCATTTGGGGCTAGAATAGTGAAGATCACATGTTAAAAGGTGACGGGAATCGAACCCGTCACCATAAAAATCGAATCTATTTGATTCCCTGAAAATATATTTCATCAAGGCAATTTTAAGCAGTTAGTGACTGATTTGTGCTTCCAACTCTTTAATCTTGGCTTGAAGATCTGCGATAGTTGAGTCTTTCTGAGAAATAGTGGCATCCTTCTGTGATAACTGAGCATCTTTCTGAGAAATAGTGGCATCCTTCTGTGATAACTGAGCATCTTTCTGAGAAATAGTGGCATCCTTCTGTGATAACTGAGCATCTTTCTCAGATATAGTAGCATTAGCATTATCAAGTTGATCCTGCAACTCGTCAATCATATAAATAACAGTGTTCTGATCAAGTTCTTGAAGTTCTTTCGAAAACATTTTCATTACCTCTTCAACATTGAGACACATATCATAAAGATCTTGATACATGGGCGTGAAAGAAGGATATTTCTCAATAAGCTTTCCAATGTAATTAATATCATCACATCCCAGAAATGTAAGCCATGCATCAAATTCATGTCTCATCAACATTTTAGAAAATTATAGCATTAATAATTCTCCCTCTGTTCAAACGCTATAAGATCATTGGATTTTAGCCATTGCTGCAGATAATTAGAGATCTTAAAACTGGTGACATAACCTATTTCACTGCCATCAGCATATGAAAAATTTTCAAGCTGAAAGCCACTCTTTACCATGACAAATTTGCCTTCATTAGTTTTACTGTTTCCAAGGATAAAAAACTGATATTGACTGTTCTTGATTATTTTTTACACCTATCTAATATCGCATTTGCTGCATCAAATTTACTCATAAGAGGAAGATGATCAATACCATCTTTAGTTATAACAGTGATGACATTTGTATCTACACCAAAGCCTGCGCCTTCGACTTTGACATTGTTTGCACAGATAAGGTCGAGATTCTTTCTATCTAGCTTATCCTTGGCATGAGCTTCAAGATCTTCTGTTTCCATTGCAAATCCACAGAGAATCTGGTCGCTCTTTTTATGCTGACCTATCCATGAAAGAGTATCTTCGGTTCTTTCGAGGGTTAAGGTTATAGTATTATCTTTAGTTGATATACTATTAGTATTATTGCTGGGATTTTTACTATCAGTATTATCTTTGAATATATCTTCCTTACGAATCTTATTGTCAGCGATTGTCTGAGGTCTATAGTCTGCTACAGCAGCAGTGGCTATTACTATATCTGCATCAGATGCTCTTTTGGTAGTCTGTTCGAAGAGTTCTTTAGCGCTTGAGATACGGATAAGATTTATATGTGAAGGAGCCTGTATATTAACGGGGCCTGATACAAGTGAGACATTTGCGCCTCTAAGCATGGCAGCCTTAGCTAAGGCGTATCCCATTTTTCCGGTTGAATAGTTAGTTATGAAGCGGACAGGGTCAAGGGCTTCTCTTGTAGGACCTGCTGTTATCAGGACTTTTTTGCCGGACAGGTCTTTTTCAAAAGCACAGTAATACAGGATCTCTTCAAGTATCAGCTCTTCCTTTGGGAAGCGGCCTTTGCCACTGTCTCCGCAGGCAAGGTAGCCTGATTCTGGTGTCATGATGGCAAAACCGTGCTTCTTAAGATGTTCAAGATTCTCCTGAGTTATACTATTTTCATACATTCGGGTATTCATGGCAGGGACTATGAGTTTTGGACATGTTGATGCAAGAACGGTTGTAGTTAGCATGTCGTCAGCTATGCCATGTGAGCACTTGGCGATAATATCTGCACTTGCAGGAGCTATGGCTATGATATCTGCTCTTTTTGCAAGTGATACGTGTTCTACTGAGAATTCAAAATTTCGGTCAAATGTGTCTGTGAGGCACCTATTGCCGGTTAAGGTTTCGAAGGTGATGGGATTTATAAAGTTGATAGCGTTCTTTGTCATTATGACATGAACATCTGCACCTTCTTTTTTGAGCATACTTGCAAGATTTGCAGCTTTGTAAGCGGCGATACTGCCTGTAACGCCCAGTACAACTGTTTTGTTTTCTAACATAGATTCTCCTATCGGTATTGTCCATATATATTTTTCCAAAAACTGAATTTTAGAGCGCCAGGGATGACATTGCTTTTGGAAATATGGTACAATCCATTATTGTTATATAGTTACTATGAGTTGGACTATTAAATGAGTAGCTATAAATACGTAAGTATTCTAAACTATTTTTTTACTCAATGGAAGTAAGATAGGTATGATTTTAGTTTTTGATATAGGTAATTCAAATATTACGATAGGCGCTTATGACAAAGATGAGCTTGCCTTCACAGCAAGACTCATTACAGATAGTGAACTGGATGCTGAGTCCTATGCAGATAAGATACAGGGGATTCTTTTTGCAAGACAAAAGACAGCTGAGGACATTGTTGGAGCTGCTGTATGCAGCGTTGTTCCTGCTGTGACAAGGACTATATCCATGGCAGTTGAGAAGTTGTCAGGAAGCAAGCCGCTTATAGTAGATTCAAGTACGGATTATGGTCTTAAGATCTGCATGGACAATCCAAGGAAAGTCGGAACTGACCTTCTGGTGGGAGCTTCCTGCGCTGCCTTCAAGTACGAGGCACCTCTTTGCGTTATAGATCTTGGGACTTTCACTACTTTGTGCTATGTAAGCAGGAACCTTGAGTATCAGGGGACTATCATAATCCCCGGAATAAGGACTACAGGAGATTCATATTCAAGAGGTGCCCAGCTCTTCAAGTTCGAGATCAAAAGTCCGGGGCAGCTCCTTGGAACTAATACAGAAGGCAGTATGTTATCAGGACTTATGCATGGGACTGCCGCTATGCTGGACGGACTTCTGGACAGAATAGAACAGGAGAAGGGAGAACTTAAGAGCATAGTAATAACGGGTGGATTTTCTGAGATGATAGAGCCTTTGTTACAGCATAAGGTTATCATCGATGAAGAGTTGTTATTAAGCGGTCTTCTAAGGCTTTATTATAGCAATATCTTTGGATGAGCGACTGCTTAAGGCTATGCTTTGGTTATAATGGCAATCAGACATGTGAGCTTGGCTGTATTATAGATTGTCACCTTGCCCGGATGGCTGATCGGTTTTTGGGCCCCAGGGCTTCTGGAGATCTTCGACTACAATATTCTCATCAACCTTGACGACAACCTGATACTCATCTTCGTAGACTATCTCTCCCGGATAATTGGTATATACAACGTAGTAGGGATGGTTATATCTTTCAAGAAGCCATAGCATGGGATTGATCATCTTCATCATAAGCTCTGCATTCTCAACCTTGAAGTAGCAGATGACTTTCTCCTGGCGCTGGCACTGGGGAGGCCATGGAAGGACTTCTGCAAACCAGGAATCGATTTCCAGAAAGAGATCGATATCTTCCTGCTCCATGGTTTTGTCCTGAACCATCTGGTTGAGCATGCTGAAGATCCCTTTGCCGGTTTTAGTATTGGCGGCAAGTTCTTTGCCTTGAATCCTTACATACTTAAATTTCATAGTTGACCTCATGTCACGAGCGATCGATAAAACAATCATATATATTTATAATAGCGTATCGCGTGAAGGAAATGAATAATCATGTTTAAGTTTTTTAATGGTACGATCCGTGATATTATAAGCTATGGTTTGATGATTTATAAAGGAGTTTTTAGATAATGAAAAGAGAGTTTAAGTTCTATGGATGGGACAGCTGCGATGTCTCACCTGTTAATGAAGATTATGATGTTATAGCAGATCCTAAGGAGATGTATGTGAGCCTGACTGAGATCTGGAGCAAGGATACCTGTGCACCAAGGCTTCGAGATGGATGGTCCAAGGAGAATATGACACTGGGGCAGTGCTCTATAACAGCATTCCTGGTACAGGATGTGTTCGGAGGAGAAGTATACGGCATACCCAGAGATGGCGGCAATTTCCACTGTTATAACGTTGTAGACGGTCATGTTTTTGATCTTACAAGTGAACAGTTTGGAGATGAAGTCCTTTCATATGAGGGCAATCCTGAGCAGCTTCGAGAGGATCATTTTGCAAGTACTGAGAAGTATGAGCGTTATAAGCTTCTTAAGAGCGGATTTGATAAGCTTGTTCAAAAGCACAGACAGCTTAAACTTATCGACGGTGCTGCAAGAGGCGATATAAATGCAGCTGCAGGACTGGCAAGGGGATACTTCGATGGAAGCTTTGGTGAAGTTAATAAGGCTAAAGCCAAGAAGTGGGCTTCATATGCAGCTAAGCATGGCAGTGTAGAGGCACAGGAGCTTCTGAGTAAGCTTTGATAGACTGACTTAAACGTTGCGCTTCGAAAAACACCAATATAGGTTTTGACAGTGTTTGGATACTAGATACAATTATCGAATCTTGAATGTGTTATAAATTCAGGCACTTTACATAGAACAGGAAAATACAAACATTATGGAAGAAAAACAGCACAAAAGAAGAGTCCACTATTCAGGCAAGTACCCCAAAAAGTTTGAAGAAAAGTACAAGGAGCACAATCCTGAAAAATACAAGGACACAGTTGAACACGTTATAAGCAAGGGCTCAACTCCTGCAGGAATGCATATCTCTATAATGGTTAAAGAGATACTGGACTTTTTGCAGATACAGCCTGGGCAGCAGGGGCTTGACTGCACATTGGGCTATGGCGGTCATACCCGCAAGATGTTAGAGCAGCTTCAGGGAAGTGGATGCATATACGGCCTTGACGTAGATCCTATTGAGTCCAAGAAGACTACGCAGAGGTTAAAAGATGCAGGATTTGGCGAGGATATTTTTAAGTTTAGACTCATTAATTTTGCCAATATAGATAAAGTCTGTGAAGAAGCAGGCAAGTTTGATTTTGTTCTTGCTGACCTAGGTGTATCCTCTATGCAGATAGACAATCCCGAAAGGGGCTTTTCTTACAAGATCGACGGTCCTCTTGACCTTCGACTCGATCCTGAACACGGCCAGTCAGCTGCAGAAAGGCTCCATAGCATCACTCAGGAAGAGTTTGAAGGTATGATGATAGAGAACTCAGATGAGCCGTATGCCAAGGAGATCGCAAGCAAGGTCTTTTCACTTATGAAAAAGGGTAATCCTATGGATACCACGACGGCTTTAAAGAATGCTATCGCTGATGCCCTTTGGAAAGTTGATAAGTCTGAGAAAGAGCAGGCTATCAAGAAGAGCTGCGCAAGAGTTTTTCAGGCACTTAGAATCGATGTTAACAGCGAATTCGAAGTTCTGTATGCGTTCCTTGAAAAGCTCCCCAGCATACTAAAGCCAGGCGGCAGAGTAGCGATACTTACTTTCCACTCAGGAGAGGACAGACTTGTAAAGAAGTCCTTCAAAGCTTTGAAAAAAGAAGGAATCTATTCTGATATTTCGGATGAAGTAATAAGACCATCTGCAGAAGAATGCAGAGTTAATCCAAGAAGTAAGTCCACAAAAATGAGATGGGCGATAAGAAGTGTATGAACCCATAGGAACGGAAAATGACCTCTGTGGTACGAAGCCAAGGAAACAGTTTAAGTTAAAAACTAAAACTGATCCCTGGTAGTGTATGCCGGGGGTCATTTTCTGGTGCTGTTTCTGAACATGGGTGTGCATTCTACATGGGTCCAGCTGTAGGGGATGCCGGGATTGCCGATCCTTCTAAGGAGAACTTCTGCTGAGATGCGGCCTATTTCTACACTGGGAATCTGGACGGTTGTTAGTGTAGGCTCTACGATAGAAGCCTGAGGTGTTCCGTCGAATCCTGTTACCATTATGTCGCCCGGAATAGATAATCCCATCTTTTTAAGAGCATTCATTAGATGGGCTGCAAGAAAGTCATTTGCGCATACAAAGGCATCCGGCAGCTCTTTCATCTTATTAAGTCTTGATACGATCCAGTCTGTGTCTGCGTATGGAGATGCATCCGGATCTAAGATGCAGTAATCTTCGTTATAATCTATGCCGGCATCTATAAGGGCTGTCCGGTATCCTATCCATCTGTCATAGAAACTTCCGCAGTGTTCACTGTCACCGTAGAATCCAATCTTTTCGGCACCTTTACTTATAATATAGTTTACTATTTCTATGATCCCTGCGCGGCTTTCCATAGCTACGAAGTCGCATCCCATGAGCTTTTTGAAAGCGTGTGTGGGACTGTCGAGCATTATCGTAGGGATTCCGAGCTTACATATATAATCAAGATAGTCTTGATCAAACATCTCTATTCCCACTATTCCAGCGGTCTGATCCGGGATGAAGTGGGGCGGGAGTTCTTTACGTTTAAGCTCGTCTGAAGATATCTCGAACATCTTAAGGTTATAACCTGCTCTGCATATCCTGTCTGTAAAAGTAGTAACAAAATATGTACCAAAATGGTATTCGGCAGGGAGCTTATTGGAAAGAAGTGCTATAACCTTTCCATGAGAAGACTGCTGGAAGACTTTTTCGCTGGGGATGGCTTTGTAGCCGAGCTCCTCAGCTTTTTTTAATATATGATTACGTGTATTTGAAGGGACATTGCCTCGTCCGTTGAAAACTTTAGATACTGTATTTCTGGATAATCCGCAGGCGTCTGCGATATCCTGCATAGTCACTTTATTGTTGGCCATGTTCATTACCTCATATTGATCTGATATTTACATATGATAATAGCGCATCAAGGCTTGTCTTAATGCATTCATCAGATATCTTTAAAATCTTAGCATATCAAAAAAATCAAAACAAGTTTACAAATGTAAACAATTTACACGCTGACGATTTACATCTACATACATCCTGTATTTTGACGTTTTGAGCAGAATATTATTAATATTGTACAAAAAATGGATGCTTAAAACAGTTACTATTGAATATTGACGATAAAAAAACGTGGATGTAAAATCATAATCATCAAATGTAAACAATGTAAAAAATGTAAACATTGTAAACTTAAATGTGTGGCGGTTATCTTTACATATCTATGTTGTTGAACTGCCAACATGTACCGGGGAGGATATATATGAATAAAAAGCCTAGAAAGACGTTGGTGCGTGGGTTTAAGGATAATCTTCCTTATCTTCTTATGCTACTACCTGCCATTGTAACTGTTTTTCTTTTTAACTATCTGCCGATATATGGAGTTCTTATCGCTTTTCAGGATTTTATGCCAGGTGACAAGATTTTTTCAGACACAACCATATGGGTAGGATTTAGTAACTTTACAAGATTCTTTAGTGATGTTCAGTTCCTGCCGCTTATGAAGAACACTTTTTTATTGTGTATCTATGGTTTTATCATTGGTTTTCCACTTCCAATAATTGTTTCGCTTTCACTTAATGCACTTAGAAAAAAGAAAGCAGGCAAGATATTCCAGACCATTTTTACAGCGCCGCATTTTATATCTCTTGTAGTACTTGTTGGTATGCTGCAGCTATTCTTCGGAAGATATGGACTTGTCAACAATATAGCGGCCGGTATGGGACTTGAGAGGTTCTCTTATTTCCTTGAAAACTCAGCTTTCAGACCTTTGTATATCTTGTCCAGTAACTGGCAGGATTTTGGATGGAGCGCAGTGATCTATATTGCAGCTTTGTCTAACGTGGATCCGGGTCAGCACGAAGCCGCTATGATCGACGGTGCCAGCAGATTCCAGAGGATACTTCATGTTGATATTCCTGCGATCATGCCTATGATAAGCGTGATGCTGATCATGTCCATCGGCGGTCTTATGGGAGTTGGATATGAGAAAGCTCTTCTAATGCAGACAGACGGTAACCTTGCTGTGAGCGAACTTATAGCAACTTATGTATATAAGAAGGGTCTTACAGGAGTTCCTGATCAGGCATATGCTACAGCGATCGGACTTTTTAACTCGGTTATCAATGTGGCGCTTCTGATCATTGCCAATACGCTTTCGAAGCGCTTTTCTGAGAACTCTCTTTGGTGAAAATATATGTTTTCGCAACTTTGAATCAGAAATCCGCATTTACTGCGGATTTCGTAAGAAAGTGAATCGGTAGGTAAATAGGCTAGGCACCGAAGGTGTTCTCAATTGGCCTATTTACATGACTTTTGGAACGAAGTGACAAAAAGTCATATTTTATAAATGAGGTTAATATGGATAATTCTATCAGCAATACTTCTGCTTTAAATAAAGAGAAAGCTCTAAAAATAAGAAAAACATTCAAGAAGATATCGTTTGGAGATAGAGTATTCTATTTTTTCAATACTTTGTTTCTGACACTGCTTGCACTGATAATCTTGTATCCTGTTTATTTTATCATCATCGCATCTATATCAGATCCTGATGCAGTTTTGGGTGGTCAGGTTTATCTATATCCTGTCAAGATCACACTTGATGGATTTGAGAAGATACTTCACAGAAACGATATCTGGACAGGTTATCTGAATACTATCTGGTACACAGTGATCACTGTGGTGTTGTCACTTGCTGTAACGATTCCGGCAGGATGGGCTCTTAGCAGGAAGAAACTTCCGGGCAGGAAATTCTGGATGGTCTTTTTTATAATTCCCATGTTCTTCGGAGGTGGTCTTATTCCTTTTTACAATGTTATGAGCAGTCTCCATCTTATCAATTCACAGTGGGCTATCATACTTCCGGCTATCCTGTCTGTATGGAATCTGTTCATGACCAAGACTTTCTTCGAGTCATCGATCCCTGAAGGATTATTGGAAGCGGCAAGAATTGATGGCGCGGGGAAGTTCAGGACTTTCTATTCTATAGTACTGCCACTTGCCAAACCTATCATTGCGGTTATGGCACTATACTACGCGGTAGGTCAGTGGAACAGCTACTTTAATGCGATGATCTTTTTGCAGGATGAGACCAAGTATCCGCTTCAGCTTGTACTTAAAGAGATACTGATCGCTTCAGAAAGCACGGTAGGCGGCAGCGGAGAGACAATACTGCAGCAGTACAGACTTGCTAACCAGCTCAAATACGTATCGGTTATTGTATCAAGTATTCCGGTTCTATGCTTATATCCTTTTGTTCAGAAGTATTTTGCACAGGGTGTAATGCTTGGATCTCTTAAAGACTGAGTATCTTCAAGTGCTTGTCATGGAGGAATAATAAGAACACTATATTAGATCATGTATCTGTATAAATACCATTTGGAGGAAAAAATATGAAAAGGTATAAAAAACTAAGCGCTCTGGTTCTTGCAGCGGTTATGACTTCGTCGCTTGCCGGTTGCGGATCAGGAGATAAGCAAAGTGCATCAGCATCTGACATAGATGCTCTTGTAAGTGAGTATGGATTTCAGTGGGAGGATCCTACAAAGCCTATAGTCAATGAAAAAGGTTCACAGGAGATAAGCTTCAATATCTATTCTTCCAAGAACGCTTCTGCACTTGATTATAACGACATGAAGATCATGCAGGATCTGTATGATCAGACCGGTGTCAAAGTAAACTGGGAGAATGTATCTGAATCTGTATATTCTCAGCAAAAGAGTCTTATCTTTGGCAACAGTGAGAATCGTCCTGATGCTATCTATCATGCAGGTATGGATTCAGGAGAGATAATCAAGTATGCAAAGCGTAAAGTTCTTTTGCCAATAAGTGATTATCTTGATTATATGCCCAATCTTAAAAAGCTTCTGGAAGAACGTCCTGATATCAAGAACCAGCTGCTAAATGTAGAGGATGGCAAGATCTATTCCCTTCCTCGTATTGAAGAGATGGGACTTTTAGAGTTTCCTAACCTTCTGTTTCTGAATGCGCAGTGGGCCAAAGATGCTATAAGTGCAGGCGCAGTTACAGGTTTATCTGAAAGTGATGTGAAGGACGGACTTACTCTTACAGCTGATCAGATGGAGCAGATCCTTGCATACTTCAGAGACAATGACATGAACGGCAATGGTAAGAGCGATGATGAAAGACCTCTTAGCTTCGTATATAACAACTGGCAGGGCAATCAGTGCGATCTGTATGGTATGTTCGGCCTTAATGATAACCTTGAGCACAGAGTTGTTGTAGATGGCAAGGTGACATATACAGTTACTGATGACAGATTCAAGGAAGCTACCAACTATATTGCAAACTGGGTAGACAATGGCCTTATCGACAAGGTTTCATTTGAGCAGAGCCAGGACAACTTCCTTGCAGGCGGCAAGGGCCTTGAAACATATGGCGCTTTCTACTGGTGGGAGAGTGAGACAGTAGTATCTAATCCTGAAGATTATATCGTATGCAGTCCTCTTATCGGACCAAACGGCGATCAGACAATCTGTGTATCTAATAACCCTGAGATCGGAACCGGTGAAGTTGTAGTATTTGCAGATTGTAAATATCCTGAGATCCTTCTTGCATATTTTGACCGCTATTATGATCCACTTATATCAGCGCAGATCAACTATGGTCCTATAGGTGTTGTATATGAAGAGGAACTTGATGATAGCGGAATGCTGGTTCAAAAGCCGCTTCCGGAGGGAGTTACAGCTGATGAACTTCGTCTTCAGAATGCGCCTCTTGGCATCATCAATCTTGGAGAGTATGCATGGAACAATGTTGTCAACATGGAGCCTAGAGCGAAGCTCCGCCTTGAGAGACTTGATCAGGTGGCAAGACCTTATGTAGATGCTAAGGTAACCCCATGCCCTAACCTTCAGTTCACTCTTGAAGAGCTCAATACTCTTGGCAATTACGAAAGCAACATGAATGACTATATAAGGACCAATCTCATCGCATGGCTTATGAAGGGCGGCGTGACAGACAGCGACTGGGAAGCTTTCCAGAATGACCTTAATGGCAAAGTTAAACTTCCTGAGATCCAGCAGGTATATCAGGATGCTTATGACAGATATATAAGTCAGTAAAACTGCAAGTATATCAAAACAAAATATAAAAGGTATTAGAGAATTTTTGTAGCAAAAATAAGTTCCTGTAAGTCTATATAGACAGCTAGGGACCAAATAATATAAAAGAGGGAATGAGAATGAGAAAAAAGTTTGTGGCAATGCTTATGACACTTACATGTACAGTATCAGTAGCTGCCTGTTCAAACGGCGCAGCATCAGGCGGTGATAATACTGCTCCTGTAATAGAGGGAGCTGCTGATGCTACAGTTATGGCCGGAACAGAGTTTGATGCACTTAGCGGCATAACAGCATCTGATGACCAGGATGGTGATCTTAGCAGTGTGATCAAGGTAGAGGCAACTCCTTCACTTGATTTTAAGAATGGTAAGGCAACACCTGAGAATGCAGGATCTTATGAACTTGTATATTCTGTAACAGATAAGGGAGGTCTAACTACTGAAAGCTATGCAACTCTTACTGTTACCAAGATGACTGGGGACGAGGAAGTTTATAAAGAGTTTGATTTTAGCAAGGCCGGAGAAGTAGATAATAAAGGCTGGGAAGTTAAGATCGGGGACAATGCTAAGGCAACAGGTCAGCTCAAGCAGGGCGCATATGTTTTTGATATAGAAAATCCCGGAGAGTCTGATGGAGAAGTTGCTCTTTCCAAATCAGGATTTGAAGTCAAAAAAGCTGACTATACTGTAAAAGTCTGGGCTAAGTCAACAAAGCCAACATATGCACATATCATTGCAAGAGATGAAAGCGCAGCAGACTGGGCTACTTTTGGCGGATCTTATAATGTTCAGATCACAGAAGAGGTAGCACCTTACGAACTTACTTTTTCTTCAGATAAGGAGGGTAAGTGCGAGCTCATGATCAATATGGGCAAGATCACACCTAACCCTGATAATGCAGAAGATACAACACCTGAAGACTTCACTGTGACTATCGATAAGATCGAGATCTACGAAAGCGTCGGTGAAGAGGAACTCGTAGCTTCATACACAGCAGATCCTTCTAAAGATAATCTTGCTGTAGAAGCAGGCGACGGCGCAGAAGCTGCAGTGACATTTGAAGATGGCAGCGCCAAGACTGATATCACAGCTTATCCATCTGCTGATGGCGGAGTATGGAGTATTAAGACAGATATCTCAATAGGCGATGTTAAGATTGAGAATGGAAAGAAGTACTATTACAGATTCAATGTTAATGCTACTAACGGACAGACTGGTGAAGTTCTGGTAGAGAGCAGGGAAAAAGGCTTTGAGTGCAGAGCAAACTTTAATTCGCTTAATGCTCCTGCCGGCGAGGAGATAACAGTCGAGGGCGTATTTACTGCAGAAGCTGACGTGGAGGATCCTGTTATCCGCCTTCAGATCGGTAACGCTCCTGAGGGAGTAACTGATAACGAGATCGTTATAAGCAGCATCGAATTTGGAACAGTAGAAGGCGATAAGGAAGTTACTAAGACAATCGATTCTTTCATGGCATTTGGAAGAAACAGTGCCAATGCAGATAATACAGATCTTCCATGGGAGACTTTCAATGGAACTGATGAAGACAATGACAAGGGAGTTGGCGTTATCTGGGCAGAAGACGGAAACTTCTTCTACCGCATTGATAATGGAGGCACAGTAGACTGGCACAACAAGCTTATCTGCGGTTATACAGGCAATCCTCTTACTCTTGAATCAGATGCTTACTATACGATCGAGATAACAGTTAAGGCACAAAAGCCTGTATCTTGCGGAGTATTCCTCAATCCTATGGGAGACTGGGATCCCAGGATCTCAGAAGGAATGGATATCACAACTGAGTATCAGACCTTCAGATTTACTACTACAGATACTTTAATCACAGATATGGATTTCGAGCTTCTGTTCCAGTTTGGTTCTGAGGACACAGCAGCTATGGGAGAAAATACTATAGAGTTTTCTGACATTACTATCTATAAGATGAGCGCTATGTAAGATAATGCAGATAATGGAAGATAGTAAAAGTTAGGGGGATTTATATAAAGTGAGCAGACAGGCCGGGCGGTACAAAATGCTTTGGCCTGTTTGACTTATATATGTAATGTGAATGATTGATGCCTTCGGGATCATTAAAGATTAAGACCAAAACACTTGCTATAAAATTAGTGTTTTGGCGTTGGTAAAAATATACGAATTAGATACAGATTATCAGACTTTCTAATGATATGTCTGTACATGAGGATTTTTATTTTATGAAAAATAAGTTATTAGGAATTGCCAGGATCATGAGCATTCTATGTGTCTTTACTGCGGGATGCAGTATTGGGCAGGAGCCTTTCCAAAAAAATTTAGAATATGATGATGAAGGGGAACCTTTTGTGGAAAATACAAATGATAAAGATTTCTCGGAGCTTACAACTCCCGGAAGTATGGAAAAAGCATATGAATACAAAAACTTTTTTCTCCCGGGATTATGTGGTACAAATCAGCCATATGTAGGTGACTGTATGGCATATTATGAAGACGGAACATATTATATCTATTATCTCAAGGATGGCGGAGATTCATATAATCACTCAGTATTCCTGACCAAGACAACAGACTTTGTAACTTATGAAGAAGTGGAAGGCCCTGTGCTTGAAGCTGACAAAGCAGGCGGTCAGGATGCATGGATAGGAACAGGATCTGTTGTGAAAATAGGTGATGAATATCTATTCTTCTACACGGGACACGGATCTCATCCTACCTGTGAATATGCAGAGACTATCAAGGTTGCAAGAGGAACTAGTCCTACAGAGTTTGAAAAGGACGAAACTTTCGAGATCATACCTCCTGATGAACTTGGACAAAAGAATGATTTTAGGGATCCGCAGGCATATTATGATGAAGAAACAGGTAATATAGTGCTTACAGTTACTGCATCTAAGGATAATGTTGCAAGGATCCTTAAGTATACGCTAAGCTCTGATCTTAAAGAAGTGACTTATGATGGAGTTATCTTCGATGATCCTACTAAAGAGTTCTGGAATCTTGAGTGTTCTGATACTTTTAAAATAGGAGACAAGTATTACATCACATATTCAGCACAGGATGATACTCTCTGGTATGCAGTATCAGATACGCCTTACGGCCCTTATGAGAATGCTGCAAGAATTGATGGCAAGCTCTTCTATGCAGCCAAGCACGTAGAGGGCCCTGATGGAATGTATATGGTAGCATGGGCCAGAAGAAGTGATTCACCTTCTGACATCATGGGTGTAACAGCCTGGGCAGGGAACCTTATAGTCATGAAGATCTGTCAAAATGAGGATGGAAGTCTGTATCTTGCACCTGTTGACAAGATCGTGGAGCAGTACAAGGATAGAAGAAAGCCTCTTATGGCACAGGATGATGTGAACATAACAGCGGGCTCCAGATATTACTACGAAGAGTATTTTAACTGCTATGAAAGCTTTATGCTGACCGGTAAGTTCACATATTCCGGTAATGGAAGCTTTGGACTTGCCTTTGATTATAATGGCAATAGTGATAATTACAAGATGATAAGCATAGATACAAGGACTCAGCTTCTTGATCTTAATTTTAATGAAGGTACGACAGATATCACTTCTACAAGCGTATCACTTAAAGAAGGCGAGACATACTCTTTTACCTATATTCAGGAAGGATCTGTGGGCGTCTTCTATATAGATGGTCAGGCATCACTTACAGTAAGGCTCTACGGAGTGTCCGGCAAGAGCATCAGACTCTTTGCAGAAGACTGCACTGTTGATTATACGGATCTTAGAGAGTATACGAGGTGATGATCGAAAATAGTAGGGCAACTGATATTGCCTAATGGCTAAGCTTCTCACATGAGAGTTAACTTCATGTGAGAAGCTTTTTTATTATGGTAAGATGTACTGCCAAAAAGAGTAAACGAAGAAAAGAAGCAGTAAGCCGGAGGTAAATAGAACTGCCAAAAATAAAGAAAACAGAACAGTTGGCAGTTATTCAAAAAGTAAAATAAAAAATCCCAAAAAGAATTTAGAAAAAAATAAGAAGTGTACGATATATTTATTGATATACTATAGATTAAAGTAAGTAGCTAATAACACTTTCAAGATACGAAAATGCATAATACACTGCCTAAAAGGGGCGTATAGGCAGTAATATGCAAATTTCAAAGCACAATAAATCGATCATTTATACACTGCTTTCATCGGCTAAAGGTGCAAAAGAGCAAAAAATAATTGAAATCAGGGCAAAAATGGTATAATATATAATTGTATACAATATAATATATATATTTTTTATGTATACATAAGAATTATTAGCGTGATATTAGTTTGATAGGTACATGTAGGAGGTTTAGTGGTGTCCGATTCTAAGAGATTTAATCCTGTAAATAGATCAGGTGAAGAGATACATGAAGAGCAGTTGTCAGGTGAGAGAGCACTCTATAGAGGGCGTGACCTTAAGATATATGATACAGTTTTTCATGATGGAGAGTCTCCGCTTAAGGAGAGCAAGAATATAGAGCTGTATGGCTGTGAGTTTCAGTGGAAATATCCTGTATGGTATGCGGACAATGTATATGTCAAGGACTGCGTATGGCAGGAAATGGGCAGATCAGGAGTCTGGTATACAAATAATATGACAATTGAAGATAGTCTTATTGGTGCTCCCAAGAATTTCAGACGATGTAAGAATTTAAAGATCAGAAATTCCTCTATCCCTAATGCACAGGAGACATTGTGGATGTGCGATGGAGTGGAGCTATCCAATGTTACAGCAAGAGGCGACTATTTTGGAATGAATTCTGATAACATCAAAGTAGATCACCTGGAGCTTTTTGGCAATTATGCTTTTGATGGTTCTAAGAATGTAGAAGTCAGAAATTCAAAGCTTGTAACCAAAGACTGCTTCTGGAACTGCGAGAATGTAACTGTATACGATTCGTATATATCAGGAGAGTATCTTGCCTGGAATACCAAGAATCTTACTTTTATAAACTGCACTATAGAATCTAATCAGGGATTATGCTATATAAGTAACCTTAAGATGATCAACTGCAAGCTTGTAAATACCAGACTTGCATTTGAATATGCATATGACGTTGATGCTGAGGTTATAAACAGAGTAGACGGGATCTTAAATCCCGGATCAGGCAGCATAAAGGCAAGAGAGATAGCAGAGCTCATAATTGAACCTGATAACTGCGATATCAGTAAGACAAGTGTTATGGTTAAAGACAGTCAGAGCGGAGAATTCAGAAGTCTGCAAATAGAAAATAAAGAATAACACAATTGGAGCATCAAAATGGGAAAATATAATTTTGACAAAGTAATTGACAGAAAATCATCCTGGGCGATCAAGTGGGATATCAAAGACGGCGAACTTCCCATGTGGGTTGCCGACATGGATTTTGAGACAGCACCTGAAGTCAAAGAAGCTTTGGTAGAAAGACTTGGAGTTGGTGCATATGGATATACCTATATTCCTGACGAGTGGTATGATGCTTATATTTCCTGGTGGAAAAGGCGTCATCATCTTAAGATCAACAAGGATGAACTTATATTCTCTACAGGTGTTATCCCGACTCTATCAAGCTCAGTCAGAAAACTTACAACTCCTAATGAGAATGTTGTGATCATGACTCCTGTTTATAATGTCTTCTATAACTGTATTGTTAATAACGGTGCCAGAGCCCTTGAATCAAGACTAGTTATGAAGGATGGAAGATGGGAGATCGATTTTGAAGATCTGGAGCAGAAGCTTTCGGATCCTCAGACCACGCTTCTTTTATTATGTAATCCTCACAATCCTGTGGGCCGCATCTGGTCAAAAGAAGAGCTTATCAAGATAGGAGAACTTTGTTATAAGCACCGCGTAACTGTTATATCTGATGAGATTCACTGCGACATCACAGATCCAGACAAGGAGTATGTACCTTTTGCAGCAGCATCTGATATCTGCAGGGATATAAGTATTACTGCTCTGGCGCCTTCCAAGTCTTTCAACATGGCAGGTATGGCTACGAGTGCAGCTTTTGTTCCTAATGAGTTTTTGAGACATAAGGTATGGAGACAGATCAATACAGATGAGTGCGGAGAACCGTCATTTCTTGCAGTGACTGCTGCGATAGCTGCTTTTACCAAAGGTGAAGAATGGCTCGATGAACTCAACGAGTATGTATATGGTAATAAATGCTATTGTGAGGAATTTATTACTAATAATATACCGGGAGTTAAGATCCTTCATTCAGAGGCAACTTATCTTATCTGGGTAGATTGCAGCGATATCACCAAAGGAAAAGATGATCTGGCCCGCTTTATCAGGGAAAAGACAGGACTGTTTATAACAAGAGGCGGTCAATATGGACCTGGCGGTGAGGGATTCCTTCGTATAAACCTTGCATGCCCCAGAAGCATTGTAGTTGATGGCATGGACAGGTTAAAAAAGGGAATTGAGCTGTACAAAGAAGCTCATGAAGACAAGGAATAGTTAACGAATAATACTATAGACGAGATATACTAAAGACAAGAGTTATTAAAGCGAAGAAAACTGGAACTAATATTAGTTTCTGGCTTGAGGTTCAACTGATCCAGCTGATCTTGTCTTAAGGAAACGCTTGCACTAAAAGCGGTTTCATGTTACTATTTATATAGTTAATTAAAGATTTGATCGGCAAACGAAGAGACGAGAGAAAAGGGTGTCGGTGCAGTTAGAGTTAAGGATAAAACTTAGCTTTAAGCTTATTGGATTTATTCCGATGGGGTTATTTGCACGCGCTTTTTTCTATCGTCTCTTTTTGCATCTATTCCTTCTTATGTGCATTTATTTTTTATGAGCATTTATTCTTTCTTGTGAGCATTTAATTTTTCTTATGCGCATAGTAAGGATAGAGATTGCAAAGGTTGTTTCGAAAGTTTACAAAGCCGGTAGTAGAGAGTCTTTTAAAGGAGAAAAATCTATGAACACAGATGTAGTAATCATTGGGGGCGGTGTTGTTGGATGCTCCATAGCAAGGCAGTTGTCAGCTTATGATCTAAAGACAGTGCTTTTGGAAAAAGAAGAAGATGTATGTTCCGGTACGTCCAAGGCTAATAGTGCCATAGTGCATGCAGGATTTGATGCAGAGCCGGGTTCTGTTAAGGCAAGGTTCAATGTCCTCGGCAGCAGGATGATGGAAGAGCTGTCAAGAGAGCTTGACTTTCCTTATAAGAAAAATGGGTCTATGGTTTTGTGCTTTGACAAAGACGATATGCCTAAACTTAATGAGTTGTATGACAGGGGTATCAAGAATGGAGTAGAGGGCCTTGAGATAATAA
Organism: Butyrivibrio sp. TB; assembly: GCF_900110805.1. Taxonomy (NCBI): domain Bacteria; kingdom Bacillati; phylum Bacillota; class Clostridia; order Lachnospirales; family Lachnospiraceae; genus Butyrivibrio; species Butyrivibrio sp. TB. The sequence continues at coordinate 12,170 of NZ_FOER01000011.1, read as the reverse complement.
CAGGCGATCAGGCAAGGGAGCTTGAACCCAATGTATCGGATGAAGTTGTTGCAGCTCTACTGGCAAGAACCGGTGCTATTGTGTGCCCTTTTAATCTTACTATAGCTCTTGCAGAGAATGCCTGTGATAACGGCGTGGAATTTCGATTTAACACAGAAGTTCAGAATATAAGAAAGATTGATGGCGGTTATAGTATAAGGACTGACAATGGAGAGATAACCACCAAATATGTGGTTAATGCTGCAGGAGTCTATGCAGATAAGATCCACAATATGGTCTCTGATAAGAAGATCCACATAACTCCTCGTAAGGGCGATTACAAGCTCATGGATAAGGAAGTAGGAACATATGTATCTCATACTATATTCCAGCTTCCGGGAAAATACGGTAAGGGAGTCCTTGTAACACCTACTGTTCATGGCAATCTTCTTGCAGGGCCTACTGCTGTAGATGTTGATAACAAAGAGCTTACCTCAACATCAGCTACAGAACTTGATGATCTGACAAGTAAAGCTATGATCAGTGTTAAGAATGTTCCATTTCGCCAGACGATAACATCTTTTTCCGGACTTCGTGCTCATGAAGACGGTGACGACTTCATAATCGGTGAATGCGAGGATGCAGAAGGCTTCTATGACGCAGCTGGAATCGAGTCTCCGGGACTTAGCAGCGCGCCGGCTATAGGCGTATATCTTGCAGATGAGATTGCCAAAAAGGCCGGAGCCTTAAAGAAAGATAACTTTATTGCAACAAGGAAAGGAATACCTCATGTAGCCGAGATGTCTTTTGACGAAAGGGCAGCTCTTATAAAGGAAGATCCTTCGTATGGAACTATCATCTGCCGCTGCGAGGGTATCTCTGAAGGCGAGATTAGAAACTCTATAAGGAGAACACTTGGAGCAAGGTCAATGGATGGTGTAAAGCGCCGCACAAGAGCCGGAATGGGCAGATGCCAGGCTGGTTTTTGCACGCCTCGTACCATGGAGATAATCGCAGAAGAACTCGGTATTCCGGTTACGCAGGTTTGTAAGAACAGAAGAGGTTCTGAGCTTATAGTGGGTGATCCAAGGGATGAAGTTGGAAGGAATTAGATTTTTTTAGATCTGATAATCTTTCTGGATTGCTGTTTGGCCTTAGAAAAAGAGAATTGTGTTGAATACAGGTAATTGATGTCAAAAGGGGCTTTTGATACCTGCCTCATTATATAGATGAAAGGACTATTATGAATAGTACTATTAAAAATACAACAGATCTTGTGATCATAGGAGGCGGCCCGGCAGGGCTTGCTGCAGCGCTTTCTGCCAGGAAAGAAGGCGTAGAAGATATACTGATACTTGAGCGTGACCATATTCTAGGAGGGATCCTGAATCAGTGCATTCACAATGGATTTGGTCTTCATACATTCAAGGAGGAGCTGACAGGCCCTGAATATGCAGGACGTTTTATAGAGCGTGTTGTTAATGAGAAGATCGCATATAAACTTAATACTATGGTCATAGATATCAGTAAAGATAAGGAAGTTACTTATATCAATAAAGAAGATGGTCTTACTACTATCAAGGCTAAGGCGATAGTGCTGGCTATGGGATGCAGGGAACGCCCGAGAGGAGCACTTAATATCCCGGGATTCAGACCGGCGGGTATCTATACTGCAGGAACTGCGCAGCGTCTTATGAATATTGAAGGCCATATGGTGGGGCGAAAGGTTGTGATCTTGGGTTCCGGTGATATAGGTCTTATCATGGCTCGCCGTATGACTTTGGAAGGAGCTAAGGTTGAGGTTGTGGCAGAACTTATGCCGTATTCGGGAGGCCTTAAGAGGAATATAGTGCAGTGCCTTGATGACTATGGTATTCCGCTTAAACTGAGCCATACTGTTGTTGATATTGAAGGAAAAGACCATGTGACAGGCATTACGATAGCTCAGGTTGATGATAACAAAAAACCTATCCCGGGAACAGAGCAGCATTATGAAGCAGATACACTTCTATTATCATGTGGACTTCTTCCTGAGAATGAACTTACGAGGGGCATTGGAGCTTCGATGTGTCCTGTGACTAGTGGGCCTAATGTAAGTGATAAGCTCGAGACAAGCATTGACGGGATCTTTGCATGTGGCAATGTCCTTCATGTGCATGATCTTGTGGATTATGTTTCGGAAGAGGCTTCACTTGCCGGCAAGAATGCAGCTTCTTACATAAATGGTGGTAAGAGTGAAGGAGGCAAGGTCATAACTCTGATCGCTGATGGCGGCGTCCGTTATACAGTTCCTCAAAGTCTTGATATTACTAACATGAATGACAAGGTGGTTGTGAGATTCAGAGTTGGGGATGTATACAAGAATCGCAGCGTCTGCGTATATTATGGCGATGAGAAGGTTCAGAATATCAAAAAGAGAGTCATGGCTCCCGGAGAGATGGAGCAGGTGATCCTTACCAAAAACTCTTTTGACAATTATAAAAATATTGAATCAATACGCATATGCACACAAGAGAACTGATATATAAAGGCGTGATGGCAATAAGCATAATTGAACTGTCTGATACGCATGGTTTTGGAGGCTTTTATGGAGACAAGAGAACTTATATGTATAGGCTGTCCTATGGGATGCCAGCTTACTGTGAATATGGAAGATGCAGATAATATCACTGTTACAGGCAATACCTGCCCAAGGGGCGAAGCTTATGGCAAAAAAGAAGTAACAAACCCTACCCGTATAGTTACAAGTAGTGTTAAAATAAACGATGGTACTATCGCGAGGGTTTCTGTTAAAACAGAAAATGATATTCCTAAGGGAAAGATTTTCGATATCATGAAAGAGATTCGCGAGGTTACTGTGACAGCGCCTATTCATATCGGAGATGTGATCATAAAAAATGTTGCAGATACGGGAGTTGATGTGATCGCAACCAAGGATGTTGGAAGGAGCGCTGCTATCTGATAATAACGGTTCGCTGATTTCATTGATCTCTTAGAGTGCTATATACATATGGCAAAAGATCTTTTTCGATAGACATATTCTATGGATCTTAAAGGCGGATTCGTTAAGGAAGGGCTTTTAACGACCATGGATAAAAAGAAGTTACTTGAAGATACAGATCTTTTCGTGCTTGATATGGATGGCACATTTTACCTTGGAGATAATATTCTCCCAGGGGCGCTTTCCTTTATTGAGGCTGCTACAAAGAAAGGGAAGGATTATCTTTTTTTTACAAATAATGCATCAACAAGGCCGGAGGCTTATATTGACAAGCTTGCTGGCATGGGATGCTTCATAACAAGGGACAAGATCATGACGTCTGGGGATGTTATGATCAGATTCCTTAAGAGCAAATATCCGGGACAGTCCGTATATCTGCTTGGTACAAAGCCTCTTATCGAGAGCTTCGAGGATGCGGGTATCAAGCTGGATGACGAGCACCCGGATATTGTTGTTGTAAGTTTTGATAAGACTCTTACTTATGAGAAGCTTGAAAGAGCCTGCACTTTCATAAGGCAGGGAGCTACTTTCCTTGCAACACATATGGATATCAATTGCCCTGTTGAGGGGGGATTTATTCCGGACTGCGGTGCGATATGCGCTGCGATCAGTCTGTCAACAGGAAGACAGCCCAGATATGTAGGCAAGCCCTTTAAAGAGACGGTTGATATGATTCTTGACAAGACCGGATATAAGAGAGAGAATATTACGTTTGTAGGTGACAGGCTTTATACTGATGTTGCAACCGGAGTCAATAACGGCGCTCGCGGTGTTTTGGTACTGACTGGAGAGACTCATCTTGAGGATGTTGACAGTAGTGATACCAAGCCTGATGCTATCTATGACTCGATTGCGCAGATGGGACAGCTGATGTTATCCTAAAGTAGAAGGGCAGGGACTTCTTATGAATACAAATCTTTCTGACATACTTGCGGATTCACCTGTTATAGCAGCGGTTAAAGATGAGAAGGGGCTTACTAAGGCGCTTTCTTGTGATTGCGGGATTATCTTTATTTTGTATGGTAATATTTGTAATATAGGTGATATTGTTGAGAAGGTAGACAGAGCTTCAAAGATTGCTATAGTTCATGCAGATCTTGTAAACGGCCTTTCAATGAAGGAAGTTGCTGTTGATTATATCAGGAACAGTACTAAGGCTAAGGGGATCATTTCGACGAAGCCTTTGCTTGTAAAGAGGGCTAAGGAGCTGGATCTGATCGCTATTCAGAGGACCTTTGTGATCGATTCCATAGCTTATAATAATATGATGAAACAGATAAGGGAATATGAGCCTGATGCCATAGAGATACTTCCCGGCGTCATGCCATCGGTTACGGCTGATGTGAGAAAGGCGGTAGGTATTCCTATTATTGCCAGTGGACTTCTTAGGACCAAGAAGGATGTAGTTGCAGCTCTTGATGCAGGGGCAGATGCTGTATCTACAACGGCTGATGACTTGTGGTCTGTTTAAGCTTTTTTCAAGGATATATAGGTACAATTTCTTATGGTTTTCAGGCGGATCAGTAATTGTGAACATCCGTCTAAAAAGGGGATAGCTAATACCAGGGGATGTCTTGAATAATTGGAGTTTAATCGGGATGGCTAATGATAAAAACAATAAAAGAGTAAACGAAAACAAAAACGAAAACATCAATAAAGATACTAAAAGCATGACTAAAGATACTAAAAGTATAGGAAAGAATGCTGACAATTCTTTAGAGAATGCCAAGAAGCCGGAAGAATCAGGTACTTCTGAGAAAGAAGAGTATGTCACAACAGTGGATCCGGAAGAAGAGTTATTTAAAAATGAAGATAAGAAGGATCCTAAAATAACAGGGGATGATAAGGTTAAGGCTGATGATACCAAGACCAAAGAGGATGCAAAGGTTAAGGCTGATGATCCCAAGACCAAAGAGGATGCCAAGGCCAAGGCTGATGATCCCAAGACCAAAGAGGATGCCAAGGTCAAGGTTGATGATCCCAAGACCAAAGAGGATGCCAAGGCCAAGGCTGATACTTCCAAAGAAAAAAATGATGACAAGACGGATTCGGATTCTTTCAAAGAAGCTCAAGATACAAACGATAGTGCTGATGAAGATGACAACGATGAAGATATAGCGAGAGCTCAAAAGAAGGCAAGATTCTGGAAGGCTTTTGATATAGGACAGATCGTTTTGATATTCGTGCTGTTATTTGTATGTCTTTTTGGTACTTATAAGCTGTATCAGAATATGACAGCTGTTCGATTTACAAGAGCACTTGCACTGGCACAGTCTGCGCAGAATAATGGTGATTATGCAGATGCCATCAAATACTACGAGCAGGCTATAGGTGTTGACAGTAAATCTTTGATCGCTTATGAAGAGCTTGCTAACTGCTATGCTACTCTTAACGATACTGAGAATGTAATGAATGTTCTGTACAATGGCTGGCTGAACACCAGTGATCAGTCTATGCTTGATAATTACATCTCATTAAAGCTTAACAGTGTTATTGCCGCTATCCAGACATCCGGAGGTAGTTTTGAAGCTGTAGAGGATGTTCTTGATGTTCTTAAGATCGATGGAAGTAATGAAGATGCTCTTCAGCTTCTGAGTACTCTTTACAGCTATTGTATGATCGATAAGAACTCGTCAGGAGATAGTGTACTGTTCTGGTCTATGGATGAAGACGAGGCTACTTTTGACCAATATATTGACGCAGTATCTTCTATGCTTGATATATATGAGATGTATCCAAGTGATGAGCTTGAGATGCTTATAGCAAGATATATCATTCCGGAAGGCAATGTAGTATGGATCAATACCAAGAATTGTAGTGATTATGCACTTCTTGTCAAAGATGCCAGAACTCTTCTTGGAGAGAGTAGTTCACTTAACTCTTTTATAGCCTGCCTTGAAGACGCGGATAAAGTGTCCGGTGTTTTTGATAGCATCTGGCCGCTTATAGAATCCGGAGATGTTGAACCTTTCAGGGACTTCATGATAAGCGATGATGTTATTTCATTAAAAGAGTATTTGATAAGCGGAGAAGATCAGTATCTTGAACTTGAGATGGAGAATGCTTTCTGTCAGGAAGGCATAGTTATGACACTTGAAGATAACTTATGGACTTATCATTTCCCGGATTTTAGTGAGAATCCGGCTACCAAGGGTGTGATAACACTTCAGCTTACATATGATGAGGTGCAGACTGCGGAAGAGGCAAAAGCTGAAATAGCAGAGCTTGAATCAGAAGAAAGTGCTATTGAAGACGCCTCAGAAGCTGTTTCTGAAGACGCCTCAGAAGATGTTTTTGAAGATGCCGTAGAAGATGATTCTGATGATGATTTTGAGAATGCTTCCAAAGATGCTTCTGAAAATGCTTCTAATGGTGCTTCAGAAGATGCTTCTAAAGATGCCTCAGAAGATACTTATATAGATAACTCAGAAGATGAAACTGATCTAGAAGAAAATGCGGAAGATGAAGAAGTTATAAGATCCGGCAAGATCAGCATGAATTACGAGCCTTCTGTATCAGGCGGAACTTATTTTCCTCATGTGACATATTATCTGACTTGTGAATACGAAGGAGATATTGTTAATTACACATATCAGGAAGTTATAACAAGTGAAGATGGTACTAAGACAAGGACGACTATCAATAACTGGGGCGATGAAGATCTTGAGACAGTAATTGATGAGGAGTTGGAAGAGGAAGAAGAAGAAGACACATCCTCCGATAATGTTAATACTCAGCCTGCTAATACCAATGAGGAGCCTGCAGATACAGGTGCTACTCCCAATGTTATCGTAGATCCTGAAACCGGAGCTATGTATGATCCTAACACAGGACTTCAGATCGACCCGGGCACTGGATTCTATATTGATCCTGCTACAGGCCTTTATATAGATCCTAATACATGGACATATATAGATCCTGCTACAGGTGCAGTTGTAGATCCCAATGCAGCAGCGCAGACACCTGATGCAGCGACGCCCGAGGCTACGCCAGATGCTGCAGCTCAAGGTGCAGGAGCTTAAGCGATTAGATCGAGGCTATTAAGATATGGACTATAGAGATGGAAAATGCATAATAGTATCTGCCGGGGATTTCGAACCGGTTGATCTGAATATTCAGGATGAAGATTATCTGATCGCTTGTGATGCGGGCTTTCGCTATCTGGATCGTATGGGAATACTGCCTGATCTTATCGTTGGAGATTTTGATTCAATGTCTTCTTATCCGGAAGCTATGAATTCTCTAAGAGAGATTGTTTTAGAAGATCCTAACAGGATACTGGGCCTTGATGTTCACAAGGATGATACAGATACCATGAAGGCTATAAAGATTGGATTTGAGAGAGGCTACAAGAAGTTTTACTTGTACGGAGCACTTGGCGGAAGCAGATTTGATCATTCCATATCCAATATCCAGGCGCTTGTGTATATCAAAAGGCATGGCGGTAAGGGTTATATCATGGAGCCTTCACAGATAGTTCTTATTGCAGAGAATGAAACTATCAGTTTTAACAGGGGTATGACCGGTATTCTTTCTGTTTTTTCAATTGGCGGAAAGGCAGAAGGAGTGACACTAAAAGGCCTTGAATATGAGATGGAAGATGGAATCATCGGTGATGATTTTCCGATAGGAACAAGTAATGAATTCATTATAGATGAAGTTGCTCAGATATCAGTAAGAAAGGGGACCCTTCTTATTATTGCGAACTGGAGCGGAGCTCATTAACTCAAACTTCCCACTTGGGGATGCCGGTCCGTCCAAGTGGGAAGTTTAAGTCATTAATAATAAAAATCCCGAAGTGTTGCAGAAAACGCTTCGGGATTATTTTAAATAGTAAAAGTATATCTGATAAATACAAGTTTTATAAATGAAATTAAGTATATTAAAAGTATGCAATACTTATATTTAATATATACTTATTAAGTTGCTCTGAGGAGCTCTGTGGTAATGCCATACATGACCACTTTCATATTGGATGCACAGAACAGTCATGCCATTCTTATCGGTTTCCATCCAATATTTGCTGATACGCCCATCTTTCCAACTTTTACATCTTTCTTTGTGCTGCTGCATAGCTTCTACTATCATATGCTGAGCAAAAGAATCAATCATCCGCCACATACACATATTCATATCCGTCCTCTCTATAAAATACTAGTCATTGCAGCTACATAAACCACCCAATTTGCTGCTCTCAAAAGCCTACGGACAGTATTCTATCACAATTGTTAGCAAAAAAACGCTAAATTACGCGGCTTTTTAGAACCTGAAAAATCATTCGTCATTTTTAAATGTGGAAAAACGCGTGGTTATCACATTTTACAATGCGAACCTTAAAAGTTTGTGAAAAGTAAACAATTGCCTTAAACGTTTAAGTATGCTTCTGTGTAAACTCTTACAAAAATGATTGGCGTTTTTTGACAAAAATCCCCCTAAATAGATGCAGATAATATATATCGTCTATCTAAGGGGATTGGCATTTGATCTTTATTTACAGGTGTTGTTGATTTTAACTAACGTGTATACCGGTACATTCTTCAAAAATCTCTTTGTCGAAACCCGGAATAGCAAATACTATGTCTTTTTTGTCCTGAGGAAGTTTGTCCCACCAAATCTGTCTGTCAGATTTGTCATAATGGGGAACTGTAGGCCCATCCAGTTGTTCATCGCCGCCGTAGATTGGTTGAGCCTGAAATTCTTTTTCTGTAAGGCCCATGGAATTGTTCCATTTGGTTGATTTTTTGGGCATTAGAATCAGTATATCTCTTGCTTCGGAATTCATCCACTCATCGCGAGTGATGGGAGATGGCTGATTGAAGAGCATGAATGGAGTCTCGCCTGTGCAGAATGCTCCGGAATTATAATTACCACAATTGAAGTCTCCGGCATTATAATCACCGTTATTGCAGCATCCGGCGTTGTGATTGCCATTATTTCTTTCGCCTGAGTTATAATATCCGACATTGCCTTCGCCGACGTTGCAGTCGCCGGCGTTAAAGGAGCCTGAATTGACATCACCTATATTGAAGGATCCGGAATTCTTGCTTCCCATATTACCATAGCCGGAGTTGTTGTCTCCTATATTGTCATCGCCGGAATTGCAGTATCCTGTACAGTTATGGCCTATATTCATCTCTTCCATGAGCTTTTCTACAGGAACCATTCTCATGATGCGGACTTTATTGGTATAGTACCTGTCTTTGCGGCTGTCAGGATCTTTTTCTATTTCATCTATTACATCTACTTCGAACACTCTGCATGGAGATCCGTTATATTCATAAAGGAAGCACTCACGCAGTCTTGGGTACAAAAACATATCCTCCTGCTCATATTCGGACAGGTCGGCATAAGACTCGCCTTCTCTTTGGAAATCATCTCTTATCAGTATGAAACCACGTTTGATGCCGGGAGTAAGGGCTTCTTCGCTCATATGATCCTCCTAATAGGTGTGGATGAATTATTTATTAATATAATAACATTATTCCGTGAATATATGTACATCTAATTAGATATCAGACATTATTCTTTTTAATTCTGACGAAATGACAAATTAAGGCGATGAATTGACAGTTTTGAAGGTTGATTTGCGTATAGCGGCTAGACTATAATTGTCAATGTACCGGGGAAAACCGGAGGAGTTTTATATTCATAATTTGGAAAGGGGTTCAATATGTTACCAACACCTATTATTGTCGCAATTGTAATTTTCTTAATTATCTGTATCCTTAGTGCTATGGGATATGTCAAGGCACCGACTGATGAAGTTGTTATCATCTCAGGTCTTCGCAAGGAGCCTAAGATCATAACAGGTAGATCATCTGTAAAGTGGCCTTTCCTTCAGAGAATCGATCGTCTGTCACTCAAAATGTTATCTGTTGATGTTAAGACATCAAAGACAATTCCTACTCTAGACTATATCAATATCATGGTTGATTCCGTTGCAACTGTTAAGATCAGCCTTAAGGATGAGATGATCCGTCACGCTGCTGAGAACTTCCTTAACAAGGATTCCAAGTACATCAATGATATGGTTGTGAATGTCCTTGAAGGTAATCTTCGTGAGATCATCGGTTCCATGAAACTTGTTGATATCATGAATGATCGTAAGACATTCGCTACCAAGGTTCAGGAGAATGCAGCCGTAGATATGGCTAAGATGGGTCTTGAGATCGTATCTTTCAATATTCAGAACATTGATGATGCAGGTCTTGGAGTTATCGAGAACCTTGGTATCGCCAATACAGTTGCTATCCGTCAGAACGCTGAGATCTCTCGTGCCAATGCAGAGAAGGAGATCGCAGTAGCTCAGGCTCTTGCTAAGCAGGAAGCTAACGATGCTCGTGTTACTTCAGAGACTGTTATCGCTACCAAGAACAACGAACTTCAGATCAAGCAGGCTGACCTTAAGGTTCAGGCTGATACCAAGAAGGCTGAAGCTGATGCTGCTTATGAGATCCAGAAGCAGGAACAGATGAAGACTATCGAGATCAAGACAGCTGATGCACTTATTGCTAAGCAGGAAAAAGAAGTACAGATCAAGGAACAGGAAGCAGCTGTTCAGGAACAGCAGCTCAATGCTTCTATTCGTAAACAGGCTGATGCTGAAAGATATCGTCTCCAGCAGCTCGCTGAAGCACAGAGATTCCAGACACAGCAGGCAGCTGATGCTGATAAGTATAAGAGAATCGCAGAAGCAGAAGCAAGACTTGCTGAGAAGCAGAAGGAAGCTGAAGCAGTACGCGTAGCCGGTGAAGCAGAAGCTGCTGCAACTAAGGCTAAGGGTCTTGCAGAAGCTGAAGCAATCAAGGCAAAGGGTGAAGCAGAAGCTGCTGCTATGGATAAGAAGGCTGAAGCTCTTAAGAAGTACGGTCAGGCAGCTATGACTCAGATGGTAGTAGAGAAGCTTCCTGAGATGGCTAAGGCTATTGCAGAGCCTCTTGCAGCTATTGATAAGGTTACTATTATCGATTCCGGTAACGGTGAGTCAGGAGTAGGCAGCATTGGCGGATATGTTCCGGGAGTTCTTGCCAAGACTATCGAATCAGTAAGAGAGACTACAGGATTTGATCTCACAGATGTTATGAAAGCTAATACATACGAGGCTAAGACAGATCGCAATGTTAAGCTTGATGCTGACAAGGCAGTTATCAATGTTGAGAACAAGAACGTTTAATAAGTTAAGATCTAATGTATAAACGTTGCGAGCCTTCGGTAATATCACCGAAGGCTCGTGTTATGTTGGATATTCTGTTATGCCAGATATTCTGTTATGCCAGATATTCTGTTATGCCGGATATTCTGTTATGTTGGATGTCCTATTATGCCGGACATAGGATCTGTCCAAGACAGATATAGAAGTGCAGTGATGTACTTCTATGTCCAATTCCGGATTATATGTTATTATTAAGAATATGATTTTCGTTAGATGGAGACATTTTTATTATGGACAAAAAATTAAAGCGCCTTGATAGAACTATCGCATTTGAGGGCGAGGTTGTCGATCTTTATAAAGACAAGATGCAATATCCTGACGGAAGCATTCATAACTGGGATTTTGTATGTCACAAAAAAGGGTATGGAGCTTGTATACTTCCTGTTCTTCCGGATGGAAGGATACTTCTTATAAGACAGTATAGACCTGCTGTTGATGATACTATACTTGAGATTCCGGCAGGAGGAATAGAGCCGGATGATGAGAGTACTCTTGTCTGTGCCAAAAGAGAACTCGTAGAAGAGACCGGATATACGTCAGATGAGTTTAGTCATCTTTTAAGAATCCAGGTAGCTGTTGCATACTGTAACGAGTGGCTTGATATCTATCTTGCAAGAGATTGCACTAAGGCAGCTACAGGCAAGCATCTTGATGAAGGCGAAGATATCAGTAACGAAATATATGAAGTCAGTGAACTTCTTAAGATGATATCAGATGGTCAGATACAAGACGCCAAGACTGTAGCAGCGATCACAGCTTATGCTGCAGGTTTGAAATAAAATTATTTATATTTTTACAGGAGATATAATATGATCTGCAAAGAATGCGGAGAAGAGATTAAAATTGAAGCCAGATTTTGCCCTTTTTGCGGTACTGTTCAGAGCCAATGTCAGTAAGTTAAGAAGGATAGATGTTATTACTAGAACTGATAATTAGCATTATTATGGTCGGAATCGATAGTTAAAAATTATTTCCAAG